>REBZ01000033.1 GCA_007692495.1 Alkalicoccus sp.
GAAAAGCCTGTCAGGCTGATGCCTGACAGGCTTTTTGGATAAAACCGTCATTCCCATTATGGGAGCTGCTTTTTATTTAACTGTTTTCCATAACATCTGGATCTTAAGCTTTTTTCAGAGCCTGTACAACAGATTTTTTCAGTGTTCTGTCAGCTGTTACATCACTTAGCCATTCTCTCATTGATATATCCTGTTCTTTTTTCAGGCGACGGGAAAAAGTAGTAAGAGCTTTTTTCAATACGTTATTTCCATACACATTGTCCAGCTTCTCAATATACTGAAGAATTGATTCAATCAGTTTTTTGTCATCTAGAGGCGCTTCATGCGCAGCGGTAAGCAGAAAATCTTCAAGTACGGAGCCATGATCAACGTGAAAGTAATCGTAGGAAACTTTTTCTACGAGTTCCGGGTGTTTTGCTGTGAACGGTCCGAGCGGAGGAATATAGCCATCCATTCGGTGGAACCGGAGGAACAAGTACGCCTTTTTCGGATTGGCGGTTCCGAGAGCTTCGGCGAGGGTTTCCATAATCAGCGAGTCTTCAGCGCCGTTTTCCTCTCTTTGAAGTGTCAGAAGGCGGGAAGGCCACTGGTGTTTAATATCTTCAAGGTGCTCGTCGTGAAGAAGCTTTTTTACTTTTTTATTTTTCTTTTTAGCCTTGGATTCGGGTTTTAACGCATCTTTTAAATCGTCCTGGGTGACTCGGTACTGCTTTTTGCGAGAGTCAATTTCCTTCCAGCGTTCCAGAGCTTCACCGGAAGCTTTTGTGGATTTATCAGTTAGAAAAAAAGAATCCAGGAAATTTCCCTGAAAGTCCATTATACCGAATATAACAGGCTGTTCGTGATCGAATAAAAGTACATCGACCGTCTGTTTTCCGGCTTTTTCTTCGTATTTTACCACGTAATACTTCGTTTTCTCTCCGTCTGCGTATACTTTTCTGCCTAAAAAGCAGGGTGCTAAATATGTCATTGTAGCGTCTCCCCTTTCTATGGGTGCTGCCGCTGTTAGTAAAGACGGCCGTTTCTATATCTATCTTAACGTTTATATACAAGTTTGTGTAGGGGAAGGTACGTAATAGTCTAAAAGGAGGTTAGAACATAATCAGGAATAAAGTATTAAAGCGGGGGAGTCAGCTGCTTTGAGATGAGTTTTGTCCACCGTAAGAAACAAGTTAAAATACCAAGAACTAAAAGGCTGTCCCGGATGATGGGCAGCCTTTCAGCATTCAGTTTATTCAGCGTTTCAGCAGGTCATATAAAGCTTCGTGCAGATGAGGGAATTCGAATTCAAACCCATTATCAAGCAGCTTCTGAGGCACAACCTGCTGTCCTTCCAGTATCAGTACACTCATCTCACCTAAAGCAATCTTCAGGACGTTGCTCGGGACTGGGGCCCAGTAGGGACGATCCAGTACCTCTGCCAGTGTCCGGCCGAATGAATTCATTTTTTCCGGAGTCGGAGAAGTAACATTCACCGGTCCTTCAATGTGATTGTTTTCTAGTAAATAGACGAGGGCGCGGGCCACATCTTCCACGTGTACCCACGACATCCACTGCTCCCCTGTGCCAATACGCCCGCCGATGCCCATCTTAAAAGGAGGGAGCATCTTTTTTAGGGCCCCGTCCTCAGCAGAAAGTACTACACCGAACCTGCTGAATACGAGCCGTACCTCTTCCGGTGCCTCTCTGGCTTCATTTTCCCAGCGCCTGACCACTTCACCCATAAAATCATTCCCGGGTTCTGTGTCGGCCTCTGTAAATGTTTTATCAAACGAAGTGCCATAATAACCTACAGCCGAGCCGTTGATAAGAACAGAAGGTTTTTTATTTAAAGCATGTAAAATACGAACCGTCTCTTTTGTCACATCAATCCGGCTGTCCAAAATTTCTTTTTTCTTCTGTTCTGTCCAGCGGCCGCTGTTCAGATTTTCACCGGCAAGATTGATGAATCCATCAATACCTTCCAGCTTTTTTTCCGGTTCTGCTTCGGAAGTGAGCCATTGAATGTGACTTATCCCATCAGAATCCTGCTTATTCTGTGGGTTACGTGTTAAAATATATACCTCGTGTCCTTTATTAAGTAATTGTTTTGTTAAATTAGTACCTATTAATCCTGTGCCTCCTGCTATCGCCACTTTCATTATTACCCCTCCTGATATAATCGTAAGTGTAGTAACTATTCCTTTAATTAAGGATGTTGAAACGTCTCGTCACCGGAAAGAAGGGAGAACACATGCCAAAAATAGCAAAAATTCAGGCAGCCAAGAAGACGAAGCACCGATATCATATATATATTGAAAAAAACAATACGGCAGAATACAGTTTTTCCCTTTCAGAAGATGTTCTCGTAAAAGAAGGTCTTTCGAAAGGAATGGAACTGGAAGGTAAAGAAATTGATCGATTGAAGCAGACAGATGAGTGGGATAAAGCTTATCAGCGCGCATTGAATTTTCTATCTTTCCGAATGCGCTCGGAAAAAGAACTGGATGATTATTTGAGGGGGCAGGAAGTACCTGCAGAAGAAAGAGAAAATATGATAGAAAAACTCCGGAAACTGGATTTCGTTAACGATGAGAGATTCGCAGCTTCGTTCGTCCGTACGAAAAGGGATCAGTCCAAAAAAGGTCCGCTTGTAATCAGGCAGGAATTAAAACAAAAAGGGGTTGCAGATACTATTATGGATAAATCATTATCACAGTATACACCGGAAGAACAGCTTGACCTGGCAATTCAGCTTGCCGAGAAAAAGCAGACCTCCTACCGCCGTGAATCGGCCAGACAGAAGGAACAGAAACTTGTACAGTTTTTGATGCAGCGGGGCTTCCCTTCAAGTATCGCCTTTGAAGCCGTTAAAGAAGCAGATATCGAAGCAGATGAAGAAGAGCAGTGGGAGGCTGTAAGCAGCTGGGGAGAAAAAGCATGGAGAAAAAACGAATCGAAAGATCCCTACGCACGCCGCCAAAAAGTAAAACAGGCACTTTACCGCCGGGGATTTCCGGGTGAACTGATTGAGCAGTGGCTGGAAGAGAAAGAAGCAGAAGAAGAGTAAGTACCGGTTCAGCTTTCTATCAGACAGCATTTAAGTCGCTGTGACAAGTTAAAGACCGTAAATCAGTACTGGAAATATTAATGATAAGGAGAGATTCTGCAGATGGATAAACAGTACAGCCGCATGACTAAGGAAGAGTTGAAAGCAGAAATAGCAGAACTGCGTGTTCTTGCACAGAAAGCAGAAGCAAAAGGAATAATAAACGAATATGCTGTTCACGAAAGAAAAATAATAATGGCGGAAGCCTATTTGCTGAATCCCGATGATTTTAAACCAGGAACAACCTATGCAATGCAGGGTTCCGGAGAAGGTTTTAAAATCAGTTACATGAACGGGATTTTTGCCTGGGGTTACAGGGAAGGTGTTTCTACTATCGAAGCGGTGCCGATTTCAGTGCTTGAAGCACCTTTGTCATAAATAACATTAAGCTGAATCAGGGTGGACGTTAAGGACATTTGTGCTGTCAGCTTAAAATGGTTCGTCGGGAAGATAAAATAAGCAGGGGGGATTTAACGTGGAAGATTATATCAGCCGCCTGACAGATCGGCTGCTGGAAAAAAACAGCAGCCTTTCCTATGCAGAAGCAAGAACATGGGTGGAGCTTCTCTGGGAGGACTTTGAAGCAACCTATGCAAAAGCGGGTTATGAATACAAAGGAAAAGAAACGACAGAAAAAATTGTTATACAGTGGATCGATAATTACGGTCCCCAGCTGCACGAATTGGTAAAAAATAATCCTAAATATAAAAAATGGTTCAAACAAAAAGGGTTTTATCAATAGAGCGCAGCAGTAAAAAAGAGCAGGCACCCCGGATTTGGGAGGCCTGCTCTTTTTAGGCATAGCTCAGCTTTCTGCGGAGAGTATCCGTGTTGTAAATCCAGCCGGTGTAGGAACTGAGTACGTTCAGGTCTTCATCAAGCCTTACGATCGCCACGAATGGGTAATGTCCTTTTGAACGATACCGCAGATCTACAAATTTTACAGAATAACCGTGCTCTTCCAGTGAAACAGCCCAGCGGTACGCAGGGGAAAAAGATAAAAAGGCCTCCAGGTTATCATCCATTCTGGCCGCGTTGATGACCGGGTCATCAGGAATCGGTTCGAAAGGGTATGTTTCAAAGTAAGTAAGTTTACTGTTTTTCCATTCGGCCACATACATAAGTTCTTTTGTACGCACAACAATATGCCAGCGGTTCCATCTGAAAGTCGGCGATGTGAAAATGTGCGTGGCATCCGGGTGCTGTTTATGCACCGCCTTATGAACCTGGTTCTGTTCAAAAATACGCCAGAAGTAATACACGACGATAACGAGAAACATCAAAAGAAAAGTCCATCCCGGATCAGCGCCGAACCTCCAGGCGAGAATAGCTGCAATGTGGGCAATAAATATAAAAGGATCGAAAATGTTTATAACCCCTAAAGCGAGCCATTTATTATAGATCGGGGCAAAGGCTTTAGTACCGTACGCATTAAATATATCGATAAAAACATGTATAAAAACTGCGAAAAAAGTCCACATCCAAAGGTGGAACAAATTAATAGAAGGCATGATAAAATAAAGCAGCAGGGTAATAAGCGTCGGCCATATAAACCAAAAAGGAACCGAATGAGTAACCCCGCGGTGGTTGCGGATATAAACCGCATTATTTTTCAGTTTTAAAACCGTGTCGAAGTCAGGGGCCTGAGAACCTACTACAGCTCCGATCATAACGGCCTGTGTCATGGCCGGATCTCCTGCAACGACAGGATCGAGGGCAGCAAGCCCTCCAATAGCAACGCCCATAACGACGTGAGTAGCTGTGTCCATATGTTTCCCTCCATCAGATACTGGCGATATGTTTATTCTACCCGTTTTTAACACGTTTCAAAAGAGGAGTTTTGCAGGTGAAAGTATTAGATAAAAAAAGTTTTCAGCAGGATCTGCTGGACTGGTACGATAAAGAGAAGAGGGATCTTCCGTGGCGCCGTGAAACGGATCCCTACCGTATCTGGGTGTCCGAAATCATGCTTCAGCAGACAAAAGTAGACACGGTGATTCCGTATTATAACAATTTCATGGAAAAGTTCCCGACACTGCAGGACCTGGCTGATGCTGACGAAGATAAAGTGCTGAAAGCCTGGGAAGGTCTTGGATATTATTCCCGGGCGCGGAACCTTCATACCGCTGTAAAGGAAGTACGGGACGAGTATAAAGGAAAAGTGCCGGATACGGAAGAAGATATTAAAAAGCTTCAGGGAGTAGGGCCCTATACGGCGGGGGCCGTTCTGTCCATCGCCTACAATGTACCTGCCCCCGCCGTAGACGGAAATGTCATGCGTGTACTTTCCCGCCTGTTTACGATTTATGACGATATAGGAAAAGCTGCAGCTAAAAACAAGTTTGAGCAGCTTATAAGGGAGATTATAGCCGAGAACAGAGCCTCAGATTTTAATCAGGCTGTTATGGAACTGGGCGCTGTTATATGCACTCCGACCAGCCCGGCCTGCCTGCTCTGCCCGGTCCAGCAGCACTGCTCAGCAAAGGAGGAAGGGGTGCAGGATCTGCTGCCTGTAAAAGCAAAAAAGAAGCCGCCCCGGACAGTTAAGTTGAAAGCACTCGTGCTCCAGGACGAAAACGAACGTTTTCTCGTGGAGAAAAGACCAGACACAGGGCTTCTTGCCAAGCTGTGGCAGTTTCCATACATTGAAGCAGCAGAGGCAGCAGATGAAGATATCGCTGCGTTTGCAGCAGAGTTTGGAGCCGTGGCAGAGGAAGAGTTGAACTATTATTATGATGTGAAACATGTTTTTTCCCATCTGGTTTGGGAAATTAAAGTTTACCGGGCAGAGGGGAAAGTAGATAATATCGGTTCCCATCAGCGGCTCCTTACAAAAGAGGAGTTAAAGGAATTCACTTTTCCGGTATCTCATCAAAAAATTATGCGAAGTTTAGAGGAGGAGTAATAATGGATCTGCATTTAAAAGGTAAAAAAGTACTTGTGACCGGAGGCTCCAAAGGAATCGGCCGGGGAATTGCAGAAGCTTTTATCAAGGAAGGGGCAGAAGTCGGCGTCATCGCCCGCGGTATGGAAGGACTTAATAACTTGAAGGAAGAGCTTCCCGGTATTCAGGTGATTCAGGCGGATGTTTCGAACGAAGCAGAAAGAAAAGAAGCCTTTGAAGCCTTCATTAAAAACTTTGGTACGATCGATATACTTGTCAACAATGCCGGTGGTTCCAGTGGCGGGAAAACAATGGAAACGCCTGTATCCAGTTTCCGGGAAGCGATGGAACTCAATTATTTTTCAGCACTGCACCTGTCCCAGCTGGCAACAGCAGAAATGAAAAAGCAGAAAAGCGGGGCTGTTATTAATATTTCTTCTATTTTTGGAAGAGAATCAGGGGGGAAACCATCCTATAATAATGCCAAAGCTGCCATGATCAGCCTTACAAAATCCATGGCGGACGAAGTAATTCAGGACGGAATCCGCGTAAATGGAATTGCTCCGGGATCCATTCTTCACCCTACCGGCAACTGGCAGAAGCGGCTGGAGGAAAATCCGGAGAAAATCAATCGGTTTGTGGAAGAACAGATTCCAGCCGGCCGCTTCGGTACGGTGGAGGAAGTTGCAGACACAGCGGTTTTTCTGGCTTCCGACCGGGCTTCCTGGGTTGTTGGAGCCACGCTGAATGTAGACGGCGGTCAGTCCCGCTCCAACTTCTAAATCGGTAAATGTATAGTTATTTCGCTTTTCGAAATATGGTAAAATGAATAAAAAAGGAGCTGATGTCCCTATTATGAACTGGAAAAATGCAAATACGTACCCTTATTCTTCTCAAAGAAACGTAACTTTCGGCAGAAATGGAATGGTAGCGACTTCCCAGCCGCTGGCAGCCCAGGCTGGTCTTGATATTTTAAAGAAAGGGGGTAACGCTGTTGACGCGGCGATTGCTTCCGCTGCGGCACTTACCGTAGTAGAACCAACCTCAAATGGTATCGGAAGCGATGCCTTTGCTCTCGTCTGGGTGAAAAATAAACTTTACGGTCTGAACGCAAGCGGACATTCACCGGAGGATATTTCCCTGGAAGCGTTAAAAGAGCGCGGCATTGAGGAAATTCCGAAGTACGGATTTACTCCGGTTACCGTACCCGGAGCACCTGCTGCCTGGGCTGAACTGGCTGAGCGGTTCGGAAAACTGCCTTTAAAAGAATCACTGGAACCGGCGGTTACATACGCGAGAGGAGGGTTTCCTCTGAGCCCGACACTGGCAGAATTCTGGGGGAAAGCAGCCCGGGTATTCAAAGAACAGTTGACCGGTGAAGAATTTCAGGCATGGTTTGAAACATTTGCTCCCGACGGGAAGGCACCAGCTGCAGGAGAAATGTGGAAGTCGGAGGATCACGCTGCTACACTGGAGAAAATTGGTGAAACAAGTGCGGAGTCCTTTTACCGCGGGGAGCTTGCAGAAAAAATTGATCAATTTTCCAAAGAATTCGGAGGGTTCATCCGTTATAAAGATCTGGCTTCTTTCAAGCCTGAATGGGTTGATCCGGTTTCTGTAAACTATAAAGGTTACGATGTGTGGGAAATTCCTCCGAACGGACAGGGAATAGTAGCATTAATGGCTTTAAATATGCTTAAAAATGACTCCTTTACTTCAAGAGAAGCTGAAGATACTTATCACAGGCAGATAGAAGCTATGAAACTTGCTTTTACAGATGGTGAAAAGTATATTACCGAGCCGGGTGATATGTCTCAGAAAACGGATGATATGCTGAGTGACAGTTATGCCCAAAAAAGAAGAAATGAGATACGGGAAGAGGCATTGACGCCTGAAGCCGGAGACCCATCCGCTTCAGGAACGGTATACCTTGCGGCTGCAGATAATGAAGGAAACATGGTTTCTTTTATTCAAAGTAACTACATGGGATTCGGTTCCGGACTTGTTGTACCGGGCACAGGTATTGCTCTGCAGAACAGGGGCCATAATTTTAGTATGGATCCAGGCCATGATAATGCTCTTGCTCCGAAAAAGAGACCTTACCACACGATTATCCCTGGATTTTTAACTAAGGGTAAAGATGCTGTAGGACCATTCGGAGTGATGGGAGGGTTCATGCAGCCGCAGGGACACATGCAGGTAGTCATGAATTCTGTAGATTTCGGTATGAATCCCCAGTCGGCTCTGGATGCTCCGCGCTGGCAGTGGACGGGACAGAAAAAAGTACTGGTGGAACACAGCGTGCCAAACCACATTGCTCTTTCTCTTACCTCGAGAGGGCATGAAATTCAAATGACTCATCAATCCGGTCATTTTGGACGCGGACAGATCATTTGGAGGGATCCCGAAACAGGGGTTCTTGCAGGGGGGACCGAAGCACGGACCGATGGAAGTATTGCTGTTTATTAAAAAGCTGTTTACCGGCTGATGGCAGCTGCTTCTGTTTTTATTCGCGTTAGGTCTTAAACCGCGCCGTTTCCAGACAATAAAAGCATGAGCAGTAATGCAGCCTGTTAACATCACATTGTATATATTTTAAGAAAGGGGCCGGGGAATAGTTTTCCCAGTACCCTTTCTTTCCATGTGAAGCAGTACTTGTATTAAAGAATGAAAGGAGGCTGTTTCAGCCGTGGAAAAACAAATTCAGCTTTTTATGGCTTTTCTTCGTGTAGGTCTTCTCGGCTATGGCGGCGGCCCGGCTTCCATCCCGCTCATTCAAAAAGAAGCTGTAGATACATACAAATGGATGAATGAAGAAGAATTTTCAAACATACTGGCTATCGGCAATACGCTTCCGGGCCCTATAGCTACAAAAATGGCCGGGTACATCGGCTACAGAGTTTCCGGCTATACCGGAATGATAAACGCAGTCGCAGCATCTGTTATTCCTACAGTTATTTTAATGATCGTACTCCTTGTGTCTCTTGCTTCATTCCGGGAATATGGATGGGTTCAGGGGATGACAAATGGCGTTCTGCCTATAGTCGCAGTGATGCTGGGCCTTCTTACGTGGGGGTTTATCAAAAAGTCCAAACAGGATCTCGGATGGCTCACAGCCGTGCTGCTCGCTGTGTTTTCAGTTCTTCTTATCGAGATGCTCGGTCTGCATCCGGCGGTCCTTATAGGGGCACTGATTCTTTTTGTGCTCGTTAAGCCTTCGAAAAACAAGGAGGTGTCCGCATGATATACTGGGAAATATTTCTCGCCTTTTTTATACCGGGAATTGTCGGATACGGAGGCGGTCCTGCCACTATTCCACTGATTGAATACGAAGTGGTCCACCGGTACGAATGGATGTCAGTGGGGGAATTCGGGGAAGTGCTGGCTCTCGGGAACGCTCTTCCGGGACCAATCGCGACAAAAATGGCAGGTTACATAGGTTTTGTAGAAGGAGGAATACTTGGAGTTTTCGTTGCGCTGTTCGCAACCATTGCTCCTTCATTGATTTTAATGATTATTCTGCTGAGCCTTCTGCTTAAATTCAAGGATTCCCCGAAAGTGAAAAAGCTTTCGGCTGTCGTAAGACCGACAATTGCCGTTCTTCTCGGCGTAATGACGCTCCGTTTTGCAGAAACCTCCTACGATGACAACGGAATTATTCAAACAGTTTTTTTACTGGGAGCCGGATATTATTTTCTTGAAATAAGAAAAATACATCCTGCATTTGTTATAGCAGGAGCACTTTTGTACGGGGCGTTATTTTTATAGAAGGTAATGCTGGGAATTTCTTTATTTGAGAACCGGAGAGGCTGCCTCATTCGTAAATTTTTTATTTAATTGACTTCAGGTAAAGTTTCAAGCCACAGTGGAACTTACCGTCGGACCGTAAATAAGTCCAGAGATATTTTATTTTAGTATGAAGATTATAGAGATATTAAAAGTAGAAGGAGAGCTGTATATGACAAACAATAAAGTAGCATTAGTTACAGGAAGCAGTCGTGGAATAGGAAAAAAGATCGCTCTGACGCTTGCAGAGGAAGGGTACAGCATTGTAGTGAATTATGCCCGGAGTAAATCAAAAGCCCAGGAAACGGTAGAGGAAATCAAAGCTCTGGGGGTGGATGCCATTGCTGTTAAAGCTAATATTTCTAAAAAAGAGAAACTGGAGGCAATGTTTGAAGAGATCGATGCGTATTTCGGCCGTCTGGACGTGCTCATTAACAATGCTGCTTCAGGCGTGCTGCGGCCGCTGATGGAACTGGAGGAAAGCCATTGGGACTGGACGATGGACATTAACAGTAAGGCGATGCTTTTCTGCTCCCAGCAGGCAGCGAAAAGAATGAAAAACGG
>REBZ01000103.1 GCA_007692495.1 Alkalicoccus sp.
ATTTCTCCGGTATATCCGCTGTTTGAATTAACGACCGGGCTTCTGTTTGCCGTAAGCTGGCATTTTTTCGGATGGACGTCGGAGCTAGCGGCAGCGCTGTTGTTTATGTCGCTCTTACATATCATTACTGTCAGTGATCTCGAAGCGAAAATTATTCCGGACCGGGTGCTCCTGATTTTTTTTATTCCGCTTCTCTTTCTTCGTCTCACCGAAGCACCGCTTGCTCCGTGGTGGGATGCTCTTCTCGGAGGAGCTGCCGGCTTCCTGCTTTTATTAGGAGCAGCGGTTCTTTCGAAAGGAGGCGTCGGCGGCGGGGATATAAAGCTTTACGGGGTAGTCGGTGTGGTGCTCGGACTTCAGGGTACGTTTTTATCCCTGTTCCTTGCGGCAGCAGCTGGACTTCTTACAGCTGTGCCCTGGATTTTGTATAAAGGACTTGGAAAACGCACAGAAATTCCATTCGGCCCGTTTATTGCAGCCGGAGCGGCGATAGTGTATTTTGCTGGTCCAGCCCTCACGGATCTTTACACCGGAATGGTCGAAGCGGTTATCGGCTTCGCCCTTGCATAAGACAGCTTATTGCGTTTTTACGGAGCGCTGTCAGCCTGGGGGGAGAAAAAACGATGCAGAATAGGAACGTACTTTCGTATTTTACTTTCCTGAATACAATTTATGTGGTATGATTTTCCATGCCACTTCTTTTTATATTTTTCCTGCACGAATGCAGAAGAAAAGGAGATGGAAGCATGAAATCACTAATACTTGCCTCGCAGTCCCCGCGCCGTCGTGAACTGCTGGAACAGGTCGGACTCCGGTTTACCGTTCATCCAAGCACGATTGAAGAACAGGTGGAGGAAGAAATGACCCCGGAAGCGCTCGTCCAGGAGCTGGCACGGCAGAAAGCAGCCGATGTCTATTCGCACTATCCGGACGACATCGTCCTTGGGGCCGACACGCTCGTCGCCGTTGACAGGGAAGTGCTCGGGAAACCGCGCAGTGAAGAGGAGGCAGCGGAAATGCTGAAAAAACTGTCCGGAAGAACTCATCAGGTTCACACCGGGACAGCCATCGTTTCCGCACAAGGTGAAACAGTTTTTGCCGAAACAGTACATGTGACGTTTTATCCGCTCACAGAAAGCGAAATTGATACATACATACAATCGAAGGAGCCCGGAGACAAGGCGGGTGCCTACGGGATACAGGGTCTCGGTGCTGTCCTCGTGGAACGGATCGAAGGAGATTATTTTTCGATCGTGGGACTGCCGGTGGCAAGAGTGGTTCGTGCATTAAAAAAGCACGGATCCGGCTGATAGAAGCAGCCGGGCCGAAAAAAGGAGGCCCTGCATGACAAAAGCAATGATGATAAGGGATGTGCCAAAAAGTGAACGCCCCCGGGAGCGACTGCTGAGAGACGGAGCGTCTGTCCTGTCGAATCAGGAGCTTATTGCCCTGATGCTCGGCTCCGGGACAAAGTCAGAATCAGTTCTGGAGCTGTCCGGACGGGTCATCCGGCATTTTGACGGTCTCCGGCTTCTGAAAGAGGCCACTGCTGTTGAACTTATGGAAATCCGGGGCATCGGGGAGGCGAAAGCCGTCCAGCTCTGTGCGGCGCTGGAAATCGGCCGCAGAATCAAACAGTTTCCCGTCGAGGAAACGCACATCGTGCGCTCCCCGCAGGACGTAGCAGATTATATGATGGAAGAAATGCGCCACTTGAAGCAGGAACATTTTATTGCACTTTACCTTAATACGAAAAATGCGGTGCTGCACAAAAAAACGCTGTTTATCGGGAGTCTGAATGCAAGCATCGTCCACCCGCGTGAGCTGTATAAGGAAGCGCTCCGTTATTCGGCCGCTTCCTTTATATGTCTTCATAATCATCCGAGCGGCAACCCGGAGCCGAGCCAGGAGGATATCGATGTGACAAAACGGCTCACCGAAACCGGAAAAATGCTCGGGATTGAGCTGCTTGATCACATTATTATCGGGGATCGTCGTTTCTGCTCGATGAAAGAAAAAGGATTTGTATGAAACCGTCAGTGCCGCTCCCCTGGCTGCACTGCCATAAAAAGCGGCGCCGGCAGGATATCCCCGCCGGCGTCTTTTCAGCTTATAGAGGAAGGCATCCTGCTGGAATAATTATGCTGTTTCCCGCCTGACCGGCCATGCCTATTCCTTCCCACGGCAAATGTACATCAGGGAAGCGGTATGTTAGGATAATTAGAGCATTTTACGATGTTCTTGGAAAAACGCTACTCAATAGGAAAAACATTGCGTATAATGAATAGTACCGGTTAAAAAAAGAGCAGTGAATGCAAGGTTGAAGGGAGATACATAGATGTTTGCAGGGTTTTCGAAGAATGTGGGTATTGACCTCGGAACGGCCAATACGCTTGTATACGTAAAAGGACGGGGAGTGATTCTCCGGGAGCCTTCAGTAGTGGCAGTACATCGGGAGAATGGAGAAGTGGAAGCGGTCGGCAGCCGCGCAAGAGATATGATCGGAAGAGCTCCTTCTAATATTTCCGTTATCCGTCCGATGAAAGACGGTGTGATCGCCGATTTTGATACGACAGCTGCGATGATGAATCATTTTATCCGTCAGTCACTCCGTAAACGGTCCATCTTTACCGGCAGACCGAACGTTATGGTCTGTATTCCTTCCGGGATTACTCCGGTAGAAAAACGGGCGGTGGAAGATGCGACGAAGCAGGCAGGAGCAAAAGAAGCTTATACGATTGAAGAACCGTTTGCTGCAGCGATCGGATCCGGCCTGCCGGTCTGGGAAGCAACAGGGAGTATGATCGTCGATATCGGTGGAGGTACGACAGAAGTGGCCATCGTTTCACTCGGCGGTATCGTGACGAGCCGCTCTCTCCGGACAGCGGGAGATGAAATGGACGAGGCGGTCATCAGCTACATAAAAAAGAAATACAACCTTCTGATCGGAGAGCGGACCGCAGAAGAAATGAAGTGGACGATCGGCACCGCCGGAGAAGGAAATAACGAAGAAACGATGGACATACGCGGACGGGACCTTGTCAGCGGCCTTCCGAAAACGATCGCCGTCTCTTCCGAAGAAATGGTGGAAGCACTCGACGAAACAGTGCGCGCAATTATAGACACAGTCAGAAACACGCTGGAAGAAGCGCCGCCGGAGCTCGCTTCGGATATTATGGACCGCGGCATCGTCATTACCGGCGGTGGATCCCTGTTAAGGAATCTCGACCTTGTCATCAGCAGGGAAACGAACATCCCGGTAACTGTTTCCGAGCATCCGCTCGACAGTGTTGTACACGGAACAGGAGAAGCACTCGCCAATATCCGGATGTTTCAGTCAAAATCGGGAGTAACTTCCCGGGCGAATCGAAAAAGGTAGGAAGGTGCATGAAATGAATCCATTTTTTTCAAACAGACGGCTGATTGTGCTGCTCGTCTGCCTCATTTTTCTCGTTGGTCTTATCGGTTATTCATTGAGTGAGCAGCGCACCCTTTCCTGGCCGGAACAATTTGTCCAGGATTCGGTCGGAGTCGTTCAGTCGGCATTTTCGCGCCCGGCTTACTGGGTATCGAACTCTCTGGATGCCGTAGGGGATATCCGGGACGTTTACCGTGAAAACCAGGTGCTGAAATCCCAGCTTGAAGAGCATGCCTCCGTGCTTGTGGAAAGAAACCAGCTCGAAGAACGGAATGCGGAGCTTGAAGAAGCTTTGGAACTTGAATCCGACTTGTCAGACTATACGAGCCACCAAGCCATGGTTATTCAGCGGTCTCCGGACCGGTGGAACGAGCGGATAGGCCTTAACGTCGGAGCTCAGGACGGTATCACCGAAGACATGGCAGTTGTCACCTCCGCCGGGCTCGTCGGAAAAATCCGGGAGGTTTCGCAGTTTACCTCCACCGTACAGCTTCTCAGCGATCAGGATGCCTCCAACCGTATTTCTGCCAGAACAGACGGAGAAGATACAGCCTTCGGTTTTATGGAAGGAATTGATGAAGAAAGCGGCCATCTCCGTTTTACAAAAATCGATATGGAAATTGAAGTCGAAGAAGGAGACATCGTCTCCACTTCCGGGCTCGGAGGTATTTTTCCTTCAGGAATTACTATCGGAGAAATAGTAAGTGTTCAGTCGGATGAATACGGCCTGAGCCAGACAGCTTTAGTAGAGCCGTCGGCAGACTCCCACCAGCTTGATTACGTTACAGTACTCGACCGTGAAGCACCGGGCGGGGAAGATAATTCGGAAGAAGAAGAGGAGGAGGAGGAATGAGCCGGCTTCTCCTTCCACTGACGATTTTTATTCTATTCATAATTGAAGGAACAGTTTTTCAGATTTTTTCCGGAAGCAGCCATCAGGACACCTGGTATTTTATTCCCTACTTTATGCTTATGCTCGTCATATTGACCGGAATTTTCCGGGGACGGAGCCACGGGTTGTTTTACGGAATCTTTTTCGGCCTGTTGTATGACATCGTGTACGGATCAGTGCTCGGAATTTATACGTTTGGAATGGGGCTTACTGCCTATATATTCTCTATTTCCGCTGCTCCCATTAAACGGAGTCTGCGGATGCTCACCGTCGTTATCCTCGGTGCAGTAATTGCTCTCGAATATTATTTGTACGGAATGATGTCTCTGCTCGGCATGACCGGCGAGAGCCACGGAGGACTTTTTCTTACCCGCTTTCTGCCGACTTTTATTATTAACGGAATTGTAGCGGCGCTGATTGTGAGTCCTGTCCGGTACTGGTTTTATACGGTGGATGGAAGAGACGATGGACGATAGTTGGAGGTGAAAGGGTATGAAACAGGAACTGAACCGCTATGTGAGCCTGATCGGAACAAAACGGGGCATGAAGCTTGTGCTGAATGACAGCTGCTCTTTTCAGCAGCTGCTTGATGGTATGGAGCAGGTGCTCCGGGATAACGAAGAACTGTTTGCCAGCAGAAAGCCGGCCTCGATCCACGTTATTGTGGATACAAAAAACCGGTTTTTGTCGGAAGATCAGGAAAAGCGGCTGAAGGATTTCCTGCTGGACACCTTCCATCTGGAAGTTGATGATATAACGTCGAATCTTATCACGAAAAAAGAAGCGGAAGAGCAGCTGCGGGCTGTCCGGTTTGTAAAATTAAACCGCGTTCTCCGGATGGGGGATGCAGTCGAAATCGACGGGGACGTTCTGCTTCTCGGGGACGTGGATCCCGGGGCAGTCCTCCGGGCATCCGGCAGTATTTACGTCATGGGCAGCCTGATGGGCAGCGCCTATGCCGGAACGAGCGGAAACAGCCGCGCGGTAATCTGTGCCGGCTTTATGGACCCGGAAGAGCTGGATATTGCCGGGGCTGTTAAAACGTTTTCCGAAGAGGAAATCGAAGAGACGCCGTGGGGAGGCATGTTTGAAGCAGCTTTCCAGAATACTAATGGTGCTGTCATCGTTGAAAGGGTCGAACAGCTGCCCCTGTTCCGAAAAGATATCGACGAAGGAGTCGATGAAACACCGTGACGGCAGCGTTGCGGTGTTTTTTGTGTCGTTTTTACCGGCAGAGATTACCCGTTCTTCCGAAAAATATCTGCCGGACTTTATGCTCTTTTTCATAGGCTCTGTTAAATTTTGGTGTTGATAGTTGAAATATAGGAACAAACGTTCTATAATGGGAGTGAGAAAATACAGGAAGGTGATGACCGTGAACGTCACTGCTATTCTTACCTCTATTCAACAATTAAATCCAGCAGAAAAACATCGGTTACGAGAATATTTAATTGATGCTCTCACGGCGTCTTCTTCCACTGGAACGGTGCTTGAAGAAATCTCTGAGCGGAAGCATAAAGCAGGCTACCGTTGTCCTGCATGTGAATCACAGCATATTGTGCGTTTTGGAACATATGCTACGATAGTGGACGGGGAACCAGTGAAAAAGCAGCGTTATCGATGCAAGGCTTGCAGCATCACGTTTACGGACCTAACGAATACCACCCTGTATCGCACGCGGCGATTGAATCAATGGATGAAATTTATTGAATGTATGCTCGAAGGATTCTTCCTTCGTAAGTCTGCGGCATTGGTCGGCAACGTGACGCACGTGACTTTATTCTACTGGAGACATAAACTCTTATCTTCCTTGAAACAAATGGAAATAGCGAACTTCCAGGGTATCGTTGAGATGGACGAGACCTATTTCCTGTACTCAGAAAAAGGACAGCGAAAGATTCGCGATAGAAAAGCGAGAAAACGCGGCGGTGCTGCAAAGAAACGTGGTATTAGCAATGAGCAGGTATGTGTATTGGTGGCAAGAGACCGAGATAAGGTGACCTTTTCCCAGACGTTAGGAATAGGTCGATTGACAAAAGTACAATTACACAACGCCATCGGGCATAAACTTTCTAAAGAGAATGTTTTATGTACCGATGCTTGGCGTGCCTTTAAAACCTACGCGACGGAAAAAGGCATGCCTATTTACCAGTTCAAATCAGACGGAAAAGTTCGTACGAAAGGGCTTTATCACATTCAAAACGTGAACAACTACCATAGCAGGCTCAAAGGCTGGATACAGCGATTTAACGGCGTAGCAACTAAGTACCTAAACAACTATCTGACGTGGTTTCAAGTGTTAGAAAGTGTTCATCATCAACGAAATGAAGTCACGATAAATGATATGATTATAAAAGGGAATTTAATTCCAAGTGTCGAAACATATGATACACTTAGATTATCTAAATTCACTAACTAAATATGCTTCTATTTAGGCTAATGAGGAGTAAGGTTCAAAAAGGGAAGGTGAGCATATCTATTGGTTATACTTTATGATATTGGTTGTAATCGGACTGTTATTGTTTGTTAATGGGCTGAAAAGAAAGTCTCAATTGTTATTATTTTTTGGTAGTATCTGTTTAATAGTACCATCTCTATATTTTATAGGAATTCAAACATGGTTTGTTTTATTGCCATTAGTTCCAGCAGTCGCATGGCTAATTTCATACTTTGTAACAAAATATATATCGTTTATTTACAAGTTTATAAAGGAGTTGGCACTAATTAATAAGACAATAAGATGGTTAATAGTTATTTCTTTGATTATCGCGACTACCCCAATTAATTTCATCAATAACAATTCCAATACAACTGCCCACTATGGAGCTCCTTTTGGGTGGATTACTAGGACAGGTACAGGTGACGTAGTTAACTACAATCCTGATTTTTTGGGATTGGCATTGAACATTCTAATATTCTATGTACTTGTTAAATATGTTGAGAAAATTTATAAGCGGTATCAAAACCGTAAATCAAAATCTTTAGTGTGAAAAACTCCCTCTCGTTAATAAAATTTACCCTTTAAGATGGACACTTTGATTAAAATCCTTCTTACAGGGTATTTTTCTTTATAAAAAACCACACTAAACTTTAACAGAGCCTTTTCATAAATATTATATAATATGGAAACAGCCGTTTTATTGGATGAAGCTTTATTAAACTAATGTCCGGCGGTTTTTTCTCTTTGGAGCCGCAGGAACAACAAAACAGGGAAGCAGGAGGCAGACGTATGAAGCGCCGAATTATTGTAGAACAGACGCCGGAAGGCTGCCGCGGCGCCGTGCTGGAAGAGGGGAAAGTTCAGGAATGGCTCCTCGAAGATCCGGAAGCTCCTCTCCGGGAAGGCATGATTGTCAGCGGGAAAGTCGACCGGGTTATGAAAGCGATGGATGCCGCTTTTATTGATGTCGGAACCGACAAACACGGTTACATTCATAAAAAAGAGCTTCCGGAGCACCAGCAGTGGAAGCTCGCTCAGGAAGGGAAGGAACCTGCGGTCACCTCCATGCTGCAGCAGGGGCAGGAAGTACTTGTCCAGGTTAAAAAAGAAGCAGCTGGATCCAAAGGCCCGACACTCACAAGACTTCTCTCGCTTCCGGGAAGCTTTTTGATTTACCTGCCGTACGGGGGCTATACAGCAATTTCCAAAAAGCTTGATGACGAAACACGAGCGGAACTGAGAGCAGCAGCGAAAAGCTGGCTGACAGGCGGTGAAGGTGTCATCGTTCGTACGAATGCCGCCGGTGTGGAAGCCGGAACGCTCGAAGCTGAATTTTCTGCACTGAAAGAAAAATTCCAAAGCATTCAAAAAGCCTTTCCTGCCGCTCCCGGGAAAATTTATCTTGACCAGTCCTCAGTCACTGCCCGGGTGGAAAGGGATTTTATGCTTGATGAGGAGACGAGTCTGGAAACAAACGATGCCTTGCTCGCCCGTGTGTGGAAAAAGGTTGTTCCAGACGAAGAGCGGGTAATCTGGCACCGCACGACCGATTTATTCGAGCAGGAAAACCTCGGTAAGGAAATGGAAAAGTCCCTCCGGCCGTTCGTGTGGACGAAAAGCGGGTCCTCACTCCTGATCGAGCAGACGGAGGCAATGACGGTAATTGACGTCAACTCCGGCAAATTCACCGGCAGAGGCGGGGGAGAGCTTTCCGGTACGGCGCTCGAAGTAAATAAAAATGCCGCGGCAGAAATCTCCAGGCAGCTGCGTCTCCGCAACATCGGTGGTATTGTTATGATCGATTTTATTGATATGAGAACAGACAGGCAGCGTGAAGAAGTACTGCAGGTTCTGAAGGAGTCGGTGAAAAAGGACCGCACAATTACAAACGTGGCCGGGTTTACTTCGCTCGGATGCGTGGAAATGACGAGAAAACAGACCCGGCGTACTCTTCAGGAAATGATGACACGCCCCTGTCCTGTCTGCAGCGGCTCCGGGCGCGTTATACGGGAGGAGGAGCTGATCCGGGACATGACTAAAACGCTCTCGGCATTAAACGTGGAAGCTGTTCTCGTCGACTGTGCGCCACAGCTGTACCGAAAACTGTCCGGTCCTGCAGAACAAAGACAAGGAATGCCGCACGTTTTCATCCGGGAAACGACAGAAACTTCTTCCTTCCAGGTAGCGCAGACAGGGACCGAAAAAGAGCTGCAGGACAAGGGAAAGCGGATTTTAGAAAACAATTGACCGGCGCAGGAGCGGTATGGTATGATTTCCTGTGTTAGTTATTTGGCTGCGCCCAAATACTGTAACCGCACGGAGCAGGTTTTAAGCGTTTTACGCACCTGCAATGGCGAGTCTGAGTCAAAGAGGAGGTGCGCAACGTGTACGCAATTATTGAAACTGGTGGAAAACAAGTTAAAGTAACAGAAGGTCAGGAAGTTTACGTAGAAAAGCTGGACGTAGAAGCTGGAGATACAGTAACGTTTGACCGTGTTCTGCTTGTCGGCGGAGACGAAACAAAGGTAGGTTCTCCTATCATCGACGGAGCTACAGTAACTGGTAAAGTCGAAAAGAACGGCCGCGGCAAGAAACTGACGGTATTCAAGTACAAGGCGAAGAAGAACTATCGCCGCAAACAGGGTCATCGTCAGCCTTATACAAAAGTAACGATCGACAAGATCGACGCGTAAGGTTAATCTATGATTCATATCCGTTTTGACCGGAATGATAATGGAGAAATCTCATCGTTTGAAATGAGCGGCCACGCCGAATCAGGTCCTTACGGATTTGATCTCGTCTGTGCGGGTGCTTCTGCCGTGTCTTTCGGCACAGTTAACGCTGTGTATGAACTGACCGGCACGAAGCTGGAACTCGACATGGAAGGAGAAGGCGGCTGGCTCGCTGCCAGGGTTCCCGAGGGAACTGCTGAAGCAGTGTACGACCAAGTACAGCTGCTGCTTGAAGGGCTGCTCGTTTCCTTCCTTACGATGGAGGAGCAGTACGGAGAGTTTATTCAAGTAAAATCCACATGATTCAGGAGGTGAAGACTATGTTCTTGAAGCTGGATCTTCAATTTTTCGCACAGAAAAAAGGTGTAGGTAGTACGAAGAACGGCCGTGACTCCATTTCCAAGCGTCTTGGTGCCAAGCGTTCGGACGGACAAGCTGTAACAGGCGGTTCTATCCTCGTACGTCAGCGTGGGACACGCGTTTACCCGGGTGTTAACGTTGGAATCGGCGGAGACGACACACTATTTGCAAAAGTGGACGGCGTAGTGAAATTCGAGCGCGTCGGACGTGACCGCAAGCGTGTAAGCGTATATCCGGAAGCACAGGAAGCATAAGTGAAAATCCCGGAGGCCTCCCAGGTCTCCGGGATTTTTTTATGTTTTCCGCAGCAGTTGAAATCAAAAGCAGAAATGATACACTGGAAACTAATTGAAA
>REBZ01000132.1 GCA_007692495.1 Alkalicoccus sp.
GACGGTTTCCTGCTTCCGCCTTCCGGGACGCTTTCCGGGCGGGCCGGGCTCAGCTGATTTCCTCCTAAACGGATCTTCGCCTCGTCCTTAATCGCTCAGGAGTCGCCCCTGTGGCTGCAGCAGAGAAACAGGAAAAAGTTTTTTACCATACCCTCCTTATTTAAGCTGTTTTCTATGATAAAGAAATGGCTTTTCCTCCGTAACGGCGGAGGCCAAACAGCTGAAGACCAGCTCCACAGCAGGCTTCCACCGGTAAGAGAAGGAGCTTATACACTGACTGGAATAAATATTCTGAAACGATAACTTAATCAACAGCCTGCATCATGATGGAATAAATATTCCAGTATGATAACTTAATAAAGAGTTCAAAAAGTCCACTGTAATGTTTCCAGTAGACTTCTTACGGGTAAAAAGAAAAGCAGGCAGTGTTTTTGCACCTTGGGGCGTGATAAGCTAGAATATGATTAGCCCTTAGGAAAAGCAGAATACTTTTAACCCCGGGGTGTATCCGTTATACTGGAACTATCAGTAAACGCTTATTATTGAAGGAGGAAAATACTCATGGCAATTGTAAATGTAACAGATCAAAACTTCGGTTCAGAAACAAGCGACGGCGTAGTACTGGCAGACTTCTGGGCACCGTGGTGCGGACCGTGTAAAATGATTGCTCCTGTTCTTGAAGATCTTGACGGAGACATGGGAGACAAAGTAAAAATCGTTAAGCTCGATGTTGACGAAAACCAGGAAACAGCCAGCAAGTACGGTGTAATGAGCATTCCAACACTTCTCGTTATGAAAAACGGCGAAGTAGTAGACCAGATAGTAGGCTTTAAGCCGAAAGAAGAGCTTGCCAACACGCTGAACAAGCATCTATAAAATGCAGATAGCACGGAGGTGTCTCCTTATGAGAGGCACCTCCTTTCTGTACGGAGCGGGAGGAATGAATTTATGGACGCACTAAAAGAAAAACTGCAGCTGCTTCCCGGCCAGCCAGGCTGCTATTTAATGAAAAACAAACAAGGGACGATTATTTACGTAGGAAAGGCGAAAGTATTAAAAAACCGGGTCCGCTCCTACTTTACCGGTTCCCATGACACGAAAACCCAGCGGCTCGTCAGTGAAATCCGCGATTTTGAATATATTGTTACCGGTTCAGATCTGGAAGCACTTGTTCTGGAGCAGAACCTGATTAAAAAATATGAACCTCGGTACAACATTCTTCTCAAGGATGATAAAACGTATCCGTTCCTGAAAATTACGAAAGAAGAACATCCGCGGCTGCTGACCACGAGAAAAGTTAAAAAAGACGGGGCGAAGTATTTCGGTCCGTATCCGAACGCCCAGGCAGCGAATGAAACAAAAAAACTGCTCGACCGGCTGTATCCGCTCCGCAAATGCCGGACGATGCCGGACCGTGTATGTCTTTATTACCACATCGGCCAGTGTCTGGCTCCGTGTGAATTCACGGTGACACAGGATCAGAATCATCAGATGATTAAAGAAATCAGTCAGTTTTTAAACGGCGGTCATAAAGAAATAAAAGAAAACATTAAAAAGAAAATGTACGAAGCTTCGGAAGCGATGGATTTTGAACGGGCAAAAGAAATGCGTGATCAGGTCAAGCATATTGAAGCAGTAATGGAAAAGCAGAATATGACGATGACCGAACAGACAAACCGTGATGTGTTCGGCTACCATGTTGACCGCGGCTGGATGTGCGTGCAGGTCTTTTTTGTACGGCAGGGAAAGCTGATCGAACGCGACGTTTCCATGTTCCCGGTGTATCAGGACCCGACGGAGGACTTCTACACGTTTCTCGGCCAGTTCTACCTTGACACACAGCATAAAAAACCAAAGGAAATATTTGTGCCGGGAGATACTGACACGGATATTATTTCGGAATTTCTGGATATAAGAGCAGTTCAGCCAAAAAGAGGGCAGAAGAAAGAACTTGTGGATCTCGCTGTCAAAAATGCCAGGATGGCTCTTGCTGAAAAATTCCAGCTCATTGAGCGTGATGAAAAACGCACAGTTCACGCCGTGGAAAAGCTCGGGGAAGCAATGGGAATTGATACCCCCCACCGGATTGAAGCATTCGACAATTCCAACATTCAGGGGGTGGACCCCGTCTCTGCCATGGTGTCGTTTATCGATGGAAAGCCGGATAAAAAAAATTACCGGAAATATAAAGTCCGTACTGTAAAAGGGCCGGATGACTACGAATCGATGCGGGAGGTAATCCGCAGAAGGTATACCCGTCTTCTCCGAGAGGAGCTGCCTCTGCCGGACCTGATCGTAATCGACGGCGGGCGCGGGCAGATTTCCTCGGCACAGGAAGTGATCGAACATGAGCTTGGAATGACGATTCCTGTATGCGGTCTGGCAAAGGATGACCGCCATAAAACCTCCCAGCTGCTCATTGGAGATCCCCCGGAGCCTGTTTCACTTTCGAGGACGAGCGAAGAGTTTTATCTGCTGCAGCGGATTCAGGATGAAGTGCACCGTTTTGCCATCAGTTTTCACCGGAATGTGCGTAAGCAGTCGATGTTTACTTCGGTTCTTGATGAAGTGGAAGGGATCGGTGAAAAAAGAAAACGTATGCTGCTGAAGGAATTTGGGTCCCTCAAAAGGCTAAAACAAGCGTCTGTGGAAGAAATACAGAGGGTAGGAATACCTCAGCCAGTTGCCCGGGCCTTATCGGAAGCTATACAGGAAGATTCCAATAAATAGGCTCTCAGTCCGTTTGTCAATAAATCTGCCCTTTGTTAAGCTTTTAGATGGTAATGCTTTTTACAGATAAAAGCGAATGTTCAGGCATTCTTTCTCCGGTCCAGCATGATGGGGAGGATCCTGAACGATAATCTAAAAGGAGGCAGACTACATTGACTACGATCGTTCAGAAGTTCGGTGGTACTTCCGTCGGAGATACGGACAAAATTAAGCGGGTTGCACAGCGCATTAAACAGCGCATGCAGGAGGGGCACAAAGTTGTCACCGTCGTATCTGCGATGGGGAAATCAACGGACAGGCTTGTTGAACTGGCAGATGAAATTACGGAAGAACCGGATCCTCGTGAGATGGATATGCTCCTTACTACGGGAGAACAGGTTACAATTTCACTCGTCGTTATGGCTCTAAAAGAGATCGGGGTTGAAGCTGTCTCATTAACAGGCTGGCAGGCAGGCATCGTCACAGAGGAAGTTCACCAGGATGCCCGCATCAAAGATATACAGACTGAAACACTGGAACAGCACCTCGATGAAGGAAAAGCTGTTCTTGTCGCAGGTTTTCAGGGAGTGAGTGAAGAAGGAAACATTACAACACTCGGCCGCGGCGGTTCGGATACAACTGCCGTAGCACTTGCTGCTGCACTTGATGCAGAAACGTGCTCTATTTTCACGGATGTAACAGGGGTCTACACATCGGATCCCCGCTATGTGAAAAAAGCCCGTCAGCTCGGCAGTATTTCTTATGACGAAATGCTGGAACTTGCCCACCTGGGAGCAGGAGTGCTGCATCCGCGGGCTGTGGAGTTTGCGAAAAATTCCCATGTTAAACTCGTCGTCTGTTCCAGTATGGAAGACGTCGAAGGCACCATCGTAGAGGAGGAAGCAACTATGGAACAAAGCTTAACGGTGAGGGGACTCGCCTTTGAGAAAAACATCACGAAAATAACAGTCGAGAGACTGCCGAATCACTTCGATACGATGTCGAATCTCTTTAAACTGCTTGCAGATGAAGGAATCAGTGTAGATATTATTATCCAGCAGATGACGGCAGACCACGGAGTTAACGTATCATTCTCTGTCGACTCGTCCCATCTGAGCAAAACACTGGAGCTTATCGAGAGCGCCAAAGAAACACTCTGCTACAGCGAAGTACGCCACGAAAGTATGCTTTCCAAAGTATCGATCGTCGGTTCCGGTATGATATCCAATCCGGGTGTGGCAGCAGATATGTTCAAGGTGCTTGCTGAAGAAGAAGTAGCCATTAAGATGGTCAGCACTTCCGAGATTGCTGTGTCTGCAGTTGTCCCGGAGGAGGACATGATCCGTGCGTCAGAAGCACTTCATTCTTACTTCGGACTCGATTATCAGGAACAGAAAAAAATCGAACTTGCCAAACAGGCATAATTAAAGAAGCCCGCCGGAGTTAATCCGGCGGGCTTTCAGCTTGTTGAATAAGTTCTATCAGTAAGTTGAAGGTCTGGCAGGGCCGCTGCCTGTCTCCTGCACGTCCCGACGGAACAGCTCCGGCTGCTATTTCGGATGCTTTTGACCCGGCGGTTTAAATGGAAGCCAGTTGCTGTTTCCGAACAGCTTTACCATGAGAGGCACAAACAAAGGCAGCATAACAAAAGCGTAAAGCAGAAGGCCGGTCAGGACGAGTGTTCCTATCTGCACGAGGGAGAGCACACCGGACGGCATCATAGCACCGAACGTGCCGGCAAGAATTATGGCTGCCGACAAAATAACCGTGCCGATTTTTTTCATCGCTTCCAGAAGGGCGGATTCCACATCGGACCCATTCATATTTTCTGCAAAACGGGCCATAAGAAAAATTGAATAATCGACGCCGAGCGCCATCAGCATGACAAATCCAAAGAACGGAACAGCCCAGCTGATACCGGGATAACCGAGAATTGTCACGAAAATAAGCTCAGTCACTGCCATGGAAATGATATATGTGCCGATTAGCGATGCGAGTATATAGACAGGCATCACGAAGGACCGGAGCATAAAAATAAGCACGAGAAAGATTCCACTGAGCATAATGACGGCTGTACGGTAGAAATCCTGATCGGAAATTTCGGACAGGTCGGCATTGGAAGCCGGAAGTCCACCGAGAGAATACGTGTAATTTTCCGGATAGGCTGCCAGAACTCTTTCGGTTTGTTCGTTAATGTCTGCAATTGTCTGCATGGCTTCGTTGCTGTATGGATCGATTGCCAGGACAACATCAAACAGGGCAGCCCGGCGGTTTGGTGTTGTGTAGAGATCAGCAAGTTCAGCAAATTCGTCCTCATCTGCTGCTTCTTCCGGTACGAAAAACCCTTCGACAGGATGGCTGTTCTGATTTTCCATCTCCGCAAGAAGCGAGGAAATTTCCCCGAGACCTTCTTCTATTTCTTCGACACCTTCAAGAATGTCACCGACAGCTTCTGATATTTCTGCAAAACCTTCTCCAACTTGCCGGAAACCGTCGGCTGTTTCACGAAGTCCGCTGGTGATATCTTCCTGAGCCTGCGCCGTCTCCTGCGCTCCGTCTTCCAGTTCCTCCTGTCCTTCAGCGAGGGAGGAGGTTCCTTCTGCTGTCTCATCGAGTCCAGACTGCAGCTCACGGAGACCGGCATTCAGCTCTTCGAGAGCGGAAAGTGTTTCCTGATCGAGAGCCGGGTTCAGACTGATCTGCTCGATGCTGAAGATAATTTCATCCATACCGGAAGCAATTTCCTCCTGGGCAGAGGCAAGCTCTTCTGCACTTTCCCCTGTTTCACTGATGCCGTCAGCTATATCCAGCTGACTGTTCTGAAGCTGCTCTGACCCATCAGCCAGTTCGTCTATATCTTCTGCAGCCTCGTCAGCCGAGACCTGCTCATTATCGAGGTTTTCCTCCAGTTCTTCCAGAGCATCTGCAATGTCTGTCAGTCCCTCTTCCGTTTCTTCCACTCCTTCAGCGAGTTCACCTGCAATGACAGGCACCCGGAAATCTTCGACAACATGTCCGTCCGGCCGGGTGAAGCTGCGCACTTCATCGACTTCCTCCAGCATGGCAATCTGGGAGGAGACGTGTTCGATCAAAGGAAGCCGGTCGGCTTCATCCCATCTTTCCTCTGACTCGATCACAATTCTCGCCGGAAAAGAGTGGCCTGTTCCGAAACGTTCGCTGACCAGCTCGATTGCCTGAACAGATTCTGTCGTACCGTCAATTTCATCAAGCGAATGGAACGAGAGACGCTGGTCATAAAACCAGATCGACGGAAGAAGAAGAGCAATTAAAATGAGCGAAGTCCAGCCGGGACGCACAATGGAAAAACGTCCAAGTCCAAGCCATATCCGGCTGTCGGAAGCGTCCAGAGCACGCCGTGAAGGCCAGAAAACCTTTTCGCCGAGAAGGAGCAGGGCAGCAGGCACCCAGACAGCAAGAGAGAGGACGAGCATTATGATGCCGACAGCGACACCGGCTGCCGACTGGTATAAGTCAAAATCCGCCAGACCGATAGCCGCAAAGCCGATAAATCCGGTCAGGGCGCTGGAAAAAACCGTTGGTCCGACGGCACGAAAAGTCTGCTTCACAGCGGTGATCCGGTTATCCCGGAGAGCCAGTTCCTCTTTGAAACGGTTGAGAAGCAGGATACAGTAGTCCGTTCCAATACCAAACAGGACAGCAACGATAAAAATCTGTGTGAAATTGGAGACCGGGAAATTCATATGTTCGATCAGCAGCGATACGATCGGCACAGTTGTAAAATAAGCAGCCCCGACTGTAATAAGCGGAATGAGAGGTGCTGCAGCGGAACGAAAAACAAACAGCAGAATAGTAATAACGAAGATGACCGTAATAATTTCTGTAGTCGCAAGTCCTTCCTCGGAACTGATAATCACGTCATCCTCCACGATAGCTGCGCCGCTTACGAAAGTTTCGGTTTCATCGCTTTCAGCGAGCCTCTCTATTTCACTGCGGACCTCGGGGACATCGTTGATCGTCATATCAATGGACACGACGGCCATCAGTGTCGTTCCGTCTTCACTGAAAAGAGCGTCGTTTTCCTCCGATTCAAAAGGGGAGGTAATCTCTTCGACCGGAAAACCTTCTATTTCTTCCGGAAAATTTTCGAGCCCGGCTTCGACGGAAGCAAGCTGCGAATCAGATAAACCATCATCGTCGTGGTAGACGAGGAGAATATCTTCCCCGGATGCGCCCTCGTTTCTTTCCAGAATGTCAGAAGTAAGGGCAGTCTGATATTCGTCAGGAATATCAAACTGCCCCCGTTCTCTTACAAGCTCCTCCATGTCCGGACTGCTGAAAAAGAGCCAGAGTCCCGCGGCGGCCCAGATAGCAGGCAGTACATATAACCACCGGTGCATCAGTCTTTTTCCCCTAAAAGCATGGAATTAAGTTTTTCGTAAACGTTCAGAAAGCTTTCAAGCTCGTTTTCATCAAGCTGCTCGAAATAGGGACGGATAAAATCTGTAACTGCCTGGCGGCTCTGCTCCAGTACTTTCCGTCCTTCTTCGGTGAGTGTAATGTTAAAGCTGCGGCGGTCCATGTCATCTGCTTCCCGTGTTACTAACTTTCTTTCTTCCAGTCTGGCAATTTTGGTTGTAACGGCACTTTTGTGGACATCCATCGTCTCGGCAAGCTGTTTGGCAGTAAGAGAGCCGCTGCTGTCGAGCGCCCGGAGAATGCTGAACTGCTCCAGCGAAATGTTCATGGCACGATTTACGAGCACCCGATCCAGCCGTTTAGTTGCAAACAAATACACATTTGAGTACTGTTCAATCAGCTCCAGAAGTCGTTTTTCCTCCATCATAACCACTCCTTTCAGGAAGTGCAGGGTTTATATGTAGTTTACCCGCTGAACTAACAATGTGCAAAGGGAAAATCCGCTTTAAGAAAGGTTTTCCTCAAAGGATCCATCCAGACCGGCTGTTAATACGAAGAAACCTTCCATTCCAGTCTGAAACCTTTTTATTAATTGCTGTGTGCACTGTTGATTAGTGGAGAAAACTCCGCTTAAGCTCTGCCGGGCTTCTGGAGAAAGGGCTCAGCGGATTTCATGAACGGAATCTTTTTTATCCCACTCGACCACTATGTGAAGTGTCAGGGGAGATTTTTTAAAGACTGTACAGGAAGCTTCTGCAAGCAGTCCTTTATCTTTTTCGACAGTCTGTGCGATAACGCCTGCTTCCAGCGTAAACGGACGGGAAGGATCGGTGCATGTGCTTTCAATTTCATACAGACCCCCGTTCCGCTTATTTTTTATTAATGACAGCCTGCCCCAGTTTGCTTCATAAAAGAAATGTTTAAGTTCTTCCGGCGACTGGAGGTTCAGCCTTCTGGCAAGGGATTTGCCTGCCCAGTAAAGAATCATTTCTTCCTCCTCCCCAAGCAGAAGCGGAAGAAGCTCATGGCGGAGAACGTCATAGCTGTAGGCGGGAATAGTATTCTGTTGTTCCTGTGACATCAGTCATCATCCTTTATAAATTAGTAATTGTAGTAGTATTTTATCACACGCGTTGTTAACGGTCGCCGCTTTTACAGCAGGCTGGGTGCAAGTGAAGTTTCCTCTAATAATTAATGCTGCTTTAACATTGCTCCTAGATTAAGTCTGCTGGTTTAGTGTGGATTTATTGGAATAGGCACTTTTTTCACCGCAGTTCACGTGGGAGCCGGGAGCTTTAACAAAGCCTCCTGAAAAGAAGCGGTGGAAAGGGGAGAAAAAAGCAGCTGCTGTTTTCGGAAGTTGTCTATTTCAGCATAGCAGTCCGAAAAGTTACGTGATATACTAATCCGCGAATGTAAAGGAAAGTATGGTGTTGCAAATGCGGCTTGGTTTAAATAAATTTTTAAGTCCTTTCCGGACCATTGTTATTTCCTATGTGGTGGCAATGTTCTTTTTTAGTCTGCTTCTCTTTCTGCCGTTTGTTTCGCAGGAAGGAACTTCTGTCTCTTACTCCGAAGCACTGTTTACGTCAGTCAGTGCGGTCAGTGTCACCGGGCTGACGGTTGTTAACGTCTCTGAGACTTTCAACTGGATTGGAATTGTTGTTCTGGCTCTGGCGATTCAGCTCGGGGGTATAGGCGTCATGACTCTCGGGACATTTGTATGGATGGTGCTTGGACGGAAAATCCCACTTTCCCAGCGGATGCTTATTATGGTTGACCAGAATCAGATTTCCTTTTCCGGGCTCGTTAAGCTCATGCGGGGAATTCTCGGTGTAGCAATTGCGATAGAAGTGATCGGCGCACTGATTCTCGGTACGTATTACCTGAATTATTTTGATACAGCATTTGAAGCCTATTACCAGGGGGCATTCAGTGCGCTCACCGCTTTTACGAACGCCGGGTTTGATATTACCGGGGAGTCGCTTGTTCCTTTTGTGGATGATTACTTTGTCCAGCTCGTACACATACTGCTTATTTTCTCCGGAGCGGTCGGCTTTCCGGTTCTAATGGAGATTAAGGAATATTTTTCATCCAAAAACCCGCATTTTCGTTTCAGTTTGTTCACGAAAATTGCCGTATCAACATACTTTATCGTGTTTGCAATCGGGGGTGCGGGGCTCTGGCTGATTGAACGCACGGCGTTTTACGATGGAATGCCATGGCACCAGCAGCTGTTTTTCTCGATGTTCAACTCCGCGACGGCTAGGAGCGGAGGTCTTTCCACGATGGATATGAATGAACTGACGCTTGCGAGTCTTCTGCTTATGTCCGGACTGATGATTATCGGAGCGAGTCCATCCAGTGTGGGCGGGGGGATACGGACGACGACACTGGCTGTTATGTTCCTGACAATCCGCAGTTTTGCGCTCGGACGGGAGGACGTAAAAGTCTTTGGCCGGGAAATTCATCCGGAAGACAAACAGAAGGCATTTATCGTCCTTTCGGTATTTGCCGTCGGGTTGTTTGCTTCGGTTATTATGATTTCTGCTTTTGAAGGAGAAGGGGAATTTGCTCTGATGGCGATCATTTTTGAGACTAGTTCAGCGTTCGGAACAGTGGGTCTCTCCATGGGTATTACCCCTGATCTTTCCCAGGCCAGCCAGATTACACTGATGATTCTTATGCTGATCGGCCGTGTGGGACTCGTAGCATTTCTTTTCGCCATCCGTGCAGAAGAGAAAAAAACACATTTCCGCTATCCGACAGAGAGAATTATTATCGGATAAATGAAGACATTCTCCTGAATACACGAAAAGCCCTGCTGTCGGCAGGGCTTTTCATTTATCACTTGAAACTATTCATTCCCATCGCTCCCGTCCGGAAAGCGGCCTGGAATACGAAAGTCGGGAACCGTATACTTACGCATAAAAAATAGTTTATAGACAGTTTGAGAGACGCTTAATCATTTTCTTTTAGCCGGTTAACGCAAAAAAGAATATTTGCACAATATTTCACGAAAACCCTCAAAACTGCCAGAATATATG
>REBZ01000158.1 GCA_007692495.1 Alkalicoccus sp.
GGCGATTTTTCGAGACGCCTGCGGAAAAAGAAAGCGTGAAGATCCTCCCGGACAGCAGGACGGGATAGCTGAAGGCTTTCTCCACGGCAAGCGAAGAAAAAAGAGCAGCAGGCAATCTTCTAAAACAACACGGAGCTTTAACAGAGCCTAATATAAAGGCTGTCTCCTCAAAGGAGAACCTTTTCCGGAAAAGCCTCTTAAACTGCAGTGGCCCCCAATAAAGTTAGACTAACTAATCTAACTTTCCGGGGCCGGTTCAGTGTGAGAGGTTTTTTTGATGCCGTTACTTCTTCTTTCATTTTTTGAGAGAAATTACTCATTGATTTACGCATTGAGGAGTTAATAACTGTGATATAATTGGGGCGTTGGTAAAAATCAAATGATATCCGCCAAATATATACTATGGGGGAACAAGTATGTTTCAAGATATGAGCTTATTAAGAGCAATAGCGATCGTAGTTGATATTTCGCTCGTTGCTTTCGTTATTTATAAATTAATTATGGTTATACGCGGCACCCGGGCGGTACAGCTTGTCAAAGGAATTACCGTCATTCTTGCTGTTTGGTTCGTGAGCGGGTATCTCGGGCTGAATACACTGCAGTGGATCATGCAGCAGGCAGTTACATACGGACTGCTCGCCATTATCATTATTTTTCAGCCGGAGCTTCGGCGGGCGCTGGAACAGCTGGGAAGAGGACGCTTTTTTCAGTCGACTTCCATGGAAAACGAAGATGAAGTGCAGGAAGTTATCGCAGCCATTGTGAAATCCAGCCAGTATATGAGTAAGCGCAGGATCGGGGCGCTTATTTCTCTCGAACGGGGCACAGGGATGAACGATTATATTGAAACCGGGGTGCCCATGCATGCGCGGCTCACGTCTGAGCTTTTAACAAATATCTTCATACCGAATGCCCCACTTCACGACGGGGCAGTAATAATCAAGCATAACGAAATTATGGCAGCAGGCTGCTATCTGCCTCTTTCAGAAAATCCATTCATATCGAAGGAGCTTGGTACAAGGCACCGGGCAGCTCTCGGTGTGAGTGAGGTGACAGATGCCGTAACGATTGCTGTGTCGGAAGAAACCGGAGCTGTTTCAGTAACGAAAAACGGGGAGCTGCACCGCAGCCTGGATGAGGAAGCGCTTCGCAGGATGCTGGAAAAGGAGCTGCTGTCGAGCGAGAAAAATGGATCTTCTTCACGCTGGCAGTGGGGAGGGAAGAAAAATGGATAAGCTTTTTAACAAAGGATGGTTTATTAAGCTCATCTCGCTGCTTATTGCGGTAATGCTTTTCCTTATGGTGAATGTTGGAAATCAGCCAAACCAGGCTGGCGGAATCCCTGGTATTACAGACGGCAGCCGGGTAGTGGAGGATGTGCCGCTGAACGTATATTACGATGAAGAAAACTATGTGCTTACAGAAGCACCCGAAACTGTGCAGGTGACAATGCGGGGACCGCAGAATGTCCTGACTCTTTCCCAGATTACGCAGGGACAGCAGGAAGTGTATATTGACCTGGAGGGAATGGAAGCCGGATCCCATTATGAAAGAGTAGAACACCGCGGCTTTCCGAGCGATCTTAATATTTCTATTACACCGATGACAGTAAGTCTTACACTCGAGGAAAGAGCGACGGCTTCTTATCCGGTGGAAGTAAATCTGGAGAACGTGGAAGAAGGAATGGATGCAGGAGAACCTGTAGTTGAACCGTCTTCAGTGGCAGTAACGTCCGGCGGGGAAACGGTGGAAGAAATCGATTCTGCCCAGGTAACGATAGATATGGCCGGTCGTACAGAAGGCTTTACGGAAACAGCCGATGTGGTATTATATGATGAGTCTGGAAATGCTTTGGATATTGCTCCTGACCCAGGTGAAGTGGAAGTACGGATACCTCTCGACAGTCCGCATGCTGAAGTGCCGCTCCAGGTAAACCCTCCGGATGAGACAGGAGGCGGAAGAGCAATCAGTTCGGTTACATTGATCCCGGACACAGCGGCTGTTTATGGAACGCCTGAGGTTCTGGAAGGGATTTCGTCTATTGAAATTGAAGATGTGAACTGGAGTGATATGGACGGGGACACTACCATTGATCTCGAAGTACCGGTCCCGGAAGGAGCCGACCGTGTAGAACCGGAGAGTGTAACGATGGAAGTGAATACCGAAAATGGAGAAGCTTCAGAAAGAGAATTCAGTGGATTTCCAATAGAGGTGCAGGGGCTTGCTTCAGGATTGAACGCAGAGTTCCCGACGCTTGAAAATAATCAATTAACGCTTGAACTACGTGGGGAAGAACAGACAATCGAAGCAGTCTCCCGTTCAGATATACGTGCCGTTGTTAACTTGTCCGGACTAAGTGCAGGGGAGCATCAGACACCTCTCCAGATCACCGGGCCTTCAGGTATACAGTTCCCTCAAAATGGTACGGAACTTTCTGTCGAGCTGACAGACGGAACCAGACCGCCGGAAGAACCGGAAGAGGAAGACGATCCGGAACCGGAAAACGGAACGGAACCGGAAAACGAACCGGCAGAAGAACCACAGGAGAATGAGGAAGAAGAGAATAACGAAGAACTGCCGGAACCGGATCCTCAGGAAGAGGAAGAAAATACTGAGGAGCCAGAAGAAGATACTGAGGAACCTGATATTGAAAACGAAAACGAGCTCGAAGAAGACAATAACAATGAGGAAAGTGCTTAAGGAGAGATAATGATGGGGAAATTTTTTGGGACAGACGGTGTACGGGGAATCGCAAACAAAGAGCTGACTCCTGAACTGGCATTTAAGCTCGGACGTTTCGGAGGATACGTACTGACAAAATCTACGGAGAAAGACAAACCCAAAATTCTGATCGGGCGTGATACAAGAATATCCGGAACAATGCTGGAAAGCGCCCTTGTGGCCGGTCTTCTTTCAATGGGGGCGGAAGTAATGCGTCTCGGTGTTATTACTACGCCGGGTGTTGCGTACTTAACAAGAGCTCTCAGTGCAGACGCAGGTGTTATGATTTCCGCTTCCCATAACCCGGTGGAAGATAACGGCATTAAGTTTTTTGGAGCAGATGGATATAAACTTCTGGATAAACAGGAAGAAGAAATTGAAGAACTCCTTAAGACAGAAGATGATATGGAAGATGATCTTCCAAGGCCGACAGGTGGACAAATCGGAACTGTCAATGATTACTTTGAAGGCGGACAGAAATACCTGCGCTATCTTAAGCAGACAGTGGAAAACGATTTTTCCGGTCTTCATATCGCTCTCGACTGTGCGCACGGGGCAGCCTCCCCGCTGGCAAACCACCTTTTTGCCGATCTGGAAGCCGATAACATTTCATGCATCGGATCTTCACCGGACGGAGTGAATATTAATGAAAACGTAGGGTCCACTCATCCGGAAGCGCTTGTGGAGCTCGTAAAAGATAAAGGGGCCGACATTGGCCTTGCATTCGACGGGGACGCAGACCGTCTGATTGCAGTAGATGAAAAAGGCGGAATTGTAGACGGAGACCAGATCATGTATATATGTGCTAAATACATGAAAGAAAAAGGGAACCTTAACTACAAAACTCTCGTAACCACGGTGATGAGTAACCTCGGACTGTATAAAGCTCTCGAAAGAGAAGGAATTGACACAAAACAGACGGGTGTCGGTGACCGGTACGTAATGGAAGAAATGCGTAAAGGAAATTACAATCTTGGCGGGGAGCAGTCCGGACATATTATTTTTCTTGATTACAATACAACAGGAGATGGACTGCTTTCAGCGCTGCAGCTCGTGCAGATCGTTAAAGAAAGCGGCAGAAAGCTTTCCGAGCTTGCAGGAGAAGTTCCGAAATATCCACAGAAGCTTGTCAATGTCCGGGTGCAGGATAAGGAGCAGCTGCACACGAGCGAAGCTATTTCCCGGGAAATTCAGGCAGTGGAGGACGAAATGCAGGGTGAAGGGCGCATTCTTGTCCGCCCGTCCGGCACGGAGCCTCTTGTCCGTGTAATGGCAGAAGCGCCGACGAGAGAAATCTGCGACCGGTACGTTGGAAAAGTAGTAGATATTGTGAAGCAGGAGCTCGGTTCTCTTAATTAACAGCGTCAGCAGGACCCGTTAATTTATCTGTTCTTTTTTCTGATGGACGTTCCGGGGAAAACGAAAATCAATATCTCCCGATAAGCATTCTTTGAGGATATGTGCGTAAAAAATAGTGAAAGGCTCAGGGCAGCAGCCCTGAGCCTTTCTATTTTAATTTAAACGAAACTGAATATAAAAAGCCCTTCTGCACCGCCGTAATAAAAAGCGGTGCAGAAAAGGCCGTAGGAAGGTTATCTCGGGTCTTTATTAGGAGGAAAAGGCTGCTGCAATTTTCTGGTGCAGAAGGTGATCCGCAGAAAGACCGGTAATTTGGTGCAGTGCTTCTTTAATTGGATACTCGTTCAGCAGCTTTTGAAGCTGCACAGCTTCTTCGTCGGTACCCTCATTGTAGCGGAGGGCGGAAACTATGACTCCAGTAAGGGCAGGGGCTTCCTTTCCCTGGGAGAGCAGCTGCAGTGCCGGGCTGACGAGACGTTCCCCGGCTCCAAGTTTTTTCAGCGGCTGTCGGGCCACGCGTGTAATCTGATCTGTCAGCATAGGATTTTGAAAGCGGCTGATCGTCGTATCAATATACGTTTCATGTTCCTGTACATCAAAACCATACTTTTCTATGAGGAGATCTCCCGTTTCCTGGAGTACTTGTTTCAGATCCATACGGATTTTTTCGTCCGCCATCGCTTCCTGTACGGTTTCGTACCCTTTTTCATATCCATAATAGGCCGCAGCTGCATGGCCGGTATTGACGGTAAAAAGCTTACGTTCAATATAAGCATCGAGGTTATCCACGTAATGGGCTTCTGTAATATTCGGAATGTCTCCAATAAACCCTGTCCGGTCAATCGTCCATTCATAAAATGGTTCTACGAGAACGTCCAGTGGATTTTCCAGTGACTGAACGGGAACGATACGGTCCACGGCAGCATTAGGAAAGCTTACAAAGGAAGTGATCGTTTTCCATTCGTCTTCTGAAAAGAAAGCCTCTACATGAGTTTTCAGCTGATCCGTTCCATTCACAGCATTTTCACAGGCAATAACAGCCAATGATTTTTTTGAATTGAGCCGGCGGCGGATCCCTTCTGCAATTGCAGGAGCTATATGCTTAAGTACCGGGGCACCGACGGCTGTTGTAATAATATCAGCCTCCGCCAGTTCTTTTTCCAGCGCATCTTTTTCTTTCAGAGAATGAAGACCGGTGTAACCGCTGATTTCTTCTGTACGCTGTGATTCTTCTGCGTAGTGAATGTGGTAGCTTCCGCTGTGTTTTAGAAGGTCAATAATATCCTTGTTCACATCTGCAAAGATAAGTTCGAAACCGGAATGAAAAAGGAGCTGGCCGATAAATCCCCGGCCTATGTTCCCGGCTCCAAAGTGTACGGCCTTCATCATTATTCCACCTCTTGGAACATATCAAGAAGTTCCTGCTTGGAGGAAGCGTTGATCATGCGTTCCACGTTTTCTTCTTCCGAGCAGAGAATTGCAATCTTGGACAGGATTTCCAGATGTTCGTTGTTTTTACCGGCAATTCCGAAAATCAATTTGGCTGTGTTGCCCTCACCATATTCCACACCGTCCGGTGCCTGAATAACGGAGAGACCGGAGTGGTGGACACTGTCTTTAGCGTCGTCGGTTCCATGGGGGATCGCTACGAAGTTGCCCATAAAGGTCGTGGTGATCTCTTCCCGTTCAAACATTTTGTCAATGTAGGAAGCATCAGTGTAGCCTCCGTCGACGAGAAGCTGTCCTGCGCGTCGGATAGCTTCCTCCTGGTCTTTCAGGCTGACATTCAGTTCAATATTTTCTTCCGGTAAAATTGCTTTTGACATATAAATCACTCCTTAAATAATTTAACTTCGGTAAAGAGATAAAAATTCTTCGCTCATAAATTGCTTAATTTCCTCTTCGGTACCTTCAGCAAACAGCTCTTTACTTTTTTCATCTTTAACCATCATGCCACTGATATAGCTCAGCATCACTGCTTCCTGCTCGTTCATGCTTTCGGGGGCGAGCATAATACAGATCCGGCGGGCCTGAATGACGGAGCCATCCATGGCGGCTGCCGGCTCTGCGTTCCGTCGTTCCAGGATGAGAAAGAGTGGTTCATTGACAGCCGGGCTTCTTGCATGATGGAGAGTGAAGGTCGTGCCGGGAATTCCCACTCCGGAGAGCTTTTCCCGTTTGTGAAGCTCCTCCGCTGTTTTCCCGGCATTGGTAATCAAATTTTCCCCTTCAAGAAACTTCATTGTATTATACATACTTGTCCGGAAATCACTGTTTGTAGATTCCTGTATGATAGTGACATGCTGCATCAGTCGGATCGTTGTTTCCAGCTGAGCCTGTAAAGACTCAAGCGTCGTTTTTTCCGGGCGGCTGCCGGAAGCCGGGCGGGAAACATGAACAGAAGCTGCGGTTTTTAATCCGATATAATGTTCAATTTTCTTCGTATCTTCTGCTGTCAGAAAAGGATTTACCTGAATGTAATCGAGACCGGGGTTATCGAGCGCAATAGTCGACAGAATTAAATCGTCTGCTGCGGGAGCGGTTTTTGTGAGATCAAAAAGGGACAGCTGATGAATTTCCTTAATTTGCGGAAACTCTTTCCTCAGTCTTGTGCTCATCATTTTGGAGGAGCCTATCCCGCTGGAACAAATGACGTATGCCCTGAAGGATTTGTCTTCGTTTCCAGTTTCCAGTGCCGAACCGAAATGCATCACGAGAAAACCGATTTCGTCCTCCGGGACGTCAAGACCTTCAAATATATGCCCGGCAGCTTTCTGTACAGCTGCAAAAAGATCCGGGAAATTTTCTTTAACGGCGGAGGCGAGAGGGTTGTGAATTTTCATCTGCTGTTCAAGCCTGTACAGGGCGGGGCTGATATGGGCTGTCAGCCCCTGTTCAAGGGATGGGTTACTCGAAAAATCAATGCCGTAGTTAAGGCTTACGTGTCGGACGAGACGCTTTACGAGAAGTACAGCGTCCATGTGATCGGCCGTCTGAAGAAGTTCTTCCGACTGCAGTTTTGCTCCGCGGAGGTGCATCGTAATATAACCTATCTCAGCTTCGGGAATATCTGCCTCAAAAATACGCGCGAGCTGCCTGGCAAGTCCGGCTGCTTTTTTATATTCTGGTGTCGGGCGCAGACGCTCCAGCAGTTCTTCTTTCATCTGTACGTTTTCTCCCTGCTGGATTCTTTCCATAGCAAGAGCGAGATGAACGACAAGTGCAATGTAGGAAGAATCAGCGATCGGCCGTGGCAGCGTATGATTCAACTTTTCTACAGCCATTTCAATCTGCTCCAGCCGCTCGGTCTGGACAAAACCGAGAAGCTGGTCAGAGATAGACTGGGTTCGGGGAGTTCCCCCCGGTACCGTATGCCTGCGAATAAAGCGGAGAAGCTCCGTTTCACCGAGGTGATCGGAGAGAAGACCTCGTATTGCCCGTCGCTTCGCTGCTTCATCCCCGGCTATCTGAATACCTGAACCCCGGCGGCGGAGAAGGGAAAGCTGATAGCTTTCCAGCCACTCCGCTGCTTTATCGAGGTCTGTACTGACAGTTGCATTTGTAACGTGCAGATCAGAAGCAAGCGCCTGCAGTTTCACGGGCTCCGTTGCTGTAAGAAGCTTATGGGCAAGCAGAAGCTGGCGCTGTTCCGGGAGAAAATCAAAATGCTTGGCCTGCTCCAGATCTTCCCGGAATTGCTGCAGCCGGGTTTCTGATCCTTTCAGCCGGAGACCACGGCCGGCTTTTTTTTCGAGAAACAGTTCGTAAGGGTGCAGCAGATTGTCGAATGAAGCAAGGTCCCGGTGTATCGTTCGTTCACTGACGTCGAGCACTTCTGCTAGATGCCCGATCGTCACGCCTTCCGGATAGGCAAGCAGCTCATCCAGAATGCGCCGGTCCCTGGCAGATACATACAAAGCGGTCCCCTCCTTTTCAAGAAGCCTGTTATGACTTCAGTCTGTCTATAAGCTTGTCGTATTCCGGACTGTTAAGAAAATTTTCCACGGAGATGTGTTCCGCATCGGGACGTTTTTCTTTCGCCCGTGGCGTAAGGTCTTTATGCGTGATAATAATGTCTACATCTTCGGGAAGGTTACTAATGGAAGTATTCGTTACCTCGATATCAAGTCCTGCTTTTTTAACTTTATTCTTTAAGATCGAAGAGCCCATAGCGCTGGAGCCCATGCCTGCATCGCAGGCGAAAATGATCTTGTTAACATCCGCAGCGTCCTTCGTTGTTTCCCCGTCTGCTGCAGCTCCGGCACTGCCTGCTGCAAAAGCAGAAGAGACACTGCTCTTTTTGCCTTTCATTTCTTCCATCTTTGTCGCTGCACCTTCAAGATCCTCTTCTGCAGGAGCTTTCGTCGTTTTCAGGATAAGACCACCGACAAGGAAGGATACAAGTGCTGCGATAAATACACCGCCGAACACACCGACATAATCAGTAGCAGGGGTCATCGCGGCGTAGGCAAAAATACTCCCTGGCGCAGGAGTGGCACGAAGTCCGACGTCGAATAAAGTGAAGGTGAAAATCCCGCTCATTCCGCCGGCAATGGCTGCGAGAATAAGCATTGGTCTCATCAGAATATACGGGAAGTAAATTTCGTGAATACCTCCAAAGAATTGAATGATGATCGCACCCGGCGCCGTACGTTTAGCTGTGCCGCTTCCAAAAATCATTACTGCAAGCAGTACCCCGAGTCCGGGACCTGGGTTCGTTTCAAGCATAAACAGGATCGATTTTCCCTGTTCGGCTGCCTGGTCCAGCCCGATAGGACTTAGAATACCGTGGTTAATCGCGTTATTTAAGAAAAGTACTTTTGCCGGTTCAATGATGATACTTGCCAATGGAAGGAGTCCGGCGGAAACAATTACTTCAACTCCTGCTGCAAGGGCCTGGTTAAGTCCTTCTACTACCGGACCGATACCAATTAAAGCGAGCAGTGTAAGAACCATGGCAAGAATACCCGCTGTGAAGTTGTTGACGAGCATTTCGAATCCGGGCTTGATCTTACCGTCGAGAGATTCATCAATCTTCTTAATGAGGTAACCGCCGAGAGGACCCATGATCATCGCCCCGATAAACATCGGAATATCCGCTCCGACAATTACACCCATCGTTGCTGTAGCACCTACTACGCCGCCGCGTCCGCCGTAGACAATTTTACCGCCGGTATAACCGATAAGCAGTGGCAGCAGGAAGAGAATCATCGGGTCTACAAGCTGGACAAAGTCTTCGTTAGGAATCCATCCGTCAGGAATGAATAATGCTGTAATCAGCCCCCAGGCAATAAATGCCCCGATGTTCGGCATGATCATACCGCTCAAAAAAGTTCCGAATCGCTGAATCTTCGTGCGGAACGATGATTTTTGTTCTGCCATAGTTATTTCCCCCTTTAAAGTAGGCCGCCTCGAAGCGGCTTGTTAACTTTAATAGTAAAGCGCTCTCATCGTTGTCACAATACAATCTAAATCCAAATAAGTCAGAAGAGTTCCTGACATTATTGTGTTTGGAGGGAAAGATCTTATATAGAAGAAAAGTGGTGCACCCGCCTGAAAAGAAAACTTTTGCAGCTTTAAAGAGAATGCAGCCGGACCAGTGGGGTGTTTTTTTGATCTGTTAAAGCCATTTTTGGCAGAAAAGTAATTTGGCTTCCGTTTCGGTTTTTTCTCATTGGTAACAGAATCTGATCTGTCAGCGGCAGCAGAAAGTTGCTTTCGTGGCAACGCAGGAACAAAAATTGTGCCGGACCTGTTCCGCCGGACGCAAAAATCTGTTATTATGAGTAGCTGCTGCTGTTTTCGTGTGGGAAAAACAAAAAAAAGCTCTGGAAAAAGGCGGAGCAAGAGACGACACCGCCTATGGGAACTTTTCTGTAACATTATCAAGCAGGAAAGCGACAAGTACAGCAGGGGGAGGAAACAGATTGAGCAGGAAGACAGGATGATGCAACAGACGAAGCGGGAGCCACGTGACAGAAATTTTAATTTATTTTCCAAATATGGGAAAATCGATTGACCTAAAAAGGTCCTATGTAGTATGATAGTGCTATTCAAATACATGAAA
>REBZ01000152.1 GCA_007692495.1 Alkalicoccus sp.
TGTAGCTCAGCTGGCTAGAGCGTACGGTTCATACCCGTGAGGTCGGGGGTTCGATTCCCTCCGCCGCTACCATAATTACATACCTTTTCTGGACCCTTAGCTCAGTTGGTCAGAGCTGACGGCTCATAACCGTCCGGTCGCAGGTTCGAGTCCTGCAGGGTCCACCATTTTACACGGAGGAATACCCAAGTCTGGCTGAAGGGATCGGTCTTGAAAACCGACAGGGGTGTCACAGCCCGCGGGGGTTCGAATCCCTCTTCCTCCTCCATTTTAAAATTAATCTTCAAAGAGAGAAGCAGCAGCTTCTCTCTTTTTTTGTTTTCTTTTTACATTAAAAAGGGAAACAGGGTGTTGAAAGGAGTGGTACGTATGAAAGTGGAAATTACGGACAGAGCAGTGGAGGAACTTAAGCAGAAAGGTTTTCTCCCGGAAGAAAGTGTTCTTTTTATCAGCCATGAAACAGAAGGTACAGGGTGTGTGGTGAATGGCGTCAGCGACCTTGTTTCCCTGAAAAGCGGAGATCTTCCGAATTCGGCCGTTCGTCTGGAAACCATACCGGGAAAATTCACTGCAGCTCTTGATAAAAGGGTGGACTGGATTTACGACGAGCACCTTATCATCGACTTTAATGATACTCCTTCCATGTTCCAGCTGAAGTCGCCTAATCAGATGCTTAATCCGCGTATGACTTACAGAGGAAAAGAATCAAAGGTTTAACATTTGAATGGATGTGGAATATTTGGTAATGTGTATCATGCTGGCACTTTCCGTTGAGAAACAGGAGGTCCAGCACTTCGAACGATAATCTAAGGAGGAGATATGAATGGCATTTAAACTACCAGATTTACCTTACGCAGCAAACGCACTTGAACCTCATATTGATGAGGAAACAATGAACATCCACCACGGTAAGCACCATAACACGTATGTGACGAAGTTAAACGATGCGCTGGAGGGACATTCCGACCTACAAAGCAAAAGCATTGAAGAGCTTTTAACAGATCTTAATTCTCTGCCGGATGACATTAAGACACCAGTCCGCAACAATGGCGGCGGTCACTACAACCACACTATTTTCTGGCAGCTCATGTCTCCGGATGGCGGAGGAGAACCTAAGGGTGCTCTCGCAGATGCTATCAACAGTAAGTTTGGAAGCTTTGATAAATTCAAAGAAGAATTTAAAAATGCAGGTGTTGGACGATTCGGCTCCGGATGGGCGTGGCTCGTAGTGAGCAATGGGGAACTTGAAATTACAAGTACACCTAACCAGGACACACCGATCAGTGAAGGTAAAACTCCGGTTCTTGGTGTAGATGTGTGGGAGCATGCCTACTATCTGAAGTACCAGAACAAGCGTCCGGATTATCTGGAAGCCTTCTTTAATGTAATTAACTGGGAAGAAGTTGCTAAGCGTTACGAGAACGCTAAATAACTAAAATACACTAAAAGTCCGGCCTAGTGCCGGGCTTTTATTTTTGTGCTGTTAAACACTGGGGGCCGAACCGTTGAAAAACTTCATTATTGCTGACCGGTGAGCTGGATTTAAAGAGTCGGAGAATAGAAAAGCCTCAACATAAGCAGGAATGAGCTGGAATGAGCATTGAAAATCTTTCTGAACCTATTGTATAATGGAATTAATAGAAAAGTTGCCTGCGGTGTTGGTGAACTTCGAGTTTAATTCGAACCGAACACCAATTCACTTTGGGAGCCTTACATTGGGCGACGGACGGCATGCCTCTATGAGGAAGCTGAAAATCGCCCTGCAGGCACCCACCTGCCTTAGGCGGGTTCGTGAAATCTGGAAGATAACCGCACATGCGGGCAATCCTTTCCTGAAGTGTCCCAGAAGCTGTGCTTTTGGGACACTTTACTTAAAACAAACATAAGTTTTGATATAGGAAGAATTAAGAGGGTGGCTTATATGGGAGAAAAACTGGTACATAGAACACATTTATCAACGAGGCTCAACGTCCTCTTTTTTCTCGTTTTCATTTTGTTTTCGATTTTGATCCTCCGGCTCGGCATCGTGCAGATCGTGCAGGGAGAGGAATATGATGAACAGGTGAACAGGGAAGTCAGCGTAATGGAACCAATCGAAGCCCCCAGGGGACACATGTATGACCGGTACGGCAATCTAATGGTCGGTAATGAACTGATTCTCACCGTAACTTATACGAACCGCAACAGACCCCAGGAAGAGATTCTGGAGACAGCAGAAAAATTGAATGAGTTCATTTCTTTAGATACAGAGAATGCGGCTTCAAGCTACGAGAGAGACCGACGTGAATTCTGGGCATTAAATAACCCTGAAGCTTTTGAAGAAAAGCTGAGTGTGGAGGAACAGAATAATGAAGGTCTTGATGATGGAGAAGCCCATACAGTAAGAATCGAAGCTGTATCCGACGAAGAACTGGCTTCTCTGACTGACGAAGATCTGGAAGTTTTTATGATCTGGAGGGAGCTGAACAGCGGGTACAATAATATTCCTCACAAAGTCCAGCGTGGTCTTGAATACGAAGAGGCGGCTCTCATTACAGAGCAGATAGAAAGTCTGCCGGGGGTGGATATTATCAGGGATGCGGCCCGTAAATATACGTATGGAGAGAGTCTCCGTCCTATTTTCGGGGAAGTAGGATCCATTCCACGTGAAAGCGTGGAACGGTTTCTTGCGGAAGGATATGAACGTAATGAGGAAGTAGGAACGAGCTATCTGGAAGAGGAATACGAAGCAGTTCTCAGGGGGCGCAAAGGCGCGCTGGAAAACTTTACTGACACTGATGGGAATATTATCCGGAGTGTGGAGGATACACCTGGAGGCAGAGGATACGATTTAAAGCTTACGTTTGATATGGAACTGCAGCAGCGTCTGGAAGACGTTATCGATGAAGCTCTCGAAGAAAGAAGCGGCAGTTTCTTAGCGGACGAGGACGCATATGTCGTGATGATGGAGCCGGATACTGGTGAAGTGCTCGCTATGGCGGGAGGAAGCAATGATCTGGGAACCTTTACGCAGGGTTACGTCGCCGGCTCTTCAATAAAGGCTGCGACTGTCATGGCGGGTTACGATACAGGCGTGCTGCCGCCGGGGGCAACAATCAATGACCGGCCGATCCGCCTTCCTGGCACAGAAAGAACAATCAGTTCTGTTAACAACCTTGGGACAGTAGATGACCTGACAGCGCTGGAACGGTCTTCCAACATATACATGGTGGAAGTAGCTATGAGAATTGTAGATTACACACCAGGTGTGTCCGGGAGTAACTGGGGGAATTACACGAGAGGATTTGATATTCTTCGTTCATATTATGCCCAGTTCGGACTCGGGGTAGAAACGGGCATCGATCTGCCGAATGAGTTCGCTGGAATAGACGGTGGAAATGATGCTCCTCCCGGCAGTATGCTGTTTCTTGCTTTCGGGCAGTTTGACACATACACGCCGCTGCAGCTGGCCCAGTATGTTTCTACCGTAGCCAACAGCGGAGTGCGTATTGCACCGCGGGTAGTAAGTGAGATTCTCGAGCCCGATCCGGGAGGAGAAGAGCTGGGAACTATTTCTCATCAGTTCGAACCAAAAATTCTCAATACCATCGATGTGGACGAGGAATATTTCGAAAGGATTCAGGAAGGTTTTTACCGGGTAGTGCATGGAAGCCAGGGCACCGCGCGGAATTTCTTCTCACTTGTAGATGAAGAAGTCGCAGGAAAAACTGGAACAGCACAGATATTTGTGGATGAGGAACCAGGGAACAACCAGACTTTTGTCGGGTATGCGCCATATGAGGATCCGGAAGTAGCTTTTTCCGTCGTAGTACCCGGCACCAGCAATCAGGCTGGGAGCGGCGGTATAGCAACAGGCATTGCGAGCCGTGCCATGGAGGAATTTTTTGACTTGAAAGAAGAGAGAAGCGGCCCCCGGGAGCCGGAAGATGGTCCGGATCTGGAAGACTTCGAGGATGAGAGCAGCGAGAACGACTCAGAGGAAGCAGAAACAGAAGAAAACCAGGGGGATGATGTGGAAGGTCAGTAGTCTGTTTAAATTTTATGCTGATAAGGAAATTTCCTTTACACATCCACTTGAATCTGAAGCAATAGTCTGCTATTATTTTAAGGTATGAGTAAAACAGAGTTTGGAGGGGTATTAATATGCGTGTACAAGTAACACTTGCCTGCACTGAGACTGGTGACCGTAATTATATTACAACAAAAAATAAGCGTACTAACCCAGATCGTATCGAACTGAAAAAGTACAGCCCGCGTCTAGCCCGTCACACAATGCACAAAGAAACAAAGTAAGTACAAAAAGCAGCTGCCCTTCCCTGAATTCCAGGGAAGGGCAGCTGCTTTTTTTTGAAGAGTTTATAAGGAGTTTTCTTTCTCAGAATACATTAAGCACGCTTTTCTGAATCGCTGCTAAAAGGTGCGTCGGGAACTTTTCAGCCATTTTACCATTCCATCCGGAGTGTTGCGTGAAGACCAGTGCTTTTTTGTTTCAATAACAAACAGCTGGTCTTCCTCTGAAAGAGCGGAAAAAACCTTTTCTTTAATATCTTTTGCACTGTGATAAGTATCCACGATCCAAAAAGAGTCAAACCGTTTGGAATAGCTTCCAAAGGACTTCATTACTTTCTCGAGTTCTTTATATTCCTTTTCCGGAGCACTGAGTTTGTATGTTACTACGTAAACTGCCATAGGTGCACCTCCTTTCCGAAAGCTGATAACCAGTTTATTTCTGCATTAATGTATTGAAAAAACGGGAATAAAGTAACGAGGAGGGATAAAATGGATATGATTCTCGGTATTTTCACTGCGGTGTTAATCGTTATAGTGATTTATATTTTCAGAGAACCGCTTGGAAATTACAAAGAAGAGTTTAAAAATTCTGTTAATATGAAATTCAGAAAAAAGTGAATGAGATTATTTAAAAAGTCTGGAAGCATTCTAAAAACTTCCAGACTTTTTGTGTGCTTCGAAATAATTCTATAATTTGCCGGCAAATCAGAATGAACAGAAAATGCCTTTATATTTTGAAACTATTCTCCTGATTCATTATCAGGTATATTATTTTCGTTAAGTTCCTCCGGATCGACAGTATTATGTTCGTTCTGATCCCCGCATGCTGCAAAAAGAAAAGAAGTGCTTAACAACAGGATAAATCCGGCTTTTTTCAAACATATCATCCTTCCGTATTTTTTAGGATTTTTCAAAAGAGAATTCTTCGTTACTGCTTAAATAATCTTTCAACGCTTCGTCATTGGAGGGAGCCTGGCTTTCCTTTTTCAATTCAGCGTCAGAAAGAGAAAATTCTTTCTGTACAGAAGCTTTAATTGAATCGTACACATAAATTAAATATTTTTTTTCCTTTTCATAGCCGGAAGAAAGATTCTGATCTTCTCCGATAATGTAAAACTCAGTAGAAAATTTTTCCTCAAAAAGATAATGCAACTGAATTCTTAACGTTTCCAAAGCATCAGCAAGACTGTACTTTTGTGCGTAAAATGTTTTATCGAAAGAAGGGTGTTTAATCTCCACGTGGAAAATAAGATCTTCTTCCGGGTCGCGTCCGGGGCTGATGGATAATCGGGCATCCCGGAAGCTTCCCTCAAACACGTCCACCTGACGTAATGGGTGAGGGGTTTTTAAAACAATCTGCTTCACATCGTTTCCTCCTTCAACTGCTTTAGTTTATTATTAATGTACCTCTATTGGCATCTTTGTTAAACTTCAATCTAAAAAATAATAAGATTTGACCTTAATTTGTCTTAAGAAGTACGATGCAGTCAAAAAGAAATTTGTAAGAGAAAGCAGAACGAGGGTGAAGATGAGTTTAAGGTCCTGCAATATTTCAAATTATAAAACGATACTGGACAGGTCTTATATCTCGGTTAGTAATGCTTCGAGTGAGCACCTCTGAATAAAAGCGGGACCGGTATACGTTAAAAAAACACCGGCAGTTATTCAGTGGGCTTCATTTAAGTCCTGTTTTTAAAGGAAGGGAATATTATGGATAAGCGTGCAATTCGGATTTCTATTAAAGAAAAACTGCAAAAACTTTCAAAAGAGGAACGGCTTTCTCAGGAAAGTATGCTGTATCCTCAGCTTTTTGGGATGACGGAATGGGACAAAGCAGATTTGGCAGCCTGTACTATTTCTGTCGGAAATGAACTGAATACGTATCCTATTTTCATTCAGGCTTGGAAAGAAGGTAAAAAAATTGCAGCACCCGTCGTAAAGGGGAGTACAAAAGAGCTCAATTTTTATATTGTGAATAAAATGGAAGACTGCCGGGAAGCTGGTTTTGGACTGATTGAACCGGATCCATCAAAATGCGAATATGTTTCTCCGGAAAATATTGATCTTGTAATTACTCCAGGGCTGGCATTTGACACAGATGGTTTCAGGGTTGGGTACGGAGGCGGTTTTTTTGACCGGTTTCTTCAGGGGCTGTCTGTTTCTACTGTAAGTCTTGTTTTTCAGGAGCAGATTATGGAAAATATACCTAGAGAACCCTTTGATGTTCCGGTAGACTGCCTGCTCGTCGGAAAAAAAGCCGGAGAAAAAGATTAATATGAGTTTATTTCTTTATATGCTCACAGCGGCGGTGGCCTTCGGAGCGTGGAGAACGAAATCACTAACTTCCGGTGGAGCTCTTGCGGCATTTATCGTTGGAGGACTTTCCGTCGCAGGATTTGGATTTACAGGAATGGCCGTAATGGGAAGTTTCTTTTTCAGTTCGGTACTGCTGGAAAAAGCATTGAAAAGTGAAGATAAAAAAGAAGCAAAAGGAGCGACCAGGGATGCAGTGCAGGTAATGGCAAACGGCGGGGCGGCATCGGCCTGTGCTGTTCTCCAGTTTTTTTTCCCACATCCTGTTCTTTTTATCGGATTTACAGCAGCCTATGCAGCAGCAGCGGCTGATACCTGGGCATCTGCGCTCGGAAGAAAAAGTACAGAGCCTCCGGTTTCCATCAAGACCGGGCGCTTAGTAGAACCGGGTATTTCCGGAGGTGTAACAAGGTTAGGCAACCTGGCTGCGGGAGGTGGAAGTGGTTTTGTGACAGTGGCTGCTCTGCTCCTGGAACCGGAAGTGTTTTCTGTGGTTATTTTAGTCCTGCTGTTTTTAACAGCATTTTTATCCCAATTTGCCGACGCGTGGTTAGGAGCAGCCTATCAGTCATTGTTTCAGTGCTGTGTCTGTGGAGAAAAGACAGAGCAAACTGTTCACTGCAGCAAACCAGCAATACTAGTCAAGGGAATTAGATGGTGGAGCAACGATGCCGTAAATTTCGCCGCAGTTTCCTCAGGAAGTGTATCTGCAATGCTGCTCTACATGATCGTTACAGGGTTAAATATATATTAAGAAGAAATATTTGGACATAGACATAAAGGAATGAATAAGGTACAATTAATGTGAATAGTTTCACAAAGATAAAAGGAGTGTGAGGTTCTTATGACAGCAGTTAAAAAAACTTTACGTGTGGTAGTTATTGGAACAGGACATGTCGGATCAAGCTATGCATTTTCACTTATTAATCAAAATCTTACAGATGAAATGGTGCTCATAGATTTGAATAAGGAAAAAACTGAAGGAGATGCTATGGATTTGAACCACGGTGTTCCTTTCGGTGCACCGACGAAAATATGGGCAGGCGACTACGCAGACTGTGCTGATGCTGATCTCGTTGTTATTACTGCCGGAGCGAACCAGCAGCCTGGAGAGACGAGACTTGACCTGATAGAAAAAAACACTAAAATCTTCAAAAAAATTGTTACTAGTGTAATGGAATCCGGTTTCAACGGTATTTTTCTCATTGCAACTAATCCTGTGGATATTTTGTCATATGCTACCTGGAAATATTCCGGTCTTCCGATGGAGCGTGTTATCGGATCAGGAACTATACTGGACACGGCCCGGTTCCGTTTCATGCTGGGAGAGTATTTTGACCTGGATGTACGCAACGTTCATGGTTATATCATGGGGGAACACGGGGATACGGAACTTCCGGTATGGAGCCAGACCCGCATCGGCTCGGAGCATATCGGCCGTTATATGGAAAAATACAAGCCGGAAGGAACACAGCAGGATCTGGATGATATGTTTATAAACGTGCGTGATGCAGCCTATCATATTATTGAACGTAAAGGTGCAACCCACTATGCTATAGCCATGGGGCTGGCCAGACTGACAAAAGCTATATTAAGAAATGAACATTCTATCCTTACGGTTTCTACATTGATGAAAGGTGAGTACGGGCTTGACGACCTTTACATTGGAGTTCCTGCGGTTGTCAGCCGTCAGGGAATTGAAAAAGTAATTGAAATTGATTTGAGTAAAGAAGAAAAAGAAAAACTCAATCATTCTGCCCAGGTGCTTAAAGAAGCAATGAAACCCGTATTTAATGTATAATCCAGATTAGAAGTAAAGATGCTTCGTTTATGATGCCCGGCAAAACGGGAACACGTAAACAGGCATCTTTTTGTTACGGAATGTTTTACTGAGAAAGAAGGGAGGGCAATCATTTGGAGCATAATTACGCAGAAATACGCTTTTGGGAAACAGCCTATCATCTGGCCGGGGCGGAAGGTTTTCAAATTATTCATTTGAACGAAGAAGGCTGTATTATATGGTTTGAGGATGTAAGAGAAAAAAAGAGCAGTATTCTGCGTCTTCAGCTGAAAAGCTATGACTGGAGCAACCAGCTCCGGGGTGATATCAACAGAGTGTACTCATCAGCTAAAACAGTCAGGAAAAAGTTGAAACTTCCCCGGGCAAATGTAACAAATGTAATTATGGCTCCACATCCTCCGGTGGACAATTACGAGCAGTTTACTTCCCGGCCGCTCCCGCTGACCGCTGGTGGAAAAAATCAGATGAGGACAATTCTGCTTCCTCTACAGGAGATGCAGGAACAGCTTTTTCCTCTTGCTACCGAATGGAAACTTCGGGATATGCCTTCCTATCTCCCCGATAAATATCTGGAATCAGAAGAAGAACAGGAGCTGTATCTCCGCAGGATGAAGCGGAAGGTCAAAAGACTGCATGAAGATAAACAGGAGGAAGAACGCAGTGTATTCATGCACGGTACCCCCTCTTTTACTTTTGCGTTAATAATTGCAGTATTTGCAGTTTTTTTATATGTGGAAATGGAAGGATCCTCCACAAGTACACTGACACTAATTGAGATGGGAGCAAAATTCGATCCGCTTATTCTCGAAGGGGAATGGTGGAGGTTTTTCAGCGCCATGTTTTTGCACATCGGTTTCCTGCATCTTTTTATGAACTCTCTCGCTTTGTTCTTTCTAGGGGGAGCTGTGGAAAGAATATTTGGGTCCGGCCGGTTTTTATTTATCTATTTCGTGGCTGGTTTTTTTGGTTCCGTTTCGAGTTTTGTATTTAATGATAACATCTCAGCAGGAGCCAGTGGAGCAATTTTTGGACTTTTCGGGGCGCTTCTTTATTTTGGAACACGTTATAGGAGACTGTTTTTCCGTACGTTTGGTGTAAACATTGTCGTTATACTTATCATTAATCTGGTGTTTGGATTTACAGTGCCCATGATTGATAACGGTGCTCACATTGGCGGTCTGGTGGGAGGATTTGCAGCAGCAGCGGCTGCCGGTCTGCCCGGAAAAAAAGTGATCAGAACGCAGCCTCTCGCAGGAGCAGCGGCGGTCGCAGGAGCTTTCATACTTTTGTTTACAGGTTATTCGCAGGAGGTGGAAAGCGGGCAGCTTCAGCTTATCTATTATGAAATGGGAAGGGAATCAGTAGAAGCTGGCAATATGGAAAACGCGGTGTATTACCTGGAAGAGGCAAGGGATATGGAAGGGGTAACTGATATCCCCATTCCAGAAGACGAACTGAACGCCAATATTTATTTTCTGCTGGCCTACGCTCATCTGCAGGATGATAATCTGACAGAAGCAGAAGAAAATCTGTGGGAAGCGCTTGAAATAAGAAATGATTTTCACGAAGCTTACTACAATCTAGCGCTCGTATATTACGAACAGGGGGAGTATGAAGAAGCTCTGGATTTAATAAATGAAGCAATAGCCATTGAGGAAACTGAGGAATACCTGGACCTCGAAAACGAAATCCAGGATGAAATCACCGGGTAGATGTTTCCACTCCGGTGATTTTTATTGTTCACCTTCCATATCATAATAAAAGAATTCATCTTTTATGAACATGTTTTTTTCATTATGCACAGCCCGCTCTGCTGCAAACACTATTCCAATCGGGGTGGAATGAAAATCGTTATGAATTGTAAAAGGGATGCCTGTTTCACTGGCAGCTTTTACATAATTACTGTAGGACGAATAGGGAAGACTGCCGTTCACGAGCATCCGCACATCCTTTTTCGTTTTCATGAGGCGGAGAGCTTCATCATACATACCGGTTTTGTACACTTGAGCGTTCGTCAGTGCCAGACGGACCCGCTCTGCAAAAGTTCCTAAAAACAAGTGCTTTTCTTCCGGACGGATTTCTGGAGTGCCGAATATTCCCTGCTGTATGATCTGCTCAAGTTTTGCCTTTTTCATAATAGAACCCTCAATTCTAAAGATGTTTTTGTGAAGTAATGCACAATCTTATTTTATCACGTTCTACCCAAGAGCTCAATAAGCATCTTGTCTATAGAAGAAAAACTGTTTTCTCTTACTTGTTGTTGGTATAATGTGATCTGTAATACAAAGCAGGGAGGCTTATATGATGACTTATCTGGAACTGCTGCAGCATCTGCGTGTCTATCAGGCATTTATTTATACAGGGGACAAAGAAGCAGACCTGGACATGATTACCGATGAAATAAAGGAGCAGCATCAGCTTGGTCTTATTGATGACAAATTTCAGCGTGATGCTCTGCTTGTACTCGCAGGGGAGCGTTCAAAACTGAAAAAGTACAGGCATGACAAGGCCTGAAACCGGGGCAGAGTTTTTCCGCACGTTTTGTTGAAAGTATTCGATTGGTCGGGAGAAAGAATTTTTAAAAAAGGTTTCAACCTTTTCCACAGCAAAGAGAGATATTCCGCTAAAACTGGTGTATCATTTTTTATCATTAAATGAAAAGTTCTCATATTATCTTTTATCTATACAGCTATGTTAAAGTTCGTTGCTGGCCGGAGTGAACTTCGCTCCAGCTCTGCCGTGGAGAAGATGTTCAGCTTCCTGATATGAACGAAGTTTTCCGTTTAGAAAACGAGCGCCGAGGCGATTTTCGAGACTCCTGCGGAAAAAGAAAGCTTGCCCCGCGGCAGGTGAAAAGACCCGCAGGCGCCTTTCTATCAATTCGGAGCTTTAACAGAGACACTCATGAAAGTTTTTGCACCATGAGGGATGAAAATAACCTTCTATTATCGTTGGATTTTAAACATCCCGCTTGAAGAAATACCTTCGTATTTTTTTCCGGAAGCTGCAGGAGCCAAGGAGGACTCCGAAGCGATAAAGGCCGGGCCCCACTCCGATCGACGAAAGAGCAAGGAAGCAGCTGAAGCCGGCCCGCTCGGAAAGCCTCCCCTTGGAAACGAAGGCGGACGGTTCTCCCATCCATATTTTATTTTCAAGGCAGCCAAAAGCAAAGATAATTATTTATATCTAGGAAAGCAGGGATACGCTATGAAAGAACAGGTGATTGCAGGAATAGATGTCGGTGGGACGACAATCAAAATAGCCTTTATTACCGAAGACGGTGCAATAAAGAAGAAATGGGAAATTACCACGAACCAAAAAGAGGCCGGAAAATATATTATGGAGGAAACAGCAGCCTCCATTAATCAGCAGCTCGAAGAATCGTGGGAATTAACAGCAGCGGGTGTAGGGGCGCCGGGATTTATTGATGTGGAAAGAGGTTTTATTTATGAAGCAGTGAATTTAGGATGGAAAGAGTACGAGTTGAAACAGGAACTGGAAGCGCTGCTTCAAATTCCGGTAGTTGCAGATAATGATGCCAATCTTGCCGCCGGTGGAGAAAAATGGAAAGGGGCTGGGGAAGGTGCCCGAAATCTTCTCGCTGTAACACTTGGTACAGGTGTCGGTGGAGGAATCATTGCCGGCGGACAGATCATTCATGGTGAAAGTGGAATGGCTGGTGAAATAGGGCACATAACTGTTCTCAAAGAAGGAGGAGCTCCCTGTAACTGCGGGAAAAGAGGATGTCTGGAAACCGTTGCTTCTGCTACAGGGATTGCCCGGCTTGGACTGGAAGCAGTCCAGCGGGAGAAAAACGGCTATTTAATGGAAAAAATGCAGAGTGTGGGAACTGTTACGGCCAAGGATGTTCTCGATGGAGCGAAGCTTGGAGATCCTGTTGCTGAAAAAGTTGTCGATGAAGCAATGGAACATCTTGGACTGGCACTGGCAAACCTGTGCAATTCTTTCAATCCGGAGACGATTGTAATCGGCGGAGGGGTATCAAAAGCGGGAAATTTTATCATCGATAAAATTAAAGCTTCTTTTCAGAAATATGCTATTCCTAAAATAGGGAGAGAAACAAAAATAAATCTTGCTGCTCTCGGTAATGATGCAGGTGTTATCGGTGCGGCCTGGCTGGCTAAAGAATTCTTTGTTAAAGAGGAGGGATGACGCATGAAAGGAAATAAAACGATTATATTTCTGCCGATAGCAGTAATGCTTGGATTATTTATTTTCGGCTACTTTTCGTTAAATCAGTCATCGGGATTCTCCAACAGTGATCTGCAGCAGAACATGGATATAACGATTGAGGAAAACAGTGTCAGCTGGCAGTGGGGAAGTTTTCCGGAAAGCGGAGTTGCCGGGGAGGACTATATAGAAATAGTAACGGACGGGGATCTGGAGGAAGCGGAACTCCGCCTGACGCAGGCTGATGAAGTATTATATTCTTCCGATGAGTGGATTGAAACTTCCGAGGGGGCTGCTGCTCCATTTCCTACGTACGCGGAAGACGAGCAGATATACGGAGCTTCCGGAACGTGGGAGATTGTAATCGATGGAGAAGTGGAAGCGGTGAGGTATTATCATACATGGTCTGCTGCAGAGATTCCGTCGAACGGCCCTGTTGATCTAACAGAGGTTTTACAGGAACGTATTCCTGAAAATCACTGGGTCATTGAAGAAAGCTGGTAAGCAGATGGTAAGGGGGCTTTCTTTTCCCGGGGGAGTGATGTTTGCCGGCAGGGGGTGGTTGTCCTGTGCTTATTATAAAAAAGGAAAAAGAAGTACCTGGCTGCGTCCATTAAACACGAAAGCATATCTTTACGCCTTATGGACAGCTGCGGGTACTTTTTCTATTCTTTGGCGGATCGGATTTTTCGGGATGATAGTTTTTCTGACGGGAGGGGTGTTCGGAATTGTACCTTCTCTGCCGTTGTATATGTACCTATGGCTGATCGTTGGTTTTCACTTCTGGTTTCCTAAAGAGATGAAAAAATTCCATGCAGCAGAACACCAGGTTCTTGCTTTAAAAGGAAAGACAACAGGGGTGCCGGTAGAAAAGGTGCTGCAGAATACCGTCGTAAACCGGCACTGCTCAACGAATACTGCTCTGCTGTATGTAGTTCTTACAATTTTTTTGGTCCTGCTGGGGGCACCTTTTCTCAGTTTTGAAACCGTGCTGCCTGCAGCTTCCTACGTGGCGCTGGCAGGAACAGTCATTCTCCATCCCTGGATAAATAAAAAAACGCCTTCTTTTTTGAAGAGGAAACTGCTGCTTATTTCTGCCTGGATCCAAAGAAATAATACTACTTCCACGCCTGAAAAAAAGCATGCAGAAACTGCACTGAAGGCTTATAGACAGCTGCAGCAGGCTATTAAAGAAAAGGCTTTTTGAAAACTGCGGCAGAAGGCAGGGGCCAGCTTTTACTTTTAGTGCAGTGCTTTTCCGAGGAGGCGGGTTCAATTAATTCCACCTCCTCCTGATTTGAAAGCCTTTTTATGCATATTAAAAGCACCACGGGAAAGAATCCTCGTGGTGCCGGGGTTCAAGAAGTGTGCATTCGATCAGGCTACTACGCCGCCTCCGCCTGTGAAGATCACAGCGAAAAGGGTCCGCAGGGAAAACCATCCGAATACGGCTACGGAAACCAGGGCAAAACCGGCTCCGAAGAAGTTTCTTCGTTTTGCTTCTGTGATTAACCCAAAAACCGATAAAATAGTGACACCTAAAGTAATAAGTCCAAGAAACATTTAAGTATACCTCCTTCTCTCAGTATAAAAAGACCTGTATGTAGCAGTCTGTAATATCCGAAATGGTCGGACAGCTTCTATCACTTCATATTTTACTTTTTTTTTTCCCGGTTGTCGAGTCTCACTTTTCAGAAGTACTGAATTCCTTTTTTGTTTATGTCAATTAAATGTCCTATAATAGATGCAAGGAGGAGATACATATGAAATACGAACGCATCCCGCTGGGTCCTCTACAGACAAACGGGTATTTAATTTACGAAAATGAAAAAGCATTGATTGTTGATCCAGGTGGAGAACCCGCTAAACTGCTTTCCCGTGTTAAAGAACTTAACCTGGAAGTCGAGGCTGTACTGCTCACCCATGCACATTTTGATCATATAGGAGCACTGGAGCAGGTGAGGGATGAACTGACCTGTCCGGTTTATCTGCATAAAGATGAGATGGACTGGCTCGGGGATCCACAGCTTAACGGGTCCGGTGTTTTTCCGGGAATAGAGCCGGTGAAATGCCGGGAAGCAGATTATTTATGGACGGCAGAAGGCGAAAAGCAAGTTGGAAGCTTTTTCTTTTATCTGTTTGAAACCCCCGGACACTCCCCGGGCAGCGTTACTTATTATTTTATTAATGAAGAAGCGGCTTTTTCCGGAGATGTTTTATTCCGGGGGGGAGTAGGAAGAACAGATCTTCACGGAGGCGACCAGGAAACCTTAATGAAAAGTATCCATGATAAACTTCTTGTCATGAATGACGAAACTGAAATTTTGAATGGACACGGCCCCTCTACAGTAATCGGGGAGGAAAAAGAAACAAACCCATTTATTAACGGGTTCGGATGGTAATATAAAAAAGCTGTATGCTCCTCCGCGGGCATACAGCTTTTGGATTTCGGGAAGGTCTAGTGGCCTCCGACATCCGGGATCATAATAAATGTAGTGTAATATGTGAATCCAACGAAGAACACTGTTAAGTACGCACCAAAGATATAAACGTATGCACGCTCTGAAAGCTTGAGATAGCTTAGTGCAATGAATATACCGGTTTGTGCGAAGAATAAAATTGCTGCTTCAAGCATATCACCTACGAGGAACAAAACGGCAAATATCCCCGTCCAGAACCCGAGAACTCGATACATGCGTTCCATGACTTCCCCCTCCTTTTTATGTAGCTGAAAACATACAGATGAACGAAAGTAAGTTCACCTCATTATAAATCGAAAAAGGTTTGTTTGTAAACTATTGCTTCTGGAGGATTTCCTGAGCCGTACTTTTTATTGGGAACTGTCGTGCAGAAAATCAGGAACTGCAGGCCTCTTCAGGACGGAATTTTGTGAAGGGAGACATCACTTTCTGCAGTATAAAGTTATTTGCGGAAGAGAGCTTCTGAACAGATTCTTTGACTGTTGACTGCTGCGGTACGTGTAAGAGCGGGAGGCACCGCCAACAGCACTTCTACGCACACAGAACTTATGTTCAGTGTTTGAATAAGCTCTTTTATGCCTCTGAAAAGCGAAAGTCTACTTACCGTATTGTGTAATAAATGCGGGCCTGGTGTTTTGAAATACTGAATGTATATGCGTGAAACAGGTGATGATTTACCGAAATGCTGAAATTTCAAGGTTTAATTGAAGGTGAAAAAAGGTATTATAGAATGTATGTAGAATAATATACATACCTGAAGATTAAAAGGAGGAAGCTGTTTATGAGTAATATGGATACGAAAGATTTCATTTTGGGAGCTGTAGTAGGAAGCCTTGTCGGAGCTGCGGCAGCAGTTCTAATGGCCCCAAAATCCGGCAGGGAACTGCGTAGCGATTTAAATGAAAAAGCTTCGACGGCAAAAGACCGTACAGCGGAATGGACGAATACCGCAAAAGAAAAGAGTTCTGCTGCTGTGGATCGTACATCAGAATGGACAAACACCGCGAAGGAAAAGGGAGCAGAATACACTCAGCTTGCCAAAGAAAAATCCGACAGTATTACAAGTGCTGCAAAAGAGAGTCTGGAAAAAATTTCAGAACGGACTTCTGAAGTTACCGATAAGGCTTCCCGTATGGGTGAAGAGTTGACGGGGGATGTTAAAGGAGTAATGGAGGAAGAGAAATCCGAAGGCAGAAAGCTTGCTCAGCAGGTCGTCCAGGAGATCGAAGAAACGAAGGAACGACTGCGCAGAGATGTGGAAGCACTTCATAAGGAGCAGGATATTCATTCGGATACCACTCCCCAGGAAGAAAATCAAAAGTAATAAATAAAAAGCTGATTCTTTTTGAATCAGCTTTTTTTATTGGAAAAGAAGGAATTATATTCCATCATGTCGAATGTATGTTCTGTGGCTGAAAAAAGCTTTGGAAAAATGGCTGGTTCTCTTAAAAGCAAAAGACAGGGAGGCAAATGCAGTATTTAAGGGCCACAGCAGATCTCCCGGTACGAACCAGCCTTTTTTACAAAGTTAAATAATAAAGGAGAGTGGTATATGGAAGCTTCACTGAAATTAAAAGAGATTATTAGAGAAGCGGTGGCATTGAAAGCCTCGGATGTACATCTGCTTCCTGATGAAGAAAGTGTAAGGGTTAGATTTCGTCTGGACGGTCAGCTGATCGATGTGGAAAAAGTAGCTCTGCCGGCAGGGCGGAAGCTGATTTCCCACATGAAATTCATTGCCGGAATGGACATCGGCGAAAGGCGTCGTCCGCAGAACAAACGTATTGAAATAGTCATGGAACAGCGTACTATCTTTGTCAGACTCTCAACATTCCCCTCCTCCCTTATGGAAACACTAGTACTGCGTATCTTTCCATACGAAAAATCAGATACTCTTCGAGAGCTTGCTTTATTCCCGGATCAAGTAGCATACCTTCAGAAACTTATACATAGCCCCCATGGATTAATCCTTCTATGCGGCCCGACCGGAGCCGGCAAAACAACTACCCTTTATTCACTGCTTCAGGACAGAATGAGCAGCGCAAACGAAAATATAATGACATTGGAAGACCCTGTGGAAAGACGGGAGAATGGTCTTCTGCAGATGGAGATCAACGAAAAAGCAGGAGTAACCTATGCATCAGGACTTAGAAGCCTGCTCAGGCATGATCCTGATTTGATTGTAATAGGAGAAATAAGGGATGAAGAAACTGCTGCTATTGCGGTCAAAGCAGCGATGAGCGGCCACCTTGTTATATCAAGCCTTCACAGCAGTTCCACTGCCGGAGCTCTCAGAAGGCTTAAAGATCTTGGCATTGACGAGGCAGATCTTCAGGAAGTTCTATGCGGAGTGGCTGCCCAGCGTCTTGTAGATGTGAAATGTCCGTACTGCACAGAGGAGTGTTCTATTCACTGCCGAAGAAGAAGATCTGTCCGGCGGAAAGCGATCTACGAAATATTAATGGAGGAAGAGCTACAGGAGGCATTTAGTGAACTGAAAAAGAGGAGCGGGAAAAAGTTACCCCGTATCGATCTTAGAACTCTTATGAAAAAAGGAATAGCTGTCGGATATATTGCGGAAGAGGAGTGGAAACGTTTTGGAAAAGGAGCTTACTTGTGAAGAAGCTTTTTAAAAATGATTATGAAAGAGGAAAACTGCTCGTAGATATATCTGTTCTTCTGGAAGAAGGTTATAACATCAGTGAAGCGATTGAACTGTACGCTGCTTTTTTGATGGAGGATAAAAGAGAATGGCTTCTTCACGTGTATAAGGAGATGGAAAAAGGAGATACTTTTGCAGATCAGCTTTTTGAAGCAGGATTCACAAAAGAAATTATTAACTTTATTCGAATGCTGGAAACATACGGATCTTTTCAAAAAGCACTTTCTCAATCCGGATATTTGCTGCTCAAAAGGTATGAATTGAAAAAGCAGATGCAGTCCGTCCTGCACTATCCATTGGCGCTTTCTATTGGAGTAATTATTCTGGGGATGGTTTTAATGGAGGGAATACTTCCCCAGTTTCAGCAGTTTTTTGAGGCGATGGATCATGAACTTCCGGCTGTTACAAAGAGTATGCTGTTTTTTATCGATTGGTTCAGACTGCCTCTATTTCTGACTGTTCTTGTATGCGGAATTATGCTTGTGCTCTGGGTACGCAGAAAACCAGCGGCTGAACAGGTGAAGTTTATGATGAGAATTCCACTGGTTCATAAATATATTCGTCAGTTGATATCTTATTACTTTACAGCTCAGCTTGCTCCTATGCTTCAGGGGGGGCTTTCTCTCCAGCAGGCGCTTAATGCGATGAAAGAAGAATCGATGCTTACATTTTTTCGTATAGAGGCTGGGAACTTCATTGAGAAACTCGAAGGAGGAGACTCTTTTACAGAAGTACTGTACAGCAGTCCATATTTTATTTCACAAATAGCTGCTGTCTGGTCTTTTGGGGAATCCCGCGGGGCAGCAGCTCAGGAACTGGATTCGTTTTCCGCTTATTTGTTTCAGCAGATGTATGACCATACAAATAAAGCTATCCGGATGGTCCAGCCGCTCGTATTCTGTTTTATCGGAGCCATTGTTATCTTATTGTTTGTTTCAATGATGATGCCGGTATTTTCAATTATTGATTCCTTTGCCTGATTTTTTCTGCAGTTTACTGCGCGAAGAAAAATGCAGTTTCGGTAGAAGCTGTTGGTAAAGTAGTTAAACAAACGCCGGATAGTTTCTGCCTGCAGGCGGGCTCCTTGACAGACTTCCGTTGGGCGCAGGAGGGGAGTGTAAGTCAGGGCACATTATTCCTTGTTAAGCAGTACAGCAGTAGAATACCTCTGCTGGAAAAGCAAGTCCGGCAGGCAAATTCAAATAAAAGGATGATGAAAAATGAAAAAAATTTTGGGAGTAATTAAATCCAAAAAAGGATTCACCCTCATAGAAGTTATGGTAGTGCTCGTAATTATTTCAATTCTCCTCCTCGTTTTTATCCCGAACCTGACAAAAAATCAGTCAGTAGCTAATTCCAAGAGCTGCGAGGCGTCTCTTGAGCTTGTTGAAGCGCAGATCATGGCCTATCAGATGGATAATAACGGACAGTCCCCCGCTTCAGCTTCAGCATTGAAAGAAGGGGGCTATATAGACAGGGATACATGTCCGGACGGAACTTCGATCGTTATAGAAGGGATGAAAGCCCGCGCAGGAAATGAGTAACAGAGGATTCAGTCTGCCGGAAGTAATGCTTTCGCTGCTGATAATCTCTGCTGTCAGTATGGCTGCCTTACTGCCAGTTTCTGAAATATCCCGTCAAATGCAGGCAGAATATTTATTGAATGAACTGCAGCGTGATCTTCATTCAATGCAGCTTGAGGCAATGAAAACAGGAAAAGAAGTAAGTTTCCGTTTTTATGCCTCCGGCCAATACCGGGCGGTTTCTGAAGGGATCGTTCTCCTGGACCGCCGTCCGGTTTATCCTCTTGCATTTGAAGAGCTGTCACTTAAACTGAATCAGGTTCAGTTTAATCCGAATGGTAATGTAAGACATTTCGGACAGCTCCGGATAACAGCAGCCACAAAACAGTACAATCTCGTTTTTCAAATAGGAAGGGGGAGATTTTATTTTCAGGAAATTGAATAATAAAGGGTATATCCTTCTTGAAATGTCAGCGTCACTGCTGCTGTTAACTGCAGGATGCAGTAGCTTTGCAGTGCTGATTGGGTTTCTGCACCATGAATTTTATTTGATGGAAGCCGAGAGGGAAGCAGGACAGCTTCTATTTGAACTCATACAGGAGGAGGCTTCGGTGACCGGTTTGTTTCAGGGGGAAACCGCTTCTTTTTCCGGGAGTGTGCGTTACCTTGAGAATGGAAAAGAATACTGCCTGAAAGCCGAAGGAGAATTCAGGAGGCAGCCGGCAGTATGCCTACCAGGGTATGACTAATGAAAGAGGTTTCACACTTGTGGGTGTTTTGGCAGGGTTATTTCTGCTGACGCTAATTCTGCCTTTATTTATATCAGGATATCATTACTGGCTGAGTCAAAAACCGGAAATCAATCAATTTTCCATGCATGAATTCTATGTTTTTACCAAACAGCTGGAAAAAGAGTTTCAGCAGAGCGAAAGTTATGCAGTCACTGCGTCGAATGACCGGCTGTTGATGAGTGTGGAGGGAAAAACTATCTCTTATGAAAGATATGAAGATAAAATCCGCAGGAGGGTAATGTCCCAGGGGCATGAAGTGACGTTACAGCATATTACGGATTATGGTTTTCGGAAGCATCCTTTCGGTCTGGAAATTTGGGTGACAGCCGGAAAAAAGACTAGAACCCGTTATCTGCTGCACCCTGCTGAATGGGCAGAGCAGAAATATAACTATTTTGAAGGACGGAATGAGTATGTATTACCTGGATAATAAAAAGGGTTTTATGCTTTTGTATACAATGGTTTTTATCCTTTGTATAAGTGGATTTTCCATGTATTTGGTTCATCACTATGAAATGGAAAGAAAGCTGCTTGCCCACGAGCTGGAGGATATGTATACACAGCAGCTTGTTCTGACTGCTTCTGACTACTTGATAGATGCTGCAGGTGTCAGTAACAGCCTGGAGGAAGAGCTGATTTTTACAGGAAGTTTCGAAAAAGGAAAGGTCACCGGAACAGCAGATAATCAAGGGCAGCACTGGCAAGTGGAAATAGAAGCGGAATCCGGAGTTTACCGGCGGAAAGTACAGTTTATTTACGAGCATGGCGCAGGAATATTCCATTGGGAGGAAGAATCGTAAAAAACAAAATGCTTTTAAGAGTTTCCCGTGTCCGTTTATAGAGAATAAATACTTGCCTGAAAAAAGAGAATAGTGGTACGATAAACTTGCTTCATATACGTTAATTAAAAACCCGGCGAATGACAGCAGGGGGAGAGAACGGCCAAGGCCGTCGCCGAAGGAGCAAGCGCATCTGCGTGAATCTCTCAGGCAAAGCAGACTCCTGCTTGACGCATCTCTGGAAAGATCCATATAAGGGTCACCGATGGGGAAACCTCCCGATTTCTGCAGCTGGAGGAGAAAACTCTCAGGTACACAGACAGAGGCGTTCTGACTACAATCAGGGCGTTTCTGTCTTTTTTGTTGTCAAAGTAAAACAGCATTACATAATCAGGTGGAGGTGCATTACAGTGGGAAATAAAACACCGCTTTATGAAGTTTACAGCGAATATGGAGGAAAAACGATAGACTTTGGCGGCTGGGATCTGCCCGTGCAGTTTACTTCAATAAAAGAAGAGCATGCCGCAGTGAGAGAAAGAGCAGGACTTTTTGATGTTTCACACATGGGAGAGCTTAAAGTTACCGGTCCGGATACTGTTCCATTTCTGCAGAAGATGCTTACGAATGATCTGGACAAAGCGAAAAGTGGACAGTGCCAGTATACAGCTATGTGCTATGAAGACGGGGGGACAGTTGACGACCTTGTTCTATACAAATTTTCGGAACAGGAAGTACTGCTCGTAGTAAATGCGGCCAACATCGAGAAAGATTTTGACTGGCTTCAGTCCCACGTAGAGCAGGAAGACGTCACTGTAGCCAATGTATCCGAAGGCTATGCTCAGCTTGCACTTCAGGGACCAGACGCTGAAAAGATAGCTCAGAAACTTACTGCTGAAGATCTGAGCGGAATTTCTTTCTTTCGGTTTCAGGATAATATTGAAATTGACAGCTGGAACGTCCTCGTTTCCAGAACCGGCTACACCGGGGAGGATGGATTCGAAATATACTGTGCGCCTGAAGCGGCCGTCCCGATCTGGAAAAAAATTATTGAAGGCGGTGCTGAACCTATTGGACTCGGTGCAAGGGACACCCTCCGTTTTGAAGCAAAGCTTGCGCTTTATGGCCAGGAGCTTTCAAAAGATATTACACCTATAGAAGCAGGAATAGGGTTTGCTGTTAAGCCTGATAAGCCTGTTCCATTTATTGGACAGAAAATATTAAAAGAGCAGAAAGAAAATGGTCCGGAACGCCGGATGGTTGGTCTGGAAATGATCGACAAAGGTATCCCGAGAACCGGATATGCAGTTCTCGACGGAGATAAAGAAATAGGATTTATTACGACGGGAACCCAGTCTCCGACACTTGGGAAAAATGTTGGCCTGGCCATTGTGGACAGTAAGTATAAAGAACTTGGTACAGAGGTCAGTGTGCAGGTCCGCAAAAGAACTTTGAAAGCCGAAGTAGTGAAGACGCCTTTTTACGTAAGAAATAAATCTTAAACAGAAAGGGTGGAAAATAATGAACGATTTCCGCTATTTACCAATGACAGACCGGGATCAGAAGGAAATGCTGGAAACAATTGGAGTAGAGAGCCTCGATGAGCTTTTTGAGGATGTCCCGGACAGAGTGAAGTTTGACGGCGCACTGGACATTGAACCGGCGCTGCACGAAACAGCACTCATAAAAGAAATGCAGAGGCTCGCAGGCAGGAACACAAATATTAAAGACTATCCTTCCTTCCTCGGAGCCGGCGTATACGAACATTATATTCCTTCAGTAGTAAATCACATGCTTCTCCGATCGGAATTTTTTACTGCCTACACACCGTATCAGCCGGAAATATCGCAGGGAGAACTTCAGGGAATTTTCGAATTTCAGACGATGATCTGTGAGCTTACGGGAATGGACCTTGCCAATTCATCCATGTACGATGGACCGACAGCTCTGACTGAAGCAGCAATGATGAGCTGCGGCCAGACGAAGAAAAAAGAAATTCTCGTCTCTAAAACAGTGCATCCGGAAGCTCTGGAAGTACTTAAAACAAATGCTGCAGGACAAAATCTTACAGTGGTAGAAATTGAAGAAAAAGACGGCCGGACGAATATGGAAGACCTGGAGCAGAAATATACCAGCAGCACAGCCTGTGTAATTGTGCAGTATCCTAACTTTTTCGGTCAGATAGAAGACCTTCAGAAAGTAGAAGAAATTGCCCACAGTGATAAAAGTCATATGATTGTATCATCCAATCCACTCAGTCTCGGGATGCTTAAGCCGCCTGGAGAATTTGGTGCCGATGTAGTAGTAGGGGATGCTCAGCCATTTGGTATTCCAACACAGCTTGGGGGACCTCACTGCGGCTATTTCGCTGTTACAAAAAAGCTTATGCGCAAAGTACCCGGCAGACTCGTCGGCCAGACAACGGATGACAGCGGACAGCGTGGATTCGTATTAACACTGCAGGCACGGGAACAGCATATCCGCAGAGATAAAGCGACGAGTAATATCTGCTCCAATCAGGCCCTTAATGCTCTCGGAGCAGCAATTGCCATGAGCGCTATCGGCAAATACGGTCTCAAAGAAATGGCTGAGCAGAATATGCAGAAAGCTCACTATGCCAAAAAAACGCTTGAAGATAAAGGATTTCATGCTGTCTTTACAGGTCCTTTCTTTAATGAGTTTGTTATTGAGTTTACTAAAGAAGTATCTCAAATCAACGAGCGGCTTTTCGAAAAAGGTATTATCGGCGGTCTTGACCTTGGTCGTTTTTATAAAGGCAGGGAAAAACAGATGCTTCTTGCGGTAACCGAACTGCGTACAAAAGAAGAAATCGATGCCCTGGCATCAGCACTGGAGGGAGCAGAATGACTACAGAAAATCAGGCATTAATATTTGAAATGAGTAAAGAGGGACGGATTGGCCATAGTCTTCCGGAACTCGATGTTGACAGAGTAGACCTCGATGAGCTGATCCCTTCTTCTTTTCAGCGGGAGAAGGCTGCGGATCTGCCCCAGGTTTCTGAACTTCAGCTCGTCCGGCACTATACTGCTCTTTCGAGAAGAAATCACGGTGTAGATTCCGGGTTTTATCCTCTCGGCTCCTGTACGATGAAATACAACCCGAAAATAAATGAAGATGTAGCCCGTTACCCGGGGTTTGCCCACCTGCATCCATACCAGCCGGAAAACCAGATACAGGGTGCGATGGAGCTCATGTACAATCTGCAGAACTCTCTTGAGGAAGTGACCGGTATGGATCAGGTTACGCTTCAGCCTGCAGCGGGTGCCCACGGGGAATGGACCGGACTGATGCTGATTCGTGCCTACCATGAAGGAAGAGGAGATCATCAGCGTACGAAGGTGATTGTGCCGGATTCGGCTCACGGGACGAATCCGGCGTCAGCTGTAGTTGCCGGATTTGAAGCTCTCACTGTCCGTTCGACAGATGAAGGGCTGGTAGACCTCGATCACCTCAGAGAGCTTACAGGAGAGGATACAGCAGCTCTTATGCTGACAAATCCAAATACTCTCGGGCTTTTTGAAAGACAGATTTCTGAAATGGCTGAAATTATTCATGAAGCAGGAGGAAAACTGTATTATGATGGGGCAAATTCCAATGCTATTCTCGGTATAACCCGGCCGGGGGATATGGGTTTCGATGTTGTACATCTAAACCTTCACAAAACCTTTACTACCCCGCACGGTGGAGGAGGACCGGGATCCGGACCGGTAGGAGTGAAAAACGATCTCGTTCCTTATCTTCCTGCACCAATAATTGTTAAAGAAGGGGAAAACTACACGTTTTCCTACGATTTTCCGGATACGATCGGCCGTGTGAAACCATATTATGGGAATTTCGGCATTAATGTCAGAGCATATACGTACATCCGGACGATGGGGCCGGAAGGGTTGAAGCAGGTTTCTCTTCAGGCCGTACTGAATGCGAACTACATGCTGCGACGGCTCCAGCCCTATTTCGACACGCCGTACGAGCAGCACTGTAAGCATGAGTTTGTTCTTTCCGGTAAAAGACAAAAGAAACTGGGCGTCCGTACGCTGGATATGGCAAAACGTCTTCTGGATTTCGGGTACCACCCACCGACGATTTACTTCCCGATTAATGTGGAAGAATGTCTGATGGTGGAACCGACAGAAACAGAATCCAAGGAAACACTGGATGAGTTCTGCGATGCAATGATTCAAATAGCAGAGGAAGCTGAAAACACTCCGGAAGTAGTTCAGGAAGCGCCGCACAGCACTGTAATAGGGCGTCTTGATGAAACTACAGCGGCGAGAAAGCCGGTGCTGAAATACAGCCGGGAAGCATAATCTTTCAGCAGGAAGCTGTTTATTTGGTGAGATGTTATTGAAAAAACACAAAAAAGATCCCGGAAGCCATACGGCTTCCGGGTCCTTTTTATTTTTTAATTTTTCCGGTCCATTTTTTGAAACCGCCTTTAAGCATGTAAAGATCTTCCGTTCCACGCTTTTTTTTCAGCAGTTTTGCCGCCTGAATCGACCGCGAACCGTTTTGGTCATAAAGGTATACCGGCTTATCAGGCCGGATTTCTCCGGACCGCATGCGCAGCTGGGAGAGAGGGATATTTCTGGCACCAAGAATATGTCCGGTTTTAAATTCCCTTTCCTCACGTACATCAATCAGCTGTGCTTTCCGGTAATTTTTAGTAAACTCCTCCTGCGTCAAAGCAGTCAGAAAATTAGGCTTTTTCATACGGTAAAGCAGAAAACCTACTAAAATAAGCGTTATAATAATCAAAATCCACCAGTCCATTTTGCCACTCCTTTGATGATTTACAAGTATCTTCATAAATGATATACCTTAATAATGAATTGTGCAATCCTTGTAGAATTCTTTTTGTAACCCGATGTTTTTTTAGGTATGATAATAGAGGCAGGAGGAATATCAACGTGGAAACTTGGCTTTACATAGATTCAGGAAAACAAACCCCGGACTTTAATATGGCGCTTGATGAAAAACTTATGGACTGGCACCGGGAAGGGAGGATTCCCCCGGTAGTCCGGTTTTATGAATGGAAGCCGGCAGGACTCTCCCTCGGGTATTTTCAACGTATCCGTAAAGATATAAACATAGAAATGGTTACGGCTCACGGAGCAGGACTGGTTCGCCGGCCTACCGGAGGGAGGGCGGTTCTGCATGATGACGAACTGACCTACAGTTTTATAGCTCAAGAATCCCACCCGCTTATGCCTGCCTCCGTTACGGAAGCTTACCGGGTTATTTCGCAGGGGCTTTTAAACGGCTTTCGCAGTCTCGGGCTGGATGCTCAATTTTCGATACCGGATACTGAAAAAGAAAAAGCAGAATTGCGCAACCCGCGGTCGGCGGTCTGCTTTGACGCGCCATCATGGTACGAAATGGTTGTGAGCGGAAGGAAAATAGCTGGCAGTGCCCAGACCCGTCAACGCGGTATTATTCTTCAGCACGGATCGATTATACGTACGTTCGACGAAGAGAAACTTTTTGACATGTTTAATTTTTCCAGTGAGCGTCTTCGCAGGCGTATGCAGGAGGGATTCAAGTCAAAAGCCGCGCCACTGTCGGAACTGATGGAACAGCTCGCAACGATAGAAGAACTGAAAGATGCTTTCCGTAAGGGTTTCGAAGAAGCTCTGGATATCAAGCTGGAAAAATACGAACTCACAAGTACACAGCTGGAAGAAGTAGGAATTCTGGCTGAAGAAAAATATGCATCAGAAAAATGGACGTATAAGTACTAAATTTTTAATGTGACTATGGAAGGATTTTTACAGCTGGTTACTTGACGCAGAGCTGATTTCAGCCGTGCGGAAGGTAAGTACACCCTGACAGGAAAAGAAAATAAGAGTTTACAACAACGGATCCAGGGTATAGAATTACACTAGATATCCTATATATTGTGCTGTCTTTTAGTGAAGGGCACAATATATAGCGTTTTGTAACCTCAGCTGAAAAGAAGCCTTTTCCGCAGGGCTTCCTTTCTTTTTGAAGAGCCGAGGATTTTAAAGTTAAAAGGAGCGAGGCCTGTGACTACCTTTATGTCAGAAAAACGAATTGATGTGGACCAGCTGAACAAAGATATTGAGCAGTTTCCACAGGTGTTTCCTGTAACACCGGAGATGCACCGCAGGCAGAGCGGCGTGTCAAAACTTGTTATGCTGGACCGTTATACATTCAAGGACACGGAGAAAAAAACACTGAAGCCGGGGGATTTTGTCGTTCTGACCGTTAAATCGGATCCTAAATTTCCGGCGCGGGGTTATGGTTTCGTAACGGAAGTGGACTGGAAGAACGGCACAGCAAAAATTGCTGTGGATGAAGAGTTTCTTTCTGTTCTCGACGAACCCGAAGAAAAAAAGACCGGAATCGTGGAGCGGCCGCTGGCCACAATCGAAAAACCGCTGGAAGTATATTACGAGCAAATTGCAAAACGAAACGCCAGAGGGCTTTCTTCTGTAGAAACGTCGGAAGAAAAGAAACAGGAATGGTTTACCCGTTTTTATGAAGAGCTAGTAAACATGAATTTTGTCCCGGCTGGCCGTGTTCTTTACGGTGCCGGGGCAGATACGGATGTTACCTACTTTAACTGTTACGTTATGCCTTTTGTTGCAGATTCCAGAGAAGGTATCTCCGATCACCGGAAGCAGGTAATGGAAATCATGAGCCGGGGCGGCGGTGTCGGGACAAATGGATCCACACTTCGTCCACGAAACACGCTGGCACGGGGAGTTAACGGAAAGTCCTCCGGATCGGTCTCATGGCTTGATGACATTGCCAAACTGACTCATCTTGTTGAACAGGGAGGCTCGCGGCGCGGGGCTCAGATGATCATGCTTTCGGACTGGCATCCGGACGTTCTCGAATTTATTATTTCGAAAATGCAGAACCCGCGGATACTCCGTTACCTGCTGGAAAATACGAGTGATGAGCAGATTAAAGAACTTATAAAAGATAAATTAAAATTCACGCCGTTCACAGAACTCGAAGAAGCAATGTATCAGAGCATAGTTAATTATAAGCATATAGAAGGACAGGGAGGTTTCGATCCTAAAGTTATCCGTGACGCAGAAAATAAGCTGCGGGACGGTGGTACCTACGAAGTGAATAATCCTGAGTTTTTAACCGGAGCGAATATATCCGTATGTATTACGAAAGAATTTATGGATGCTGTCGAAAGGGATGAGGATTATGAACTCCGTTTCCCGGATGTCGAAAATTATAATGAAGCAGAAATGGAAGCCTATAATCGGGAGTGGCAGGAATACGGAGATGTGCGCGAATGGAAAGAGCTCGGCTTTGGCATTCGTACTTATCGTACAATAGCAGCAAAAGAGCTGTGGAATTTAATTAACGTCTGTGCCACGTACTCGGCAGAACCTGGTATTTTCTTTATCGATAATGCAAATGAAATGACAAACGCCAGTGCCTACGGACAGAAAGTAGTTGCGACGAACCCATGCGGCGAACAGCCGCTCGCTCCATATTCTGTGTGCAACCTTGCAGCGGTCAACCTGGCTGAGATGGCAGATCCGGCTTCGAAAAAAGTAGATTTCGAAAAACTGGCAGGTACAGTGGCAACTGGTGTGAGAATGCAGGATAATGTTATTGACGCCACTCCTTATTTCCTGGAAGAAAACACTAAACAGGCTTTGGGAGAGAGGCGCGTTGGTCTTGGAGTCATGGGTCTGCACGATCTGTTGATTGAAACAGAAACGACCTATGGTTCTGAAGAAGGAAACGCGCTTGTGGATAAAATTTTCGAAACAATAGCTGTTACAGCCTACCGGACATCGATTGCGCTTGCAGAGGAAAAAGGAAGCTTTCCTTATCTGGAGGGGGACAGTCCCGAAGAGTCGGATTATCTCCGGACACGTTTTACAGAAACAGGCTACATGAGAAAAATGCCTGAAGATATTCTTGAAGGGGTCCGTAATTACGGCATTCGTAATTCCCACCTGCTTACAGTGGCCCCTACAGGTTCTACCGGCACAATGGTAGGTGTTTCAACAGGACTTGAGCCGTACTTCTCCTTCTCGTACTTCCGAAGCGGCCGGCTCGGAAAATTTATCGAAGTGAAAGCGGCTATTCTTCAGCGCTACCTTGATAAACATCCGGAGCAGGATCCGGACAATCTTCCGGAATGGTTCGTATCCAGTATGGACCTGCCGCCGGAAGCTCATGCGGATGTCCAGTGTGTTATTCAGAAGTGGGTCGACAGTTCATTGAGTAAAACAGTAAACGCACCAAAAGGATACACAGTCGATCAGGTAAAAGGCGTTTATGAACGTCTCTATAAGGGTGGAGCCAAAGGTGGAACGGTATATGTGGACGGAAGCCGTGATTCCCAGGTTCTTACTCTGAAAGCCGAGGAAAACGATAATTACGCAGTCGATCTTACCGGCGGGGAAGAACGTGGCGAAACGAACAAACCGGTCGTCCTCGTTGATACGATTGCCGACCTCCGCTCAACTTCTGTCAATTACGGAAGTGAAGTCGGTGACACGTGTCCTGTCTGCCGCCAGGGAACAGTAGAGGATATTGGGGGGTGCAATACGTGCACCAACTGCAGTGCTCAGCTGAAATGCGGTCTGTAAAAGGAACCTGTTATTTTGGTTGTTTTTTAAGCTCTCTGAAAGACGATTGTCTATGTGAAAAAGTAAGTTTTTAAAACGCGGCGGAGCTGCCAGAAAAATTATCGAGAGGCCGGAACCTGCAGGTTCCGGCCTCTTTGCGGGATAAGTAGTTTACAGGATTTTATACGAGTGCAGTTCAGCTTCATATTGTTTAAGCCCGAATTGACTTTTGCCCCGCCTGGTTATTTATCATGCGGGACCGGCACTGCATAGAAATACTTAATTCATTATGCTAAAATAAAAGTGCATATTACAGTTTCTGCACTTTATAAGCGGAAACGTCTGGAGGATGCCCTATGCCGACACCAAGTATGGAAGATTACTTAGAACGAATATACCAGTTGATTGATGAAAAAGGATATGCCCGAGTTTCAGATATAGCAGAGGCATTAGCTGTACATCCTTCTTCTGTTACTAAAATGGTACAGAAATTAGACGCAAATGATTACCTGGTTTACGAAAAATACCGTGGACTTGTACTTACTTCCAAAGGTCGAAAGATAGGAAAGAGACTCGTTTACCGGCATGAACTGCTGGAAGAGTTTATGCGTATTATTGGAGTCGATGAATCAAGAATTTATAAGGACGTCGAAGGTATTGAACATCACCTGAGCTGGGAAGCAATAGACAGGGTGGGGGATCTTGTCCAATATTTTGAAGAAGAACCGGAAAGAGTGGAATCTCTTCGTAAAGTGCAGGAAAAAAATGAGGAAGCAGTAAAAGATAATTGACTGGAATTTAAAAAATAAACGAGTAAAGACAGAAAAAGGCTGCCCGTGAAGGACAGCCTTTTTCTGTACTGTTGATAAAATAGTTTTATGGATTTTTACCTCGTTCTGAGCCCTGCGGACCTGGGCTGCGGATTTATTAAGGACAGTCTTTACTTACTACCGGACAATCTGCTCAGCACTTCCGTGTCTTTCGTATAAATTAGCAACGAGCAGAAGAAAAGGAAGAATAAGTGTTATCCATAACCCTATAAAAACACCGGTTACGAGTTCTCCGGTCATAAATACACTGAACACCGGTCTTACAGCGGACAGTAGAAAAACAATTCCTGCCGAACCGATAATAAAAGCGATAACCTTACTTTTCCTCGGGGTAGCTTCCACGTGCAGTCTGATTTTGTACTGTTCCATGGAAGCACCGACGCCAATACCAAGAAGGATTCCCGGAAGAAGAAGAAAGTAGGCCTCTGGATAAATCAATGCGGAAATAAATATCGGCATAATGATGGAAAAGGTAAACAGGTAGGCATCAGGCATGGAGCCGAGCCATTCGTGACTTCGATAAAGGGTGTAGCTGATAAACCCCCCAATAATAATACCGCCTGTAATAGAAAAAACAGAAACACCCTCCAGCAGATAACCGAGGCTTACTGCCAGGGGAACAGCCATACACAATGCCACCTCATATTTTCTTTTGCAGAGAGGCAGGAGAAAAGCAAACAGGGTAACCGTCGTCTGAACGTGCGGATGGGTAACGAGCGCCTGCTGATTATTTAATTGTATATAAGGAAAATACATAATAATAATATAGCCGACAGCCAGCGAAAGAATAGTAAGGTAAAGCAGCTGAAAACCGGCGCGTTTGTCCAGCCCCCAATACACAGTACCGGCAGTGATGAGCCAGCCTATAAAAAGCAGCTGCGAATATATATTCACAAAAAATTCAGGAGCCGACATAAAAAAACCTCCCAAAAAGCAAAATCACTCATAAACTATAGAAAAAGAGCCAAGCGGTTAAAACAAAGCCCGGCTCTTTTTCTTGGTGTTCTTTTTCCCTTCGATAACGGTAAGTTTCACATCCGACTGTTTTTTAATCAAGGGCCGCGTTCCCCGTTTTTCATGTTTTACAGTTTTTAGAGCGGTATTTCCGCGGCGGGGTTTCGCACGGCTTTTACCTCTGTGGGCCTGGGAGGCAGCAGGTTCCGGCTTTCCATTTTTAACAGGTACCTGAAATCCGGATTGACGCTGCATGAGCCGGGGCTGAATATAACGCCGGAAGACGAGTATAAGCAGCGTAACAACTCCTACCGTTACAAATATGTTTCTTATAAAACCGCCCGGATCCTGAATCAGGTGTCCGCCGATTCCTAAAACCGCGAGTCCGACGACAAGAAGAAGGACAGGGGGCAGACTTTTAAAAGACATATGCTCACACCTCCAGGGAAGTTTAGCTGCAGGCAGCTCGGGGCAGGTATCAGAGATATTATTAATTATAATTCTACACTATTGTTTCAAATACCTCCATTAAATCTGTGTATTTCTATTCCCTCTCTTCGAATATATTACACCTCTCTTTCACCGGACCGGCGGGGCAAGCTATTCAAGAAGGGAGCCTTATGATAAAATACCATTGGGGAGAAGGTGAAATGACCTTCATCCGCTTGTTTCGATAAAAAAAATAAACAACTGTGGGGCTATTCACATTAGAAAAACGCCAAAAACAGTTTCACAGGGAGAACTACTCATTCTCCATGCTGATTGTGGAGCGCAGCCGGCTCCTTCATATCCGCCTCCTGCCTGGAGATAAGCTTTTTTCACATAGCAGCAGCCAGTTTTAAGCAGGGGCTGAAGTTTAAAAAAGCAGAGTCGGGGAAGCAGAAAGCCAAAATATGTATAGGAGGAAGCCATTGAATAAATTAGAAGAAATCCGTTCGAGGATGAAAGAAACCGAAATTGATGGGATTATTATAACAAGTACATACAACCGGAGATATATTACAGGATTTACAGGGACAGCAGGGGCAGCGGTTATATCGAATACAGAAGCAAAGCTTATTACGGATTTTCGCTATACAGACCAGGCTGAAAATCAAGCCGGGGAATTTGAGGTTATTGAACACAAAGTTCCCCTTATCGAAGAAGCGTCCTCCCAGCTTAAAAAAATGGGAATTAACCGGCTGGGCTTTGAAAAAAACCATGTGACGTTTGGTGAATATGAAGCATACAGCGAAAAACTAGGTGTAGAACTCGTGCCGGTGGAGGGCCTTGTAGAACAACTTCGTCTCTGTAAAACCGAAGAAGAACTTAAGGTCATTCAGAAGGCAGTGGATATTGCCGACGAAGCTTTCACCCATATTCAAAGTTTTATAAAACCTGGAGTAAAAGAAATCGACGTATCAAATGAACTGGAATTTTTCATGCGGAGGAAAGGCGCGGACTCTTCTTCGTTCGATATTATCGTTGCATCCGGATATCGGTCGGCTCTGCCGCATGGAGTCGCCAGTCATAAAGAAATTGAATCGGGAGAACTTGTCACTCTTGATTTCGGAGCTTATTACAAAGGATATTGCTCAGATATTACAAGGACAGTGGCGGTAGGAGAACCTGCAGATAAACTGAGGGAAATTCATGACACAGTACTTCAAGCGCAGATCCGAGGAGTAGAAGGACTAAAGCCCGGGATGACAGGCAGAGAAGCAGATGCTCTCACACGGGATTACATTAAAGAAAAAGGATACGGTGAATTTTTCGGTCATTCCACAGGTCACGGAATGGGACTGGAAGTGCATGAAGGACCAGGACTGTCCTTTAGAAGCAGTCAGAAACTGGAACCGGGGATGGTAGTAACAGTGGAACCGGGAATTTATGTATCGGGCACGGGTGGCACGAGAATTGAGGACGACGTAGTTATTACAGAGGAAGGATGCCGTATTCTTTCAAAGTCTCCGAAAGAACTAATCGTTTTGTAGCTGCTGTGGGTTATAAAAAGTACGGTCTGATTCATCAGGATATTTAATAAAGGAGGAACAAAATATGATTTCAGTAAACGATTTTAAAACAGGACTGACAATTGAAACAGATAATGATATTTGGCAGGTACTTGAATTTCAACACGTTAAACCGGGAAAAGGTGCGGCATTTGTTCGTTCAAAACTGCGGAGTCTCCGGACAGGAAACACCCAGGAAAAAACATTCCGGGCCGGTGAAAAAGTTGAGAAGGCACACATCGAAAACAAAACGATGCAGTATCTGTATTCCAGCGGGGATGACCATGCATTTATGGATACTTCCTCCTATGAACAAATTGACCTTCAAACCGGCCAGATTAAACGCCAGCTTAAATTTTTAAAAGAGAATATGGAAGTCAGTATACTCATGTACGGCAATGAAATTCTCGGTGTCGAACCTCCTCAGTCCGTGGAACTGGAAGTAACAGAGACGGAACCCGGTATCAAGGGAGACACAGCATCCGGAGGTACGAAACCGGCAACGCTGGAAACAGGTCTTACTGTACAGGTTCCTTTCTTTGTCAATCAGGGGGACAAACTCATTATTGATACACGGGAAGGGAAGTACGTATCCCGGGCCTAATAAAAACACCGGCAGAGCCGGCATGCAGGAGGTAATAGTATGGAGTGGTCAGATTTAACGGAAGGCGCTAAAGCAGTTCTGGAGCAGACGCGCAACATCAAAAACGACAAAATACAAATTGTGGAGTTTCAAGTGGGGTTTGAACAGGAGGCGGAGGAAGCTGAAGGGGCACCCGTCTCCATTCAGGAAAAAGATTACGAAAGCCTGAAACAATATACGAAAGAAAATGGATATGGAGAAAAGTACCATATGGCAAGAAACAGGGACATGGTCAAGATTATACTGCTGGAAGATGGTAAAATACCAGATAACCTTTCAGATTTCCCTGTATTTAGAGAGTATAAGAACACCCCTAAGACGGAAGAAGAAGTGTAAAAAGAGGGGGCGGGGCCTTACAGTGACGGCCTGCCCCCCTTTTATAGCAATAAGCCGGTTTCAGATCCGAAATTCCTGCGTGTTATTGTAAGCGTTACCACCTGATAAGATCTAATACATTGCAGATATATTTTATAGTACGGCAGTTTTTGTAAAAAAGGTTTTCAATCCGGTTGATTTAAGGTAGCATAAATCTTATATAGACAGTCTGGCATAGAGTACATAATAAGCTCAGTCTGTGCCGGGGGTGCTCATATAGAAATAGAGTGGCTGCAGAGCTCTGTTTCTTACTGTTCCAATAAAAATGCTTCAGCTGAAGCTAAAACAAAAACAGGAGTGAAAACTATGTTGAAAATTCAGGAAATACGAGAGTTGATTAAATTAGTTGATGATTCCACCATTAGTGAATTTAAATATGAGCAGAATGGTGCCAAGGTTCTTTTAAGGAAAAACAGCTCTTCAGGGGAGACTGCTCAAATCTCCCAGCCGGAGAAGACATCTTCGGAAGCGCCAGCTGCTCCGCCAGCTGCTCCAGTACAGCAGGAAGCTTCTAAACCGGCGGTTGAAGAACAACCGCAAAAAGAAACTTCCGAGTCGGAAAATCTTCACAAAATTTTCTCTCCTATGGTCGGAACGTTTTATTCGTCACCTTCCCCGGATGCTGATCCTTACGTTAAAAAGGGTGATAAAGTAAAAAATGAAAGTGTTGTATGTATTGTCGAAGCAATGAAGCTTATGAATGAAATAGAAGCAGAAATTGATGGAGAAATTGTGGAAGTACTTGCAGAAAACGGCCAGCTGGTGGAATACGGCCAGGAACTATTTCTTGTGAAGCCGGAATAGAGGGATATTATGCTGAAAAAAATTCTAATAGCTAATCGTGGGGAAATCGCGGTAAGAATAATCAGAGCTTGTAAAGAAATGGGTATTAAAACAGTAGCTGTGTATTCCACAGCCGATCATGATGCTCTGCATGTGAAACTTGCGGATGAATCCTACTGCATCGGTCCGGTCTCAAGTGCAGACAGTTATTTGAATTTCACAAATATCATGAGTGCTGCAACACTGACGGAATCCGATGGAATTCATCCGGGATATGGCTTTCTTTCAGAAAACCCTGATTTTGCAGAAATCTGTGGAGCCTGCAACATTACGTTCATAGGCCCGAGCCCCTACGCAATCAGTCAGATGGGAACTAAAGATGTCGCCAGAAAAACGATGGAGGAAGCGGGAGTTCCCGTTGTTCCCGGCTCGGACGGACTTGTTAAATCTCCGGATGACGGCGTAAGAGTAGCCGAAGAAATCGGCTATCCCGTTATTATCAAAGCAACGGCCGGCGGCGGAGGTAAGGGTATCCGTGTGGCGAAAACCGAAGAGGAACTCCGAAAAGGAATTTCCGTAACCCAGAAAGAGGCAAAAGCCAATTTTGGTAACGAAGGCGTTTACCTTGAAAAATTCATTGAAGATTTCCGTCATGTGGAAATTCAGGTGATGGCTGATAACTATGGGAATGTTGTTCATCTTGGAGAGAGGGACTGTACTATTCAGCGCCGTCTTCAGAAGCTTGTGGAAGAAACACCTTCACCGGCTATTTCGCCGGAAATAAGGGAAGAGATGGGTCAGGCAGCTGTGAGAGCAGCTAAAGCTGTCGAATATACAGGTGCCGGTACTATTGAATTTATTTTCGACCATACGGAAAACCGGTTTTATTTTATGGAAATGAATACGCGGATACAGGTGGAGCATCCTGTTACGGAAATGGTGACGGGAGTGGATCTGATCAAAGAAATGATTCATGTGGCATCCGGAAAAGAGCTTTCGGTAAAACAGGAGGATATTGTTTTCAACGGATGGTCAATTGAATGCCGGATTAATGCAGAAGATCCGTTTAAAAACTTTATGCCTTCTCCCGGAAGAATTACGTATTATCTTCCACCGGGAGGACCGGGGGTGAGAGTCGACAGCGCTGTTTATACAGGCTATATGATCAGCCCTTATTATGATTCCATGGTTGCGAAATTAATTGTTTATGGAGCAGACCGTGAAGAAGCCGTTGCCAAAATGGAAAGGGCACTGGATGAGTTTATGGTGGAAGGTGTTAAAACGACAATTCCATTCCATCAGCAGCTTTTTGCCCACGAGGTTTTCCGCAGCGGGGATTTTAACACTAAGTTCCTGGAGACATATCCGATTAAACCGAGGGAGGAATAAGGATGGCTGAATATCAGATGATCCAGCTTCCGGGACATAAAAATGATTTAGGTAAAGTGGAAATATCACCGGACGTAATTGAAATAATAGCCGGGCTGGCTGCTTCAGAGATCGATGGAGTGGACCACCTCCAGGGAAATTTTGCATCCGGAGTGGCGGAACGACTCGGAAGAAGAAGCTCCCACAGTAAAGGCGTAAGAGCTGAAGTGAGTGAAGAAGGTTTCACTCTTGACGTTTATATCGTTGCTAAATATGGGCATTCCATTCCTGAAACTGGAAAAAAAGTACAGGAAAACATCGTACTGACTTTAAAAACAATGACATCCATTGAAGTTTTATCTGTAAACATTCATATTACAGGCATTCAGTTTGAATCAAAAAACGATGAGGAAACTGTTCTGGCAGATTCCTGAACGTACTATGCAGAGCCGTCCCGGGTTACCCTGGGGCGGCTTTAAGTTTGCTTATTAAATTTTCCGCCCTTTCCAGCGGAAGGTCTGTTAAATTCTCCGATATGCAGAGCGTTACGTTTTAAGACATCTTCGTGCAAGGGGCCCCTTTTCTATGCTATTATGAGTAAGTATTGAAATGACCTGTTAGCAGAAAAGGAGAAAGATAAAATGAATCGACGAGTGGCACGGATCAAATCCGTCCAGGCGCTGTACCAGGTCGAAATGACCGGGGTTTCAGCCGAAGAAGCAATTGAAGCAACGCTGGAAAAAGAAGAAGAAGAAAACGATTTTCTTCTTGACCTGGTAAAAGGAACACTGGAGAACCGGAAAGAAATAGACGGCCTTCTGGACAGTGTGCTGGAGCACTGGACGCTGTCACGTCTCTCCAGAGTGGACAGAGCGATACTCCGTCTATGTGTCTACGAAATGAAATACGTAGAAGATGTTCCTGTGAACGTAAGTATCAACGAAGCAATTGATCTGGCGAAAGGCTTTAATGCAGAGGAGGAAGCCGGGAAATTTGTAAACGGTGTTGCCTCCAAAATAGCTTCTATGCTCGAAAAAGAGTAATGATAATTATCTGAAGGGGAGTTGTTTATCAATGAGTGCAGAGCTTATTTCAGGCAAGGAAATAGCAGCAGTAACACGTCGGGAGCTTAAAGAAAAAGCAGAACGGCTTGGTGAGGAAGGAACTGTTCCGGGACTTGCGGTCATTCTCGTAGGAGATGACCCTGCCTCTGCTTCCTATGTAAGGGGAAAAGAGAAGGCGTGCCGGGAAGCCGGTATTTATTCTGAAGTGGATCGTACAGAAGATACTATATCCGAAAAGGATCTTCTTCAAAAGATTGACAAGCTGAACAATAAAGATAATATTCATGGCATTCTTGTGCAGCTGCCTCTTCCTTCCCACATTTCTGAGGAGAAGATTATTGAAGCCATTTCACCGGAGAAAGATGTTGATGGTTTCCATCCAGTGAATATAGGAAGAATGATGATAGGGAAAGATGCCTTCCTTCCCTGCACTCCCTTCGGAATCATACATATGTTAAAAATGAAAAATATACCTATAGAAGGCAGGCATGCCGTAGTCGTCGGCCGGAGCAATATAGTGGGAAAGCCTGTCGGCCAGCTTCTGCTTAACGAAAATGCTACTGTCACCTACTGCCATTCCCGGACGAAAGATATCCGTGAGTTGACAAAGCAGGCCGATATTATAGTGGTTGCTATAGGACGGGCCGGTTTTTTGGATAAGTCCTATATTAAAGACGGTGCGGTAATCATTGATGTCGGCATTAACCGTACGGAAGAGGGGAAGCTGACAGGAGACGTCGATTTTGAATCGGTAAAAGACAAAGCATCCTATGTGACCCCGGTACCGGGAGGCGTGGGCCCTATGACGATTACAATGCTCATGTATAATACTCTCAAAGCAGCGGAGCGTGCAGCCGGTAGAAAGAAGGGATAGTGTGAACGGCCAGTTTTTGTCTGTATACGATGTGACTGTCAAAATCAAAAAACTGCTTGATACTTCCGCTGCGCTTCAGAACGTGTGGGTCCGTGCTGAAATATCCAATTTTAAAAAGCACAGCCGGGGACACATGTACTTCACCCTCAAAGATGACCGTTCCCGTCTGCAGTCTGTCATGTTTGCCGGCAGCAATAAATCTCTCCGCTTTACACCTGAAAACGGGATGGGTGTACTTGTCCGAGGCGATATATCGGTTTATGAACCGTTCGGACAGTATCAGTTTTACGTAAAAGAAATGCAGCCTGACGGTATTGGTGACCTGTATCTTGCGTTCGAACAACTGAAGAAAAAACTGGAGGCAGCAGGATACTTTGAAGAAAGCCGTAAAAAAACGCTTCCGAGAATTCCGGAACGTATCGCAGTCGTAACGTCACCTACAGGGGCGGCTGTGAGAGATATTGTTACAACTCTTCGAAGGCGGTACCCGCTTGCAAAAGTCACGCTTCTTCCGGTTCTCGTGCAGGGGCCTCATGCTTCCGGATCAATTTCCCGTGCTGTCCGCCAGGCGGATGAGGCGGGAATCTTTGACGTTATGATTATCGGTCGTGGCGGCGGATCCCTCGAAGAGTTATGGGCATTTAATGAAGAAGAGGTGGCAAAAGCTGTATTTGAATCGCAGACCCCTGTAGTTTCTGCTGTAGGTCACGAAACGGATGTAACGATAAGTGACTTCACGGCTGATCTCAGAGCTCCGACACCCACAGCTGCAGCGGAAATGGTCGTCCCGGATATACAGGAAATGAGGGCATTTACAGCAGAGCGTCATGCACGTCTCCAACGAATCATGATTCAATATACGAAGCAGGCAGGAGATCAACTAAAGAGACTGGAAAATTCCTATGCTTTCAAATATCCGAAGAAACTTCTCGAAGAAAAAGAGCAGCAGCTGGATATGATGCAGGAAAGACTGAAACGAAGTCTTAAGCAGGCAAGTCAGGAACAGCAGCAGCGCCTGCAGTCATGGCACGAAAGGCTGAAAAATGTTCATCCTGAAAAACAGGCGGCTGCTCACAGGGAAAAAGCAGAGCAGCTTGAAAAAAGTCTGGTGCGCACTATGGAACTGCTCATTCAAAATAAAAATCAGCAGCTATCCCTGCAGGTTTCCAAACTCGATCTTCTCAGTCCGCTCCACCTTATGAAAAAAGGATACAGTCTTGTGTACAATGAAGAAAAAAGTTTAATCAAATCGATTGAAGATACTTCCGAAGGTGGTGCAGTGACCATCCGTCTCCAGGACGGATCCCTGGACTGCATGGTGAAAAAACAAGTTAAAGAAGAAAGGAAGGGATTATAATGGGGGAAGAAAAAAAGGCTTCTTTTGAAACATCAATGCGGGAACTGGAAGAAATCGTCCAGAAACTCGAGCAGGGAGATGTCCCTCTTGAAGAAGCGATAGATATGTTTCAGGAGGGCATGAAACTTTCGAAAGATTGTCACGATCGGCTTCATAAAGTGGAAAAGCAGATGACGGAAGTTCTGTCTGAAGACGGTTCCTTATCGAGTCTTCCTGAGGAGGAATTGTAGCGTGAATAAACCCCTTCTCGATACGTTTATTGACAGCCATAAAGCCAGGGTGGAAAGCTTCTTTGAAGAGATAACTTCTTCTCTTGAAGCTCCCCGTCAGCTTCAGGAGGCTATGCTTTATTCTCTTCAGGCCGGGGGGAAGCGCATACGTCCAATGCTTCTCTATGCCGTGCTTGAAAGCTATGACAGGGACAAAACGGCAGGAGACAGCACTGCCTGTGCGCTGGAAATGATACACACATACTCCTTGATTCATGATGATCTTCCTGCAATGGATAACGATGATTTTCGAAGAGGTAAACCGACAAATCATAAAATATTCGGTGAAGCAACAGCTATACTCGCAGGAGATGCACTGCTGACGCATGCTTTTCAACTTATCTCCAGGGACGACCGGCTTGCTCCTGAAAAAAGGCTGGAAAACGTACGTCTTCTTTCCCGTGCAGCCGGGCCGGACGGAATGGTGGGCGGTCAGACGGCTGATATGCTTGCGGAGGAAAAAGAAGTTACTGTAGAGGAAATGGAAAGTATTCATAACCGTAAAACCGGAGATCTGCTGGCCGTAGCGCTCCAGATGGGAGCTTCCATTGCAGGTGCGGGAAAGAAAGAGCAGGAAGCGCTTCACCGGTTTGGCATTCATATCGGACTGGCCTTTCAAATCAAAGATGACCTGCTTGATGTTGAAGGAGATGAGCAGCTGCTCGGAAAACCGGTAGGAAGTGATGAAGGAAATCATAAAAAAACATACGTCAGTCTGCTCGGTCTGGAAAAAGCAAAAGAGCGTCTGAAATTCCACACAGGTGCGGCTCTTTCCGAGCTGGAGGAGCTTTCTGTTCCGAGTCACATACTGCAGGAGCTGGCTGTTTATATTGCAGAACGTGATCAGTAGCCATTTAATTGTCCGTACCTCTTATTTCATGATATAATAATAAAGGTGAGTGGTGCAGTATTCTAGTCGGTTCTACAGCCTCGAAAGCGGGCCTAAAAATCCGCTAAAGGGCACATCGATGAAGTTCCTAGTCTTGGCTTGAGGCGCCCAGCCTTGGGTCCTGACTGGGAGTAAAGGCTGTAGGGCGATCCACAAAGGCATGTGGGCGATGACCCTGCAGCCGCGGAGGCCTGTAAGTATGGCGTCAGACCCACTGATGCTGTGCTTGCAGGTATGAACCTGCCTTGCGAGTCAGGGAACGAGCGGGCAGCGTAGCCTGCCTTGAGTGGAGTCTGAGGGGATTATGGTAGCCAACCATATGAAATCAGCTCTGCAAAAGAGGATAGAGGTTGATTTGAACTGCCGGGGAAAACCCCTAGACTGTTCCACAGGACATTAAAAGAGGATTATAGTGCGTACTGAGTGGTAATCCAGTCTGGCGTCTGGCGACAGCGTCAAGCCGGGTTTAAAGGGAAACCACCGTGGCGGCGACGCTGCGGTACCCGGCTGGGAAAACCTACTGGACCTAAGGCGCAGTCTTTACTCCTTTAATGACCACTCACCATTTACATAATAAGTATGTACTGCCCAAGGGAGACGGGATTTATAAATGAAGGAATCAATGAAACAATCTTTAAGATGGAGCTGGATGATCGCCGTTATCACACTCGTGTTAGCGGCTATTTTTTCTGTCATTTCCACAGCGATATTAAGCGGGGTAGCCTGGGCAGTAGGTATGATGATTGTGTTTCTCATCGTCCTTCTGGGGGTAATATCTGATACTATAGGGGTTGCTGCGACTGCAGCCCGTGAAAAGCCGTTTCATGCGATGGCTGCGGAAAAGCTTCCCGGGGCCAGGCAGGCGGTTCAAATTACCCGCAACGCAGATAAATTTTCTAATTTTACAAATGATGTTATTGGGGATATTGCAGGGGTAATAAGTGGTACAGCTTCTGCCTATGTCGTGCTGCAGCTTGCTTCCCAGCTTGGGCATGAAGAAGGTTCCACCACCCAGTTTGCTATATCAGTATTATTTACAAGCATCGTGGCAGCACTGACCGTAGGTGGAAAGTCAGTGGGTAAAACCCTTGCGATTCAATATTCTACAGAGATCATTTACCGTGTGGGTAGATTATTTTATGTGATAGAGGTAAAATTAAAAATAACAATTTTTAAGAAGAAAAAGAAAAAACGAAAGAATTTAAAAGGAAGAAAGTGAGGGTTTCTTTTGGATGTATTAGAGATGAAGGACCCGGCTTTTTTAAAAGAGCTGGATGACAGGCAGCTTCGGAGTGTAGCTGAAGATATAAGGGAATTTTTGATCAGCAAACTTTCAGTTACAGGAGGCCATCTCGGGCCTAATCTAGGGGTGGTGGAACTGACTCTCGTACTGCATCAGCTGTATGAGAGCCCAAAAGACAAATTTCTATTCGATGTAGGCCATCAGGCATACGTGCATAAAATTTTAACCGGCAGGGCCGGCCAGTTTGATACTCTGCGGCAGCATAAAGGACTCTGCGGATTTCCTAAGCGTTCCGAATCGATCCATGACTGCTGGGAAACGGGGCACAGCTCCACATCGCTTTCCGGAGCAATGGGCATGACACTTGCACGTGATTTAAAAGGATCGGATGAGCATATCGTTCCAATAATAGGAGACGGCGCTTTGACCGGAGGCATGGCGTTGGAAGCGCTTAACCATATTGGTCATGAGCAGCGGGACATGACAGTGATTTTGAATGATAATGAAATGTCAATTGCACCGAACGTCGGCGCACTTCATAATATGCTTGGAAGAATGCGTACAGCCGGAAAGTATACACGGGCGAAAGAAGATCTTGAAATGCTCATTAAAAAAGTACCAGCATTCGGTGGGCGTATTGCTGCTACAGCGGAACGTCTGAAAGACAGCCTCAAGTATATGTTTGTATCGGGCATGTTTTTTGAAGAACTCGGATTTACGTATCTCGGACCTGTGGACGGACATGATATAAATGATCTTCGTTCCAATATCCAGTACGCTAAAAAAACTAAAGGGCCGGTGCTGATCCACGTTGTCACAAAAAAAGGGAAAGGCTATGCACCTGCCGAGAACGATGCCAAAGGTACTTGGCACGGTCTTGGCCCGTACAAAATTGAATCCGGGGAGGTTGTTAAAAAACCGGGGCCTCCAAGTTACAGCGGCGTCTTTGCAGAAACGATGAAAAAAATTGCAAGAACCGATGAAAAGCTCGTCACGGTTACTCCTGCCATGCCGAATGGAAGCGGACTCGATAAATTCGCCCAGGAATTCCCGGAAAGAATGTTTGATGTCGGAATAGCAGAGCAGCATGCAACTACGATGTCAGCAGGACTTGCGGCACAGGGTATGAAGCCTGTACTTGCGATTTATTCCACGTTTCTTCAGCGTGGATATGATCAGCTTGTCCATGACGTATGCCGTCAAAATTTAAATGTAGCCTTTGCTATTGACCGAGCCGGACTCGTTGGGGCGGATGGAGAAACTCATCAGGGCGTATTCGATATCTCCTATATGCGTCATCTGCCTAATATGAAACTTATGGCGCCGAAGGACGAAAATGAATTTCAGCATATGCTTTACACAGCTGTACAGTATGAAAATGGTCCTGTTGCAGTAAGGTATCCACGAGGAAGCGGAATTGGTGTGGAGATGGACGAAACCCTGCAGGAAATTACTTTGGGACAGTGGGAAGTGCTTAAACAAGGTGAGGATGCAGCTATACTCGCTTTCGGTACGATGGTTCCTGTAGCTGAAGCGGCGGCAGAGCTTCTCGCTCAAAAAGGCATATATACAGAAGTTATAAATGCCCGTTCAATCAAGCCTCTCGATCATGAAAAGCTTTTCGAATTAAATAAAAAACAGAAACCGATTCTCACAATGGAAGAACATGTTCTTCAAGGCGGATTCGGGAGTGCAGTACTGGAATTTTATCACGAACAGGGGATCCATTCCGCAGTAGTAGAGCGAATGGGTATCGAGGACTGCTACATCGAACACGGAGGCGTGCCGGATCTTCTTAAAGAGGTAGGGCTTACAGACGAAAATGCAGCAGCACGTGTTGTGGAAATGCTTCCCCCTAAAAAACAGCGGGCCTGACAATGAAAAAAGAAAGAATTGATGTACTGCTCGTGGAACAGGGATTAATGGACTCAAGAGAAAAAGCGAAACGTACGATAATGGCAGGTCTCGTTCTGGCTGATGGGGAAAGAGTGGATAAGGCCGGCACAAAAGTGCCGGTGGACGCTGTTCTGACCCTCAAAGGGGAGATCAGTCCCTACGTCAGCAGGGGTGGACTGAAGCTGAAAAAGGCTGTGGAGACGTTTCACTTAAACCTGGAAGATAAAATTGTTCTCGATATAGGAGCCTCTACGGGAGGATTTACAGACTGTGCTCTTCAGGAAGGAGCGCGGCTCGTTTATTCACTTGACGTAGGCTACAATCAGCTTGCCTGGAAACTCCGTCAGCATAAACAGGTGGTAGTAATGGAAAGAACAAACTTCCGGTACTGTACACCGGCAGATTTTGACAAGGGAGAGCCGGACTTTGCGACTATTGACGTTTCGTTTATTTCCCTGAGGCTGATTCTTCCAGCGCTGAAAGATATATTATCCGCTGCGGGAGAAGTGTCCGCTCTTATAAAACCTCAGTTTGAAGCTGGACGGGACGAGGTTGGAAAAAAAGGAATTGTACGGGATCCTGCCGTTCATGAAAAAGTTCTAAAGAGAACAGCTGAAATTGCTGAGGAAGCAGGCTTCGCCGTAATTAATATTGTTCCTTCCCCGATCAGGGGTGGAGAAGGAAACATTGAATTTCTGATGCATCTGAGGGCATCCGGAAAATCGGAGTACGGAGAAGGTGAAATCAGCCGCACGGTGAAAGAAGCCCACGTAAAACCACCGCAATAAACTGAATTTTTGGAGGAACTCTTCTATGAATAAAGGTCAGCGACATATAAAAATCAGGGATATCATCGGAAATAATGACGTCGAAACTCAGGATGAACTGGTTGATCAGCTGAGAAACGCCGGTTTTAATGTAACTCAGGCGACCGTCAGCCGGGATATTAAAGAGCTTCATCTTGTAAAAGTACCGATGATGGACGGACGATACAAATACAGTCTGCCCTCAGACCAGCGGTTCAATCCATTGCAGAAGCTTAAGAGAGCACTGGTCGACAGCTTTGTTTCCATAGATTATACGTCCAATATGATCGTCATTAAAACGCTTCCCGGTAATGCAAATGCTGTAGGGGCACTTATTGACAATCTTGACTGGACAGAAATTATGGGAACTATATGCGGGGATGACACCATTCTTATCATCTGCCGCTCGGAAGAGGATCCGGGAAAGATGACCGAAAAATTTCTGGAAATGCTTTAACTCGGCATGAGGAAGGTCAACATCCTTCGTTGCTTTTTTAATTAATGAAACCGGCGGCTGTACTTTTTATATTGGGGATGAATGGAAATAATAACCACCTCCAGAAGACGTGCAGAATTTTGCGGTGCTGTTTTCTCTGCATAGTGGGTCTTATGTAAACAGAGTTATAAAGAAAAAGGCTGACCTGGTACAAAGCAGGATTCAGCCTTTTTTTATAATTAATGGCCCGGGAAGTTAATATCAGGAAGACCGCTTGGCTGTAAAACGTTACAGAAACAGAAAATAGTCCGGGCTAAATAATACGAGACTGTTAGACTTTCCATCCGGTTTAATTTATATAGTATTTGAAAAATGTTTACATAGTTTCTGTTTATCAATCTGAGAGGAGCTGATCAGCTGTGCTGATGGAAATTTCAATTCGAAACTTTGCCATTATTGAAGAATTGACAGTATCATTTGAAGAGGGTCTGACAGTTTTAACTGGAGAAACCGGTGCAGGAAAATCGATTATTATTGATGCTATCGGACTGCTTATAGGCGGACGGGGATCTGTAGAGTTCGTCAGGCACGGCAGCAAACGGGCAGAGATCGAAGGTTTATACACTGTGGAGGAGCCTCTTCCGGCAGAAACAGCTGCATTATTCCAGGATCTTGGAATTAAACTTGATGAAGAAGAAACAGTAGTTTTAAAGAGGGAAATTACTAAACAGGGAAAAAGTGTGTGCCGGGTGAACGGCCGCCTGACCACACTCGGCATTCTGCGTCAGATCGGCCAGCAGCTTGTTGACATACACGGGCAGCACGAGCATCAGCAGCTTCTGCAGACCGATAAGCACGGCATGTTTCTTGACCGCTTTGCAGAGGAAGAACTGAAAGAAGCTAAAAAAGAATATTCCTCTCTTTACGACAGGTTTGACAAAAAACTTAAACAACTGAAGCAGCTTTCCGACAATGAACAGCAGATGGCTCAGCGCCTGGACCTGATTCAGTATCAATTTGAAGAAATTCAACAGGCTCAGCTTCAGCCGCAGGAAGACGTACTTTTGATAGAAGAAAAGAGAAAGCTGAACAACAGTGAAGGACTTTACAGAACGATCCATGGCGCATACGAAAGTCTTTACGGAGACAGCAAAGGGCTGGAGTGGGTCATGGCTGCAAAAAACCAGGTGGAGGAAGCAGCTGAAATGGACCCGGAAATCGGAAAGTTAAAGGAAACAGTGGAAGAAGGGTATTATATGCTGGAAGAAGCTGCATTTTCTTTAAGGGATTACTATGAATCCATCGAATTTGATCCGGAAAGACTTCATGAAATCGAAGCCCGACTGAGTGAAATCAGCCAGCTGAAACGTAAGTACGGAGAAAGTGTGGAAGAAATTCTGGAATATTGTGCTTCAATCGAAGAAGAGCTGGATACACTTACCAATCGGGAGCAGCGGCTGGGAGAATGGCAGCAGGAACTGGAGGCTGCAGCTGCAGATCTTTATGTGGAGGGAATGCACATAAGCGATATCAGAAAAAAGGCAGCCGGTAAACTGAAGGAGGCAATTCAGCAGCAGCTGAAAGATTTATATATGCCTCATACGGAGTTTGAAGTACTCGTTCAGACAGCTCCTCAGGAAGAATTCACGGCGGACCAGCTGTTGAAAAAGCACCCGTTCCAACGGTCGGGTATCGACTCCATAGAATTTCAGGTAGCTACAAATAAAGGAGAACCGCTGAAATCACTCGCGAAAGTAGCTTCCGGGGGAGAGATTTCCAGGATGATACTGGCACTTAAATCCATTCTCGCCCGTCATGAAGGTGTAACTTCCCTTATATTTGATGAAGTTGATACAGGAGTAAGCGGGAGAGTGGCCCAGGCAATTGCGTCAAAAATTCACCGGCTCGCAGAAGGCTCCCAGGTTTTATGTATTACTCACCTGCCTCAGGTAGCAGCCATGGCCGACACGCATTTATTCATTTCGAAACAGGAAAAAAATGAACGGACTATAACCAGTGTCCATCCATTAAGCAGTGAAGAGCAGATTGAAGAAGTAGGGCGTATGATGTCCGGAACCGATATTACAGATGTGACGAAGCAGCATGCCCGGGAGCTTATTTCTCAGGCATCTGACCGGAAGTAACCCATGGTGAGCTGATTTCACATTTTCTTTTACCTTATTCGAAAAAAATATATAAAATATTCCTTTGTAAGAATATGTATCTGCTCTGTGCAGTTCCCTCAATCATGAAAAGTCCCACTGCTGCCGACATTACAGAAGATAATAGATGCCCTCCCTGTTTAATAATAAGCTCTGCTCGTGTTGAGAGTTGTCGTTAATCGAGCCTGAACCTGCTTTAAACGTCCACTTTCACTATGCTATACTTGGAGAATCATAAACTGCAGGAAAAACAGTATCAGGCAGAGAGGTAAGGGGGACGCGGGTATGAACAAGATAAAAGTTTGTGTAGCTGATGATAACAAAGAACTTGTTGGTCTGCTGGAAGAATACCTGAACGATACGGATGATATAACGGTTATTGGGAAAGCTTACAACGGGCAGGAGTGCCTGGAAATTATAAAAACAGAACAGCCGGATGTTATTATTCTTGATATTATAATGCCTCATTTGGACGGGCTCGCAGTACTGGAAAAATTAAACGAAACACCGCTTGATAAAAAACCAAGTATTATTATGCTTACAGCTTTCGGCCAGGAGGAAGTGACAAAAAAAGCAGGGGAACTGGGAGCATCGTATTATGTGCTTAAGCCATTTGACATGGATATGCTCGTCGATAAAGTAAGGGAGGTAGCCTCTGCGGAACAGTCTGGAAAAGAACGGAGTCAGGGTAACTCCCGCCAGACCTTTACTCCGATGAATCTTGATGCCAGTATTACCAGCATTATTCATGAAATAGGAGTGCCTGCTCACATTAAAGGCTATATGTATCTGCGGGAAGCAATAACCCTCGTTTATTATGATATCGACCTGCTCGGTTCGGTGACGAAGGTCCTTTACCCCGATATTGCCGATAAATTCAATACGACGCCGAGCCGGGTTGAACGGGCTATAAGGCATGCGATCGAAGTAGCCTGGGGACGGGGAAATGTCGATTCTATTTCCAAAATGTTCGGATATACAGTGAACAGTGCAAAGTCGAAGCCGACTAATTCTGAATTTATTGCGATGGTAGCTGATAAACTGAGAGTAGAGCATGGAAAATAAAAAAACCTGGAAGTCGTTTAGACTTCCAGGTTTTTTTTGGCAGGCTGCCGTTTTTGAAAACGGGGTGCTACCTTGTTATTCTTCCGGTCCCTGTGGAGGATAAAGCCCCCGATAAACCAGACGCCGACAGCAAGACAGATCATACCTGCGAGAAATTGAAGATAATGGGAAGGGAAAGGAGCGTTTAAAATCTGAAATAGAGTATCTCTCATAAGTTTTATGCCATATCCTGCTGTAACGATAGGGATAAGCAGAATAACTAAAGCGGCAAATCGCTGGATCGTCATTGTATTCCCTCATTTCAAACCGTAATCTCAGCCTTATTCTAAAGGATTACGGCAGAAAAGTCGAGTAGCCTGCAAAGCCAGTATTTTGTATAGTAGAGAGTAACATGCTAAAAACAGTATTCCCCTGGTGCGAAGCAGGGTGGAAAGGGCAGATGAAAGATGGATATACTTCTGAACGGTACAAAGAGAGAAATAGAGCATTTTCTGAATGATACCCCCATCCCCGAACCTTTCAATATATGCGGTATTGTTATTACTACGAACGAAAAAACAGATTTTAAGATCCCCGAATACAATTCATTGAAAGAAGCGGAAAAAGCAGTTCCGCATGCGCTCATAATAGGAGAAAAAGCAGAAATAAGTTTTCAGTCAGGACGCGGTCTGATAAAACGGCTGCACGAAAACTACAGAGAGCTTCAAGTGGTAAGGCGCCGGAACAAAAAGCTTCATAAAATTGTTAACAGTACGCATGATGGAATGATCGCCATAGACGGCGAGGAAAAAATCACCCTCATTAATAGACGGGCTGAAGAAATGACAGGGTTATCAGCAGAGAGCTCGATAGGTAAATATATTCAAAAAGAAATGCCGAGCAGCAGACTTCCGCGCGTATTAAAAACAAAGAAAACAGAATTTAACCGTAAACAGCAGATTGGTGAAAACAGGACAATTATTACTACAAGAGTACCTATGTACGATGAAGGGGCAATAATAGGTGTTCTTGCTGTATTTCGTGACATAACAGAAATAGAAAATATGGCAGAAGAAGTCACCAACCTGAAAAGCATACGTACGATGCTGGAAGCGATAATTGAATCATCCAATGATGCCATATCAGTTGTGGATAATGAAGGGCACGGCTTATTAATTAATCCTGCCTATACCCGGCTTACCGGCCTTACTAAAGGAGAAGTTATAGGAAAACCTGCAGCCACCGACATTTCTGAGGGAGAAAGCATACATATGAAGGTACTGCAGAGTGGATCATCAGTGAGAGGAGCCAGAATGAAAGTGGGCCCCTCAAGACGTGACGTCGTCGTCAATGCGGCACCTCTGATTGTGGACGAAGCTGTCCAGGGAAGTGTCGGTGTTATTCACGATGTATCTGAAATGGAAGCTCTTACAACCGAACTGGAACAGGCACGGCGGATTATCAGGACTTTAGAGGCGAAATACGAATTTGCTGATATTGCAGGAAACTCCTCTGAACTTCAAATGGCCGTTGATCAGGCGAAAGCAGCAGCAAAGACGCCGGCAGCTATTCTTCTCCGGGGGGAATCAGGTACTGGAAAAGAACTTTTTGCCCACGCGGTTCATAACGAAAGCCGTAGAAAATACAACAGGTTTGTCCGGGTGAATTGCGCCGCACTTTCCGAAACGCTTTTGGAAAGTGAGCTTTTCGGTTACGTGGAAGGCGCTTTTTCCGGAGCAAGGCGGGGAGGAAAAAAGGGGCTGTTTGAAGAAGCCGATAAAGGAAGTATATTTCTTGATGAAATTGGTGAACTTTCTGCAAAAATGCAGGCTAAACTGCTCCGTGTTCTTCAGGAAGGAGAAATTGTAAAAGTCGGGGGAACGAAATCCGAAGAAGTAGATGTGCGTATTATTGCAGCTACAAACGTAGATATTGAAAAGAAAATCGAAAGTGGTGAGTTTCGTCAGGATCTATATTACCGGCTGAACAGGGTACCGATCTACATTCCGGCTCTGCGTGAACGAAGCGAGGATATCCCCGTAATCTCCACATACCTCCTCGAAAAGCTCAATCAGGAATATGGACGGTTTGTTCAGGAAATCTCTGAAGAGGCCCTCCTGAAGCTGCAGCAGTATCAGTGGCCGGGGAACGTAAGAGAACTGGAAAATGTACTCGGCAGAGCAATAATACACATGTCCCAGAGTGCGCGTATTATACAGGTTTCCGACTTGTTTCCCGAAGAAGAAAAAACAGGTATGCTGCTTGAAAAAACAGGAACTTCTCAAAAAATCCCTTTGGCAGATCAGATAGAAAAAGCAGAAAAAAAAGCTCTTCAGCAGGCGCTGATTGAGGAGAATGGAAACAAAACCAAAACAGCCCGCCGTCTGCACATCAGCCTCCGCAGTTTATATTATAAAATGGAGAAACATAACCTTTAATGCAAATAAATGCATGCAATAAATTGCATGGCATGAATATTATTGCATGGTTTAGTGAGTATTACTTGTGTAAAATAAGGTGTTGAACTTGGCATCATTCTTGCAAATTAATTAAAGTACAGCATTTTTAAAAGGAGTGTAGGCAATGGATTTCGAGTCTTTAAAATTGACGGTTCTTCAAAGCCGGTCCCGGACGGTTATTGCCGTAGCGCATGCTGTGGATCCTTCAATATTCCGCGCGGCACGGTCGGCGATAGAGCAGTCTCTTGCTGATTTTCATTTTATCGGTCCGTTCCAGGAGATGACAGATGCCATGAAAGAAGCAGATTTTGAAGAAGTGAAAGGAGTAACATCTTTTACTGACTGCACGGATGAAAAAGAAGCAGCCGAAAAAGCTGTTCGTCTCGTTTCCAATGGAGAAGCAGATGTGCTTATGAAAGGAATGGTATCAACTTCCGTCCTGTTAAAGTCAGTGCTGCATAAAGAGTATGGCCTTAGGACAGGTAATGTACTTTCCCACATTGCCGGGTTTGACATGCCTGGAAGAGAGAAAGTTTTATTTTTGACGGATGCAGCTATGAATATTGCTCCGGATCTTAAAGAAAAAGTACAGATCGTCGAGAATGCTGTGTCAGCACTTCATCAAATGGGCATAAAAGAACCTAAAGCAGCTTTACTTGCTGCTGTCGAAACAGTAAACCCTGCAATGCCGGCCACTCTCGATGCAGCAGCAATCACGCAGATGAACAGGCGGGGGCAGATAGGCGGATGCATAGTGGATGGGCCGCTTGGATTTGATAATGCTGTATCAGCTGAAGCAGCTGCCCGCAAAAAAATTATGTCCCCGGTGGCAGGAGCCGCTGATCTTATCGTATCTCCGGAGATTGAAACAGGAAATTCCCTTTATAAATCATTTACTTATATCGGGAAGGCTACAGCTGGAGGAATGATTGTCGGAGCCCGTGCGCCAATTGTACTTACTTCAAGAACTGATACTGAAAAAAGCAGATTATTATCGATAGTTATGGCTGCTGCCTCCAGAAAAGTCTAAATAAAGACCTGCTTCATCCGAAATAAGATAAATATTTTCCGCATATTTCTGCGTCGGACAGCAGCGTGGTTTTATCAATAACAAAGAATTTCAATACACAAAAAAACACAGATAGATTTATAGGAGGAATCAATTATGAAATTGTTTACACATATGGAAGAATATGATTATGAACAGGTCGTAGTGTGCCAGGATAAAGAATCCGGCCTGAAAGCAATAATTGCTATTCACGACACGACGCTCGGACCAGCACTCGGGGGGACAAGAATGTGGACTTACGATACGGAGGAAAAAGCTTTTGAAGATGCTCTTCGTCTCGCCCGGGGAATGACTTATAAAAACGCTGCGGCAGGGCTGAATCTCGGTGGAGGAAAAACAGTTATTATAGGCGACCCGAAAAAAGATAAGAACGAAGCGATGTTCCGTGCTTTCGGACGGTTTATCCAAGGTCTTAACGGCAGGTATATTACCGCTGAAGATGTTGGTACAACGGTAGAAGATATGGACCTTGTGTATTCAGAGACAGATCATGTGACAGGAGTGTCTCCTGCCTTTGGATCCTCAGGAAATCCGTCACCTGTGACCGGGTATGGAGTATACGTAGGAATGAAAGCTGCTGCCAGAGAGGCATTTGGTTCAGATTCTCTCGAAGGGAAAAAAGTAGCGGTTCAGGGCATTGGTAACGTAGCCTTCAGTATGTGCAGATACCTCCATGAGGAGGGGGCTGAACTGATTGTAACTGACATAAACAAAGAAGCTGTTAACCGGGCAGTGGAGGAATTCGGAGCAAAACCTGTAGATATTGACGATATTTACAGTATAGACTGCGATATTTATTCGCCATGTGCTTTAGGTGCGACAATTAACGATAATACTATTCCGAAACTGAAAGCGAAAGTGGTGGCAGGCGCAGCCAACAATCAGCTTCTGGAGAACCGTCACGGGGATATTCTGCAGGAAAAGGGGATAGTTTACGCACCGGATTATGTCATCAATTCGGGTGGAGTAATAAATGTTTCCGACGAACTCCTGGGCTACAACCGGGAGCGGGCTATGAAAAAAGTGGAAACAATATACGACAGTATAGAAAAGATATTTGAAATATCCAAAAGAGATAATATTCCAACCTATGCAGCTGCGAACCGACTGGCCGAAGAGAGGATTGAAACGATGAGAAAATCCCGGCGGCAGTTTCTGCAGAACGGAATGAATATTTTATCCCGCGGCAGGTAATTAAGGAGGAAAATGTGGAGAAGCAATATAGAATACTAGCATTGAATCCGGGGTCTACTTCCACGAAAATAGGGATTTACGATAATGAACACGAAATTCTCGAGAAAACTATCCGTCACGAGAGAAGTGACCTGGCGTCCTGTCCCACCATCATTGATCAGTACTCCTTCCGGAAAAAAATGATTCTGCAGACACTTGATCAGTCAGGAATCAATTTATCCAAACTGTCGGCTGTTGTAGGCAGGGGCGGCCTGCTGAGACCAATAGAGGGAGGCACTTACACAGTCAGTGAAGACATGCTCACAGATCTGAAGGAAGGTTATGCAGGGGAACATGCGTCCAACCTTGGTGGGATCATTGCGTTTGAAATAGCAGAACAGCTTAACATTTCCGCCTTCATAGTAGATCCCGTTGTCGTCGATGAACTAATGCCGGAAGCCAGAATTTCAGGCTTTGCCGATATTGAACGAAAAAGTATTTTTCACGCACTCAATCAAAAAGCTGCCGCACGGCAGGCTGCAGAAAAAATGGATAAGAGCTATGAAGATATCCGGCTCATCGTAACGCACATGGGCGGCGGTATAACTGTAGGAGCCCATTGCTTCGGGCGGGTTATTGATGTGAACAATGGTCTGCACGGAGAAGGACCGTTTTCGCCGGAGCGGGCAGGAACAGTGCCGGCCGGGGATCTTGTAGCTATGTGCTACTCAGGAGAATACTATTCGGATGAGGTCATGAAAAAAATAGTAGGCGGCGGTGGACTCGTCGGTTATCTCGGGACGAATGATGCTGTAGAAGTGGAAAATAGAATCTCCAGGGGAGATGAAAAGGCTGAATCTATTTATAATGCTATGGCACTTCAGATAAGTAAGGAAATTGCAGCAAGTGCAGCCGTTCTGGAAGGAAGGGTGGATGCGATTGTCCTTACTGGAGGTCTTGCGCACGGTGAAGAATTTATCCAAAAAATCTGTTCCCGGATTGAATGGATTGCAGATATAATTGTAATGCCCGGTGAAAATGAACTGGAGGCACTCAGTGCAGGAGCTCTCCGGGTTCTGCGGGGGCAGGAAAGACCGAAAACATATGTTATACCTGAAGCAGATAAAATAAAGGAGAGATAAGTATGGCAGAAAAATATGATCTGGTCATATTAGGAGCTGGTACCGGCGGGTATGTTGCAGCTATTAAAGCAGCTCAGCTGAATTTGAATGTAGCAGTAGTAGAAAAAGCAAAACTCGGAGGAACATGCCTTCATCAGGGCTGCATTCCAAGTAAAGCTCTTCTGCGGAGTGCAGAAGTTTTTAAGACGGTTAAGCAGGCGGAGACATTCGGTGTAGAAACAAAGGAGACCGCTTTGAATTTTCCGAAAGTAATGGAAAGAAAACAGCAGATCGTTGATCAGCTTTATAATGGTGTGCAGTCTCTCATGAAGAAAGGGAAAATTGATGTTTACAAAGGGTTGGGGAGAATTCTCGGTCCGTCCATCTTTTCGCCGACTCCGGGGACGATCTCGGTTGAATATGAAGAAGAAGACCGGGAAAATGATATGCTTATACCTTCCAATGTTATCGTTGCCACCGGAAGCAGGCCGAGAACACTTCCCGGTCTTGAGCTCGATGAAAAAAATATCCTTTCTTCCAATGGGGCTCTCGCGATGGAAGAACTTCCTTCTTCTATATCGATTATAGGAGGAGGAGTTATCGGTGTTGAATGGGCTTCCATGTTCGCTGATTTTGGGGTGGCAGTAAACGTCTTTGAATATACGAACCGGCTTCTTCCGACAGAAGACAAAGAAATTTCAAAAGAAATGGAAAAAGCTCTGGCTGCAAGAGGTGTAGTTATACACACCGGAGCAAAGGTCGATGCTTCCGGGGTGAAAACAGTGGAGGATGGAGTTGTGGTCCCGTATACATCAGAAAGTGGGCTGAAAGAAGTTAAAACTGATAAAGTACTTGTCTCCGTGGGCAGAGAGCCGAATGTAAAAAACATCGGTCTCGAAAATACTGATATTATCGTGGAAAACGGCTTTATTAAAGTAAATAAACATTATCAGACCAAAGAAAGTCACATATATGCAGTGGGAGACGTTATTGGGGGAATGCAGCTTGCCCATGTAGCTTCCCACGAAGGAATTGCGGCCGTCGAACATATATCAGGTGGGAACCCTCATCCGGTGGATCCACAGATGACTGCAAGATGTACTTATTCTTCCCCTGAGGCGGCAAGTGTCGGATTGACAGAAGATGAAGCAGCAGAAAAAGGTTATAACGTAAAAACGGGGAAATTTCCTTTCCAGGCTGTCGGTAAAGCACTAGTCCACGGAGACACTTCCGGTTTCGTAAAGTTCGTAACAGATAAAGATACAGACGATCTTCTCGGCGTTCATATGATCGGACCGCATGTTACTGATATGATTTCTGAAGCAGCACTGGCAAAGCTTCTCGATGCCACTCACTGGGAAGTAGCTTCTTCCATCCATCCTCATCCGAGCCTTTCTGAAGCAATAGGGGAAGCAGCACTCGCTGTCGATGGTAAACAGATACATGGGTAATGAATTTAAGGAGGTTTCAACTATGGAAAAAAATCGTCATGAAGCTCTCGGCCTGAGCAGTGAAGATGTTCTGAAGATGTATACAACAATGGTGGAAGCGCGCATGATTGATGAGCGGATGTGGCTGCTGAACCGCGCCGGGAAAATTCCGTTTGTGATTTCCTGTCAGGGGCAGGAGGCAGCTCAGGTAGGTGCTGCCATGGCACTTGATAATACGGCAGACTACGTCCTTCCGTACTACCGGGATATGGGGGTAGTCCTCCATTTTGGAATGACTGCAAAAGAATTAATGCTTTCCGGATTTGCCAAAGCGGAAGATCCCAACTCCGGCGGCCGGCAGATGCCGGGGCATTTCGGATACAAAGCTAAGCGGATTGTGACCGGGTCTTCTCCTGTAACTACCCAGGTGCCTCACGCTGTAGGATTTGGACTGGCAGCAAAAATGAAAAACCAGGAATTCGTAGCTTTTACCACGTTTGGTGAAGGGTCCTCCAACCAGGGAGACTTCCATGAAGGAATTAACTTTGCAAGCGTGCATGATCTTCCAGTAATTTTTATGTGTGAAAACAATAAATATGCTATCTCTGTCCCTCTGGACAAACAGTTGAACATTGAGCATGTGTCAGACCGTGCACACGGTTACGGTATTCACGGAGAATCGGTTGACGGGAACGACCCGCTGGCAGTTTACGAAGCAGTTGCAGCAGCGAGGGAAAGAGCATTAAAAGGGGAGGGACCGTCACTCATTGAAACTGTTTCCTACAGACTGACCCCCCATTCCAGTGATGACGATGACAGCACGTACAGGTCAAAAGAAGAAGTGGCAGAAGCTAAAAAGATAGATTCTATCCACACATTCGGCCAGTACCTGCGGGAAGCAGGCATTTTGACAGACGAGCTGGAAAACGATATACGAGCAAAGCTCCGCCGTGAAATCGATGAAGCGACGGACTACGCGGAAGAGGCTGATTATGCCGATGTCAGTACATTAGCGCACTACGTTTACGAGGAGGAATGATAAGATGCCAGTTTTAACATATATCGAAGCAATAACGCAGGCTATGAAGGAAGAAATGGCCAGAGATGAAAATGTGTTCGTACTCGGTGAAGACGTAGGAAAAAGAGGCGGCGTATTCCGCGCTACGGACGGTCTGTATGATGAATTCGGGGAAGAACGTGTAATAGACACTCCGCTTGCCGAATCGGCTATCGCAGGGGTCGGTATTGGTGCGGCGATGTTTGGACTGCGTCCGGTAGCGGAAATGCAGTTCGCAGATTTTATTATGCCGGCGGTGAACCAGATTGTATCAGAAGCGGCTAAAATACGTTACCGCTCCAATAATGACTGGACATGCCCTATCACTATCCGGGCACCTTTTGGAGGTGGTGTGCACGGAGCGCTGTACCATTCCCAGTCGGTGGAAGCCCTTTTTGCCAATACGCCGGGTCTTAAAATTGTTATTCCGTCGTCTCCCTATGATGCGAAAGGCCTTTTAAAAGCTGCTATCCGCTCGAACGATCCTGTACTGTTTTTTGAACATAAACGTGCGTACCGTCTTTTGAAGGAAGAAGTACCGGAAGAGGACTACACTGTCCCTATTGGAAAAGCGGCAGCAGTCCGGGAGGGAGATGACATTACGGTCATTACTTACGGGCTGTGCATCCAGTTTGCGAAGCAGGCAGCTGAACAGATGGCTGAAGACGGGTATGAAGCTCATATCCTTGATCTTCGTACCGTATATCCTCTGGATAAAGAAGCAATTATTGAAGCGGCAAAAAAGACGGGTAAAGTTCTTCTTGTAACAGAAGATAACGAAGAAGGAAGTGTCATGAGTGAAGTTTCAGCTATTATAGCAGAAAACTGTCTTTTTGAACTGGATGCCCCGGTAAAAAGGCTCGCCGGACCGAACGTTCCTGCAATGCCGTATACCCCGGCTCTTGAAAAAAAATTCATGGTAAATGCGGATAAAGTGGAAGAAGCAATGCGGGAGCTTGCGGAATTTTAGTATGAACATATAAAGGAGGCCTTTACGATGGCAACAGAAATTACCATGCCCCAGCTTGGTGAAAGTGTGACGGAGGGAACCATCACAAAATGGCTAGTTCAGCCTGGTGATAAAGTGAATAAATACGATCCCCTTGCGGAAGTTATGACCGACAAAGTGAATGCAGAAGTGCCTTCTTCCTACACGGGAACTATCGGGGAACTCATTGCAGCAGAAGACGAAAAAGTGGAAGTCGGCCAGGTAATCTGTACGATGGAAGTCGAAGGAGCTGCAAAAAGTAAAAGTACGGAATCAGCTCCCGGGAAACAATCACAAAAACCGGACAGTCCGGAAGATACAAAAAAGGCTGAAGATAAATCTTCAGCAGGACGTTATTCCCCGGCGGTGCTGAAACTAGCCCAGGAAAACGACATAGACCTTACTGGACTGGATGGCTCAGGCCGTGGAGGCAGAATTACAAGAAAAGATATTCTCGCAGCAATAGAAGATGGTGCAGGTGCAAAAAGTGAAACTCCTCAAACAGAAGCTTCAGCCGACAGACCGAAACCTGCAGACATGCCGGTTCAGAGCCAGGGAAGAGCTTCTGTACCGACAGGACGGACCGAAGAGATTCCAGTAACCGGAGTCCGTAAAGCTATTGCTCAGAACATGACTGCTTCCAAAAGGGAAGCTCCGCATGCCTGGATGATGGTGGAAGTGGACGTTACCGATCTTGTAAGACTTCGTGACAAGAAAAAAGCTGATTTTCAAAAACAGGAAGGATTTAAGCTTACCTATCTTCCATTTTTTATGCAGGCTGTCGTCGACGCATTAAAAGTTTATCCGCAGGTAAATTCCAAGTGGGACGGAGATAAAATTATACGCTATAAAGACGTCCACCTTTCCATGGCAGTTGCTACGGAAGAAGAACTTTTCGTGCCGGTAATTAAAAATGCAGACGAAAAAAATATTAAAGGTCTCGCCCGTTCATTAAATGAGATAGCAGGGAAAGTGCGCAGCCGTTCCCTGTCTTCCGAAGATATGCAGGGAGGAACGTTTACTCTCAACAACACCGGGTCTTTCGGTTCAGTACAGTCCCAGCCGATCATCAACACTCCGCAGGCCGCCATTCTATCAGTGGAATCGATAGTGAAGCGTCCGGTCGTACTTGATAACGATGCTATCGCAGTAAGGCATATAGTTAATCTCTGTATGTCCCTCGATCACAGAGTGCTTGATGGATATATCTGCGGAAAATTTATGAATCATATTAAAACATCGCTTGAAAATATGAACGAAAGCTCAGTATCCATATATTAAACAGAAAAAGTATCTTGCCCTAACCTTCTTTATATACGTCCTGTTTTCAGGCTGTAAATTTCTGTGCCGCGCCGGGGTTGGAAAATTCCCTGTAAAATTTTCATAATTTTAAAGCTATATTAAAGTTCGCTGTTGATGGATGGAGAAAAAGAAAAGTTCTACTTTTCATGAACCCTGTTCTTTATTCCGCAAAACTGATGCCAAGGCAGAGACGTCTGCGGAAAAAGAAAGGGGGGAAGATCCTCCCGGACAAAAGGACAGCCGCATGCTTTCTCCGTGGCAGGTGAAAAGAGCCGCAGGCGACTTTCAAAAACAACACGGAGCTTTAACAGAGTCAATTATAAAAGAGCGTAGTGCGATAATCTTTGGAAAATCTTCTTATAACGTGTAAAATAAGAATGGAAATAAAGAAGAAAGGGTGAAAGACACATGGAATTTCAAATGTTTATGAACGATGTGGTACAGGCCGCTCGTCAGGATATGGATCAGGCTGGATATGATCAGCTGCAGTCAGCGGAGGAAGTAGAAGAAACACTGAATAAATCGGGAACTACTTTCGTCGTCATTAATTCTGTCTGTGGATGTGCAGGAGGTATTGCCCGTCCATCAGCTGCTTATATGAAAAATTACGAAGTGCAGCCGGATCGTTTCGTTACCGTATTTGCAGGTCAGGATAAAGAAGCAACAGAAAAGGCCCGTTCCTATTTTACAGGATACCCGCCATCCTCACCTTCTTTTGCATTGCTTAAAGACGGCGAGCTGAAAGCGATGGTTGAACGCCATGAAATTGAAGGACACGAGCCGATCGAAGTTGTTAATAAACTCGAATCATATTTTGATGAGCATTTCAAAAAATAATATTGTTTTACGATGATTTAATACCGGGAGCCGCATAATTAGTGCCGGCCCCGGTTATTTTTCTCCCGTGAAGCCTCCGGAAAGAAGAATCGGCCGGCAGTCTATGCAATAGAGAGTGGATATGCTATAATTTTAAACCGTGAGCATAAGTGCCGGAAATCATTTAGGAGTGGTGAACGAATGCAGGAGCTTTATAAAGAAGTACATACTTATTTAAATCAGGAAGAAGAAATTCCGTTTAAAACTTTTGATAATTATTATAAGCGTGTTATTAAGTACTTTAACGATCATGCAGATGAATTCGAAGAAGAAGATATCTGGAAGGCACTGTTCATAGCAGAAAACGTTATGTCCAACGCCGACGGCAGATCGAAAGAAGTCAGTGATCAGAAAGAATCAAAAAAATATAAGAAGATGTCAAAGCGTCTTACTCTCTGGGCTCAAAATTTTGCTGCACGCCTGGCAAGAAAAGGTTATAATGAGGAACAGATGAACGAGCGTTTCGAAAAAATGTTCGAAGACTACGAAAAATTTAAAAATGAATAAATAGCTTGCATCTGTAAAATTATACTGCTATAATAATGAGGTGTCGGTGGGAGATCACCGCACTGCTCTGCGCCCGTGGTGAAATGGATATCATACGAGATTTCGGCTCTCGCGTTCCGGGTTCGAATCCTGGCGGGCGCGCCACTTTAAATTAATTCATTTAACAAACCTCCAGTATTATCTGGAGGTTTTTTTATTAGATTCTATGAAACACCTGCTTTGCACTGAGTAAAATATTATTCCTCCGGTGAAGTAACTCACTTCGCCTTCGAAGGGCTGAAAAAGAGGTGCCGGAAGGATAGCGGCACTTTGTTATGGAAGTAATATTTTAATGAACGACCTGTAAAAATGTATTTTAAGGTTTTGTTAATACTTGCCGCTGATATGTGTGAAATGTCTCTCCTTTTGTTGTGGAGGAGCTTAATGCCTGTCGTTCAGACTTTCAGGATTTCCAGTCTGGTTCAGGAACTGCAGGTATCCCTTTTATTAACAGTGAATACTAACAGAACGTTTATAAAAGGATAAATTTCAGCATCTCAGATTTTACAGGCACTGCATGCCTTAAAATGCTCTGGAAGAAGCATTGCTGTCAGCGCAGGATTTTTCCTTAGCTATATGCAGTAGATTGTCGGGTTTACCATACTAATAGAAAGTAGCGGTACATTATGCGAGGACTTGGATATAGAACGTTGAAAACAGCAGTCGGAGCTGCACTTGCTGTTTTAATTGCACAGACTCTGCAGCTGGACTTTTACGCTTCGGCAGGAATACTCACTATTCTTTGTATTCAGAGAACGAGAAAAAAATCCTATCTTTCAGCCTGGGAAAGATTTTCTGCCTGTATTATAGGGCTTGTCACTGCAGCATTCATTTTTGAGGCAGTGGGGTACCATTTCTTCAGCATTGCGCTTGTAATACTTGTATTTATTCCTATTGCTGTACGATTAAAAATCACTTCGGGAATTGTAACGAGCATGGTAATTATTTTTCACCTGTACACAGTAGGTACGGTCAGTGGAGAAGTTATAATCAACGAACTGATTTTAATAGTAATCGGTGTCGGGATGGCACTCGTAATGAATTTTTATATGCCGAGCAGCGAGGCGGAGCTTAACAAACTTCAGAACCGTCTGGAAGAAAATTATGCAGTGATTTTTCATGAGTTTGCCGCCTATATTCGCCGCGGTGACTCCGACTGGAGCGGAAGTGAAATTGTGGAAGCCGGAAAGCTTATCCAGGAAGCCAAAAACATGGCTGTGCAGAACCTGGAAAATCATATTCTCCGCTATGAGGATACGTACTATCATTATTTTAAAATGAGGGAAAAGCAGCTCGATATTATCGAAAGGATGATGCCGCTTTTGACTTCTATAGATTATCATGTAATTCAGGCAGATATGCTGGCAGGGTTTATGGATGATCTGGCAGAAGGCGTCCACTCCAAAAACACTGCTTATCTGTTCATAGATAAGCTCGAGGAGCTTCGGGAATCTTTTAAGGAAATGGAACTTCCAAAAACGAGGGAAGAATTCGAAGCAAGAGCAGCACTTGCCCATCTTGTGAAAGAACTGGAGCAGTATCTTGCCATTAAGAAGCAGTTTCGCCCGGTGCAGGAATATGGAATATTTGAATCAAAAGCATAACGAAAAAAGTTTTATGTGGCGAGCTTCCTCTGGGGCAGGCGCCCTTCTATCAACACAGAACTTTAACACAACCAGACAAAAAAGAGGCTTCCCGGTCACATGTATCAACCGGGAAGCCGTTTGTTTTGTTATTAAAACGCAGAAACTCCCATAAGTGCAGTTCCAACAAACATTACGATAATCATCATATAAACGATCGCTTTACGAAACTTACGAGGCATACTTTTCCCTCCTCAAAACTTTTGCTACTTCTATTTTAGCCGGAAAAAAACGAGTTTTCAAGGGGATGGGAAGACTTAACAACTCTATGTTATAATAAGACCATATTCAAGAGTTGAAGGAGGCGCCCATGGAAGATTATAAAGAAGCATATGCAGCATGGCAGCAAGAAGTGAAGGATCAGCTGAAAAAACGGCCGGAAAGGAAAGATACTTTTCGTACCGGCTCGCGTCTGGATGTGGAAAGAGCTTATTTTCCGGGAAAAATTGATAACGCTTACATAGAAAAGCTCGGTTTTCCTGGCCAGTATCCCTATACACGGGGTATCCGCAGTACGATGTACCGCGGTCAGCTCTGGACGATGAGGCAGTATGCAGGCTTTGGCTCTGCGAAGGAAACAAATGAACGGTTCCGCTACCTCCTGGATCAAGGACAGACTGGTTTATCGGTTGCTTTTGATCTTCCTACACAGATCGGCTACGATTCCGATGATGCGATGTCTATGGGGGAAGTTGGCAAAGTTGGGGTAGCCATCGATTCCCTGGAGGACATGGAACTTTTATTTGATCAAATTTCACTTGGTGATGTCAGTACCTCTATGACAATAAATGCGCCGGCTGCCGTACTGCTTGCAATGTATATAGCAGTAGCAGAAAAGCAGGGGGTTGAACCGGAAAAAATCCGGGGCACCATTCAAAACGATATTTTAAAGGAATATATTGCACGGGGAACATATATTTATCCGCCTAAACCTTCAATGAAGCTTATTACGGACATCTTTGAATTTTGCAGCAGGGAAGCTCCGGCTTTCAATACTATCAGTATCAGCGGATATCATATTCGGGAAGCAGGATCCACCGCAGTACAGGAGCTTGCTTTCACGCTCGCCAATGCCGCTGCATATGTGGAAGCAGCGATGGAGGCCGGACTCGATGTGGATGAATTCGCCCCGCGGCTTGCCTTTTTCTTTAATGGGCATAATGATTTTTTCGAAGAAACGGCAAAATTCCGTGCCGCCAGAAGAATGTGGGCTAAGATGATGCGGGAGCGATTCGGAGCAAAGAAAGAAAAAAGCGAACAGCTCCGCTTTCATACCCAGGTTGCAGGCTCTACGCTTACTGCCCAGCAGCCGGAGAATAATGTTGTAAGAGTCGCGCTTCAGGCTATGGCCGCAGTTCTTGGAGGCACGCAGAGTCTGCACACGAATGCTAAAGACGAGGCGCTTTCTCTTCCAACTGAAGACAGTGCCAGAATTGCGCTGCGTACGCAGCAGATCATTGCTCATGAAACCGGAGTGACAAATACCATTGATCCGCTCGGCGGCTCCTATTTTATTGAAGAACTAACCGACAGGCTTGAAGAAGAAGCTTTCCGTTATATTGAACGAATTGATGACCTGGGGGGTGCGGTGCAGGCGGTGGAAAGCCAGTATATGCAGAGAGAAATTCACCGCGCTGCGTATGATGCACAGAAACGTCTTGAAAAAGAAGAAGATATAGTTGTGGGCGTAAACAAATTTCAGGCCGGTGAAGAACAGGCGCCTGACTTAATGGCCGTGGATGACGCTTTTGTTAAAGAGCAGCTTCACAGACTGAAAACACTTAGAGAACGCAGGGACAATGAAAAAGTGGAAGCTGTGCTGGAAGAACTTAAAGCAGCTGCCGAAAACGGGGAAAATATGATGGATGTTATCGTAAAAGCGGTTAAAGTTTACGCAACAGTAGGAGAAATATGTCATACACTCCGGAATGTATTTGGAGAATATACGTCGTAGAGGAGGCGCCATTTATGGATAGAATTAGAGTACTTATAGCAAAGCCGGGACTGGACGGACATGACCGGGGGGCGCTCGTGATTTCACAGGCTCTAAGAGATGCGGGTATGGAAGTAATATATACAGGACTCCGGCAGTCCCCGGAACAGATCGTGCGGGCTGCAGTTCAGGAGGACGTTGACGTTATAGGTCTTTCCAGTTTGTCAGGAGCTCATAACGTATTATTTCCTGCGGTTGTAAAACAGCTGAAAGAAGAGGAGGCAGAAGACATTCTCGTTATTGGCGGAGGTGTTATTCCTGTGTATGACATTGCCAGACTTGAGGAAGCAGGAGTGGAAAAGATTTTCACTCCGGGTACGCCGACAGGTCTGATAGCTTCATATATTGAAGAATCCGTAAAAGCGAGACGAGGGGAAGAAACACGGCTTTTCCAAAAGCCGCGGGGCGTGGATCACATTGGTATAGCAGTAACATCTATTGATGAGGCAGCCTCTTTTTACCGCTCCCATTTTCAGCTTGATATACAGGATGTAGTGGAAGTTCCGGAACAGGGAGTGAGGGTAGCATTTCTCCCACTCGGCTCAGTAACACTGGAGCTTCTCGAGCCTCTCGGCAAGGACAGTCCCGTACAAAAATTTATTGATAAAAAAGGTCCGGGACTTCACCATCTGGCAATAGCCGTAGAAGATCTTCAGGACAGACTCACACAAATGAAGCGTTCCGGTGTGCAGCTCATTGATGAAGAACCTAAAACGGGAGCTCAGGGACATCCTATAGCTTTTCTTCACCCTAAATCCACGCACGGAAGCTTACTGGAACTAGTAGAGAGAAAGGATGAATCAGCAGATGGACATGTATGAAAAACTGAATGAACTTTATGATAAAAGAAGAAAAGTGGAGATGGGAGGAGGCGACAAACGCCGGGAGAAGCAGCATGAAAAAGGTAAATTAACGGCGAGAGAAAGAATAGAACTGCTCGTGGATAAAAATACATTTGTCGAACTTCAGCCGTTTATCGAACACCGGTTTGACGAAGAAGGAATGGAAAAAGGATCAGCTCCCGGGGAGGGGGTTATCACCGGTTACGGGTACGTTAACGGCAGGAAAATTTTCCTGTTTGCTCAGGACTTTACGGTCTATGGAGGAGCTCTCGGGGAAATGCATGCAAAAAAGATAGCAAACGTAATGGATCTTGCTGTGAAAAATAAGGCGCCGTTTGTCGGTTTAAACGACTCCGGCGGCGCGAGAATACAGGAGGGAGTTCTCTCTTTAGACGGGTATGGACATGTTTTTTACAGGAATGCAATTTATTCCGGTGTTATTCCCCAGATTTCTGTCATTATGGGTCCGTGTGCCGGAGGGGCAGTTTATTCACCGGCAATAACTGACTTTGTATTTATGGTGGAAAAAACAAGCCAGATGTTTATTACAGGTCCAAAAGTAATAGAGACGGTCACCGGAGAAAAAATATCCTCCGAAGCTCTTGGAGGAGCAAAAGTCCACGGATCAAAAAGCGGCAATGCCCACTTCTCCTGTAAAGATGAGGAAGAAGCTCTGCGTCAGGTAAGAGATCTTCTGTCCTACCTTCCCCAGCATCAGGAAGAGGAGCCGCCGATTCAGAGCTATGAGGAGAAAGACGAGTTTCTATATGATCTGCTGGACCATGTTCCATCAGATCCGTCCAGATCGTATGATGTACGGGAAGTAATCCGGGAGACAGCGGATAAAGAATCGTTTATGGAAGTGCAGAAGGACTTCGCAAAAAATGCGGTTATCGGCTTCGCCAGGGTGGGAGGACGGCCGCTTGGAATCATTGCGAATCAGCCGAAAGTAATGGCAGGGGGGCTCGATATTGACTCCTCAGATAAAATCGCCCGCTTTATCCGCTTTTGTGACAGTTTCCGTCTTCCGATTGTTACATTTGAAGATGTAACGGGATTTCTTCCGGGTGTCCAGCAGGAACATGGCGGCATTATTCGTCACGGGGCAAAGATACTTTACGCTTATTCAGAAGCAACCGTACCAAAAATTACAGTAATCACCCGAAAAGCTTATGGAGGTGCCTACGTTGCTTTAAACAGTAAATCCATAGGAGCGGATATAGTTTATGCCTGGCCGAATGCTGAAATAGCGGTAATGGGTCCTCATGGTGCTGCAAATGTTATTTTTGCAAGAGAAATTCAGGAGAGCGAGAACCCTGAAAAAACTAGAGCAGAAAAAATTGAACTGTACCGTGAAAAATTTGCTAATCCATATATTGCTGCAGCAAATGGAATGGTTGATGATGTTATCGATCCGAGGGAAACGAGACAAAAAATTATGGAAAGTCTGAAAATGCTGCAGGACAAAACTGAACAGCGCCCGGCGAAGAGGCACGGTAATATCCCGCTCTAAACTGTATTTATGGTACAATCGTCTCCGTACATAATTATTGAGGAGGCATATCCTAATGAATGAAGAACGGCTGCTGAACGAATTCCTTGAACTCGTTCAAATTGATTCAGAAACTAAATATGAACGGGAAATAGCTGACAGACTGATTGAAAAATTCACCGCTCTCGGCCTCTCTGTGAAGGAAGACGATTCCATGGAACGGACAGGACACGGAGCTGGTAATCTTGTAATAACGTGGGAAGGAAATGGAGAGTGGGACACCATTTACTTTACTTCTCACATGGATACGGTAGTGCCGGGACTCGGTGTTTCTCCTGAGGTGAGGGATGGGTATATTTATTCTGATGGAACAACCGTTCTTGGTGCAGATGATAAAGCGGGCATAGCTGCTATGATAGAAGCGGTACGAACAGTTCAGGAAACAGGCACGGAACATGGAACGGTACAGTTTGTTATTACTGTCGGAGAAGAGTCCGGTCTCGCAGGGGCAAGGAAACTGGATATGAATCTAGTAAAAGCAGACTATGGTTATGCTCTGGACAGTGACGGTCCGGTAGGGGATCTTGTAACAGCAGCGCCCAATCAGTCAAAAGTGTACGCTGCGATACATGGAAAAAAAGCTCACGCAGGTGTAGCACCGGAAAAAGGAATCTCGGCTATAACAGCTGCTTCAAGAGCCGTAGCTTCGATGCCTTTGGGAAGAATTGATGAAGAAACTACAGCTAACATAGGACGCATGGAAGGCGGCAGCCAGACAAATGTCGTCTGCGACAGAGTTGACATTACGGCAGAAGCCCGGTCGCTTGTAAAAGAAAAAATGGAAAAACAGACGGCTGCAATGAAACAGGCATTTGAAGAGGCTGCAGAAGAAATGGGTGCGTCTGCAGTCGTGGAGATTCAGGTGGTTTATCCAGGTTTCAAGCAGAAGCCGGATGACAAAGTAGTTATAAAAGCAAGCCGTGCTGCAGAAAAAATCGGCCGGACCCCGAGACTGAAGCATAGTGGTGGCGGAAGTGATGCAAATATTATTGCAGGGCACGGAATTCCTACGATCAACCTTGGAGTAGGCTATGAAGACATTCACACTACGAACGAACGGATGTCTGTGGAAGAGCTTAACTGCCTCACCCGTCTTGTTGTGCAAATTATAAAAGAAGCAAAAGGATAACAAGTCCTTCGTAAAGAACGCAATAAAAAACACACCGTCAATACGGTGTGTTTTTTCAGGCATCTTAAAGAAATGGTTTCGGTGTTAGATTGAATAATCCATTAGAAAAGCGGTATTGAACCCTCAGGGTCCGTCTGAGTATTCTTGTCTATTGTATTCGCAGGAACGTTCTTTGACCCGAAACCCCTATTAGTGAATAAGGGATTTCGGACCGATGCTTCCAAATTCAAGTGATTCCAGAATCTTTTCTTCGGAATGACCTGTTTTTGCAGCAAGCTGCTGAATCGTAGGTGATGGTCTCTCATGTCTGGCGTAATCGTTCAAAACTTCGATTACCAGAAAAAAAACGGACTGATAGTTAGAAGTAGTGTAAGAAGCATCCATCTATTTACCGACCACCTTTCTTTGACAACTTAATTCTAACATACACGTATTGGAATTGGCGAGAGTATGTAAGACTTTTCTAGTAAAGTGATTATAAAGAAAGGTGTCTGCCAAGGTTCATATGTTGTCCTGTGGTAAAATAAATGAAGTGTAAAAATAATCTTACCATGGTGAAAGGAGCCTGATGATATGGCTGGCCGTGTTATCTTCCATGTGGATATGAACAGTTTTTATGCATCAGTGGAAACGGCTGATCATCCCGAATTAAAAGGAAAACCTCTCGCTATTGCAGGTAACGCAAAAAAACGGAAAGGGATCGTTGTAACGGCCAGTTACGAAGCCAGAGCAAGAGGTGTGAAGCCGCCTGTTCCTCTATGGGAAGCGAGAAGGGCGTGCCGGGATCTTGTTGTGAGGGAACCCCGTTTTGACAGGTACAGGGAAAAATCGCGTCAAATGTTTGAAATACTTAATGAGTATACAGAAATGGTCGAACCGGTTTCGATCGACGAAGGATATATGGATGTATCGGACTGTATTCCGGAAGGAGCACATGCACTCGCAGAAGAAATTCAGCAGCGGCTGTTGCTGGAGCTGGGTCTGCCGAGCAGCATCGGGATAGCTCCTAATAAATTTCTTGCAAAAACGGCAAGCGATATGAAAAAACCGATGGGTATAACTGTCCTCCGTAAACGTGAAATCCCGGAAAAGCTTTGGACTATGCCGGCTGCAATGATGCACGGAGTTGGGGACCGAACAGCTGAAAAGCTTGCCGGCCACGACATATTCACAATAGGGGACATAGCATCAGCTGAAGCTGCAGAGTTTATTATTAACTTTGGTGAAGGAGGCAGAAAAATTTATGAAAGGGCATGGGGAAAGGACACCCGGCCGGTAGACCCGGAAGCTGCAAAGCAGTTTAAGAGCATCGGTCATTCCCGGACTCTTGCCCAGGATGCAGAAAGTCTTACAGCAGTCCGTCCTGTGCTTTCTGAGATGGCCGATTCCGTTTCCCACCGTCTGAAGCGGAAGGCCGTTTATGCTTCAGGTTTACAGCTGACAATCCGTTACAGCAGCTGGGATACAATTCAGCGTTCGACCCGGCTGCCTGCTCCGCTTGATAAAACGGAAGAACTGCTCCATTATGCGGTGAAGCTTTGGGAAGAAAGCTGGAATGGAAGTCCTGTGCGTCTTGTCGGTATAACTGGAACAGACTTAATCAGACATGGGGAAGCTCATAAACAGCTGAATTTATTTTCTTATGAAAAAGATAAGGCAGACTGGGAAAAAGATATGCTTTTGAGAGATATTAATGAAAAATTCGGTGAAAATAAATTAAGAAGAGGGTTCGGGGACAGTTCACCAGGAAAGTTTTCCTGATTGTAAAGCAGGTTATGCAGGGATTTAACGCCGCTGTAAAGAAAAAGTAAAAAGGGTGTTTCGTTTAAAAAAAGATGGAACAGCTTCCGGAAGGTAACGGAAGCCCGGAAATCAGGCATGTCCATACAAAAAGGGGAGGATACGATGTTTAAAGGAACATTTCATTACCGCACTAAAATGAACAAACCGCTTTCTGATGTCTGGAGTTTCTTTCAATACAACAGGAATCTTGCAGCGATAACTTCGTTCCCAAAACTCACACTCCAGGGGGATGAAAAAGTATTTGAAGGTGCTGTAATCCACCTGAAAATGAATTTTTTTATTATCCGTCTTTCGTGGGAAAGTAAAATTTCACAGGTTCAGCCTCTCCGGTATTTTATAGATGAAGGGGAAAAACTACCGTTTCCTTTTACAAAATGGCAGCATAAACATGAATTTATTGAGCTTCGTCCCGGCTGGACTCTCATGACAGATCAAGTCAGGTTCACCTCGCTTGTTCCGGCAGTCTTCATTAAAATTATGCTGTATGGAATGTTTTCAGATCGTAAAAGAAAGCTGGAAAAGACATTGTAATGTATCGGCTGAGCTGTAACGGATAAATCGGTGCCGGAATTTTTTCAATATTGATAAAAACCCTTCGGCTGCAAATTTTGCAGCCGAAGGGTTTTTAAAAATTCCGTTGCTTATTTTAGAATGATATTCCCTTGTTTACGATTTCGTCGTTCCTCGTGATTAAATGTATTCTGTCACATCTAAGAAACTGCTGACGAAGAGGGTGGGATTATGATTTCTTTCGAAGGTCGTGGAGGTATCCGTTCAAATAGGCGAGAATCTTGCTTCTTGGAATAAGACCTACAAATTCCCCCTGCATATTTTCTACGCACACAAACGGATGCTGAATGGACTGCTGCATTACTTTTTCAAAAGTTGTATTTTCCTGAACTGTAATGTAACTCGAAGTCATCATATCATTAACAAGGCAGTCCGTCAGTTTTTCCGGTTCCAGTCTTTCAATACCCAGAATGGAATCAAGAATCTGTGCTTTACTTATAATCCCGTTAAGTCTGCTGTTGAGATCAAGAACTGGAATAGCAGTATATCCGGATTTTACAAGCACGAGCAGAGCGTGCTCAAGAGAGTTATCCGGCTGTACATGAGCGACTTCTTCTGCAGGGATAATAAACGATGTGATTTTTTCATTCAACAGATCCCTTTGAGTATCAGGCATGATCTATGCACACTTTCTATCAGTAGATTTAGAGAGAAATTGTTTCTCCAAGCATTATATTATCCGGATTGGGGAAGAATGTCAATCGCCCCGGCAGAAGAAAGAATCCTTCCAGACCGGGGCGGTAAAATACAGCTATAGATATAAACCGGTAGCCAGAAGGAGACAGTAAAGATCTGCAATTACTCCTGACACATTGCATCCGGGGGATTACGTAAAGCTATTTGCGCATTTTAAAAGCAGCGTTCAGCTGGCCGCGGAGCATTTTATTTCTTACATCAGACTGCTTCAGCTCTTCTTTACGAATTTCGAAGGTCTGCATGCCGTCCTCCATTTTATTCGCAATATCCACAAGGCGCTCAACATCTTCAAAAGAATATTTTCTCGTTCCGCCTTTGCTCCGGTCGGGCTGTATCAGCTTTCTTTCTTCATAGTAGCGTATCTGCCTTTCAGACAGCCCGGTCAGTTCGCTGGTAATACCGATACCAATTACTTTTTTGTTTTTATAGGAGGTAGAAACTGCCAAAGAAACCCCATCCTTCCCGTTAATGTGTGGCATTTTTTATTACTATACCATGACTGGAAAAAACGTCGGGGAAAAATGTGAGATTATCTGACATCGATAGTCATCGGTTATACTGCTCGTTTAAAATATCTTTCAATTCTTTTATTTCAGTTCTCAGCTGTTTCAGTTCTTCTTTTGTATCATCTTCAGAGGTGTCTTCTTCTTTTTCGCTTTTTTCCACGTTGCTTACGATGACACCGATAAAAAGATTGAAAATCACAAAAGTACCAACGAGAATAAAGCCTATAAAATAAATCCATGACCACCACAGCTCTTCGAATATCGGCCTCATTACCTGCGAAGCCCATGATTCGAGTGTCACCACCTGAAACAAAGTAAGCAGAGAAAGCTGCAGGTTGCCGAAATATTCCGGGGCAGTCGATTGAAACAGCATAGTACCGATTACGGCAAAAATATAAAAAATAATTCCCATCAGCAGAAGGATATTACCAAGCGACGGTATTGTTCTCATTAAAGCATCGACGAGACGACGAAGGGAGGGAATGATGGAGACGGCACGAAAAACTCTCAGCACGCGGAGGACCCTGAGCACAGTCACAAAATGAGCTCCAGCAAAAATGTGTCCTGCAGCTACGATAAGAAAGTCAAACCAATTCCACCCACTCTTGAAAAAATACCGCAGGGAAGGAGTTGCCAGAAGCCTTATAATAATTTCAACAGTGAAAATCCAGAGCAGCACCCGGTCCAGAGTGAAAAACAGCATTTGATTTCCCTGATAAATATGCTCGTAGGTCTCAACGCCAACTATGACGGCGTTAATCATAATAAGCGTAATAATGACAGGAGTAAACAGACGGTTATTTGTTATTTTTTGAAAAAAAAGTTTCCATTTACGTTTTTCTGATCCCATTTTTACCTCGTCCTCTGCTGAAAAAATATGTAAGACATGCTGTTTATTCTACTAAAAAAGAAGCGGTGCAGAAAGGGAAGTATTTCAGAAGGCGGAGAATACTTGTAATAGTGGTTGACGGTTTTGAGATTAACACTGGGTCTCAGTCACTCATATAATACGGAACCACCCTGAAAATACAAAGAGATAGAAACGAAGCTGTGCTTCTGCTGCAGAGTAAGCTTTCACCGTGAAAAAGAGGCCTCCTTAAAAATCAGAAGGCCTGTACCGCCGGGACAGTACAAGAAAATTAATTTTCTGACCGGCTGGAGAGCTTTTTCTTTTTACCGAGTTCCTGGGATCTCTCGTAAGCACCGGCAATGCAGTCTATAAGGGCCTCCTGGACACCACGGTTTTTCAGCACATCAAATCCGGCTTCTGTCGTGCCGCCGGGGCTCATAATCTGTTCATATAGTTCCTTGGGAGATGATTCCTCCTGCTGAACCCGCCGGCTTGCACCTATGAGTGTCTGGGCCACGAGTTCCCGGCCAATATGCTCCGGCACGCCAATATTAGCAGCAGCCTTTTCCATTGATTCCATCAAATAGTAAATATAGGCAGGTCCGGTCCCGGTGAGAGCGGTTACTGCGTCCATCATTGTTTCTTCCACTACAGCAGTTTCTCCAACTTCCTGGAAAAGCTCAACAGCCAGACTCGACTGCTCGTCTGTACAGGAAGAACCAAAAGAAAGAGAAGTCATAGATGCACGTACAGCAGCCGACGTATTCGGCATTGTCCGGATAACAGCTCTGCCTGGCACAACTTCTTCCATCGAAGCTGTTGTTACACCAGCCATCACTGAAACTATAGCTGTATGTTCTTCCAGATGCGGCAGAAGAGGTTCCAGAGCTTCCTCCCAGTCTTTTGGTTTACAGGAAAGAAGGATAAAATCCGTGTTTTCTGTCAATATTTCAGGATCCCGTGTGACAGTTACGCTGTATGTTTGAGCCAGGGTATCAAGCCGTTCATCATTTGAGCGGTTAGTTACGAATATATGGGAAGCGGCAGGATAAACACCGTCCGTCCAGCCGGCTATTAGTGCTTCAGCCATAGACCCTCCGCCAATTATTGTTATTTTCATTTAAAAAACTCCTTTTAGACTCTGAATAGAAAATTATTCTTATTATCTATTGGATCGTCATTGGATGTCAATATTGAAAACACAATCATTCGCCAGAAGAAAATAAAAAAGTTATACTGTTTATTGGAAAGGATGATTTTGTATGCAAAGGAATTTACAGAAGAAAGTAATCGTTATAACCGGCGGATCAAGCGGAATTGGTGCTGAAATAGCAGCTGAAACAGCCCGTAAAGGTGCTCTGCCTGTTCTCATTGCCCGTTCTGAAGATAAAATGCATGCAGTTTCACAGCAGATAAAGAAAGAAACAGGTATTCTGCCACTTGTGTTTAAAGGCGACGTTACAGACACAGAACGTATGGAGGAAATATTTGACGCCGTGGAAACGGAAGCGGGGACAGTGGACGTTCTCGTAAACAATGCCGGATTTGGCATATTTGATTATGTGGCCGACATTGATATGAAAGAAGCTGAGGAAATGTTCCGAGTTAACGTGCTCGGGACAATTGCCTGTACAAAAACTGTTATTCCAAGAATGAAAGCAGGCAGTCATATTTTATTTGTATCATCGCTCGCTGGTAAAATTGCTACACCTAAGTCGAGTGTTTATTCGGCTACAAAGCACGCCGTAAATGGTTTTGCAAATGCCTGCAGAATGGAGCTTCGTAACTCAGGCATTCATGTCAGCACGATTAATCCAGGCCCTGTAGAAACAGGCTTTTTCGACATAGCTGACAAAGAAGGGACATACCGGAATAATGTAGCATCAGTTATGATGGAAGCTCCAAAAGTAGCTGAAAAAACAGTGCGTATCCTTTTTCGCGGGAAACGCGAACTGAATCTCCCATGGTGGATGGGTGCAGCAGCCAAAATGTACCAGCTGGCTCCGTCCCTGCTGGAACGAATTGCCGGCAGCCGTCTTAGTAAAAAATAATTGTAAGGAAGGTGTAAATTTTATGATACGGGTCGTATTTATCTGCCTCGGTAATATTTGCAGATCTCCTATGGCAGAAGCAATTTTCAGGAAGAAAGTGGAGGAGGCGGGCCTTTCCCACCTTATTCATATTGATTCCGCGGGAACCGGCGGCTGGCACGCGGGGAGTCAGCCTCATTCAGGAACAAAAAATATTCTGGCACGGGAGAACATCCCCGATGGAGGGATGACTGCCCGCGAGATCAATCCGGGAGATCTTGAGGCGGATTATGTTGCTGCGATGGATGCTTCCAACCTCGGTTTTATCCACCGGATGGCGGGCTATGAAAAAAAAATTAATGCATTCCGGCTGATGGATCTTCTTCCGGAAAACAGAGAACCTGATGTTCCAGATCCTTATATGACAGGGGATTTTAATGAAACTTACATACTAATTGATGAGGGGACGGATGCCCTCCTTTCCCACATCAGGGAAAAGGAAAATATTTAAAATCCATCACCGGACTGGTTTATAGAGGAATATGACAGGGAATAGGGCTTACAACCCATAACGACAGGCTGTTTTTGTGCAGACCTCCGTCGGTCATATTATAAGCATTCCCAACTAAAGTTAAAGAAAAGAAGGTGGACGATGTGAGTGAACTTCAGCGAATGATTCAGGCACGGAACTGGATGAAAACGAACGAAAATTTTCTGGAAACATGGCATGCCCATGTAGGGTATGATTTGAATCTATTTGAAAGATTCGAAAATCCAGCTTCTGTTGAAGATACTGCCTCCCGGTTTAATCTGTCGAATGAGCTGCTTCAGCGGTGGGTGGATGTAGGACTGGAAGTAGGACATTTAAAAGAAACAGGCAGAGGGAAATTTAAAGCAAACAAAAAAATGATTAAATATGCCTCCAAAGCGAGCAGTGAGTCGGTAGGCATTCTATTGAGTGAAATGATGGAACTTCACATACCTACCCTGCTGAAATATCCAGAGCTTCTCCAATCGGATGAGCGACTTACATATTTATCCGAAAAATTTTCAGAGATAGTTGCAGAAACTTCTACATTTCTTGAAAAGGCAGCGGTATCTCCGATTCTTAAGTGGGTTAAGAAAGAAAAACCTGCTGCGATAATTGATCTGGGATGCGGATACTGCGGTTACTTGAACTCCATTCATGAAAAACACCCTGAAACAGAGCTGATTGGAGTGGAATTGAGCCCGGAAGTTGTTAAAAAAGCCAGGCAGAGAGTAAGCAGCGATATTGATATTCGTGAAGGAGACATTATTGACTTTCTTGAAACGTATGACGGCAAAGTAGATATGATTATGGCTCACAACCTGCTTTATTACTTTAAGGAGGAAGACAGAGCCGGTCTTTTCCACCGGTTTGCGAAAGTGCTTTCCAAAGGAGGTTCCGTTACTATTATCTGCCCTCTGGTGAAAGCGAAGCATGGGGCGTCTTTTACTGCAGCTTTTAATACATTTATGACAGCTCACGATAACCTGTATCCACTTCCTTCCCCGGACAGCATTAAAAAGGATGCTAAGGAAGCTGGTTTCCGCGTCGCAGATATGAAACCTTTAATCCGTGAAGGTGGATGGTATTTAATTACGCTGAAAAAGAAAAAATAAAGGATTATTTTCGGCTCTTCCGTCTATAGGTGAAAGAGCCGATTTTTCAATTTTGGGGCGTACAAACATTGTGCAAATATTGTTTATCAGTTATAAAACAGGGGTAATAAAGGGATTATAAGGAAAGATTGAGGAAGAGGGTGGGTCAAAATGACACAAGTGGCAGTTATCGGTGCCGGACCCGGAGGACTGGCTGCAGCTATGCTGCTTTCAGCTGAAGGGTACGACGTGGATATTTATGAAAAACAGAATTATATAGGTGGAAGAACTTCTTCTTTCACTAAAGAAGGATACACTTTTGACCTTGGTCCAACTTTTTTCAGTATGCCGCACATTCTGGAAAATATTTTTCAGGACAGTGGGAAAAACCTTCATGATTATGTCGATTTAATCAGACTGGACCCGATGTATTCCCTTGTTTTTGACAGGATGAAAATCAGGGCAAGCAGTGATGAAGAAAAGATGTTTGCAGAAGTAGAAAAACATTTTCCCGGCAGCGGACCCGCCTACAAGAAATTTATGCGTGATACGAGAAAGAAACTTGCGGCCCTTTCACCCATTCTTCAGGAAAATCATGCTTCACTTCTCGATTATATGAGATGGCGGAGCATCAAAGCACTTCCGGAACTTGAGGTCGGAAAAACACTTCACGATGTTCTTTCCAAATATTTTGATGATGAACGCCTGAAGCTTTCTTTTACTTTTCAGTCCAAATATCTGGGAATGTCCCCCTGGGAATGCCCGGGAGCTTTCAGTATCCTTTCGTTTATGGAACATGAATACGGTATTTATCATCCGCGGGGCGGACTGAATCAACTGACTGTGGCAATGGCACAAGCAGCAGAAGAAAATGGAGCGCGTATTCATTTGCAGAGGGGCATAAAAAAGATTGAAGTTCACAATAAACGTGTCCACTCTCTTAAAATGGAAGATGGCTCAGTAATACGTCCAGACCATGTTGTTATGAATGCAGATTTTGCAAACAGCATGAAGCATTTAATTGAAGATAAACATAGGAACAAATATACAGATGCCAGACTGGAAAAGAAAAAATACTCCTGTTCCACGTTTATGATCTATGCAGGAATTAATAAAAAAGTAAATCTCGATCATCACACTATCTTTTTTTCCAAAGACTATAAACAAAATGTTGAAGAAATTACGAAACTTGGGAAGCTTTCCAGGGATCCCTCTATCTATATTCATAATGCGTCTATTACAGATGACACTCTGGCACCGGAAGGAAAATCGGCGCTGTACATTCTGGCACCGGTTGCCAATAATTTCAGCGGTATAAACTGGGAGGAAAATAAAAAACGGTTCCGGGACCTGATTATGCAGGAAGTGGCTGCTAAAACGGGAATTCCGGACATAGAGGATTATATCGAAGTGGAAGAAATACTGACTCCCTACGAATGGGAATATGAAAAAGATATTTATCAGGGGGCAACTTTCAATCTTTCCCATAATCTTGGACAGATGATGTATTTCCGTCCCCATAATCAGTTTGAAGATGTCGGAGGTCTATGGCTTACAGGAGGAGGCACTCATCCGGGAAGCGGACTTCCCACCATTTTTGAATCTGCAAGAATCACTTCGAACCTGCTGATGCATGCAGACGGAAAGAAGGTTAAGTCATGAAAACAATTATAGCAGGCGGAGGAATAGGCGGTATGATTACCGCCCTTTACGAAAATAAATCAGGCAATGAAGTTATATTATTCGAAAAAAAATCGAGCACCGGTGGAAGGCTTGCCTATCACCGGCACGGAGAGTACAAGGTGGATGAAGGACCGACCGTAGTTCTTCTGCCGGATATGATTAAAGACATTCTCGAAGAACTCGGTTTGCAAAGCAGGGTGGAGATGCAGCGGATAGATCCGCTTTACCCACTGCATTTTCCTGATGGCACAACGTTTTTGAAATGGAGCAGTACGGAAAAGCAGAAAGAAGAAATAAGCCGGCTGTTTCCAGGTGAAGAAAAAAATTTCGATAAATATATGGCCGACATGGAAACAAGGTTCACAGAAGGAAAAGAGGCTTTTCTTACGAAAGCTTTTCTGACACGCCGCTCCTTCTGGACGCCGAAAAACGTTAAAACATTGTGGAAACTCCGGGCTTATCAGTCGGTGCGTAAGCAGGCGGCTGCTTATTTCCGGCATCCTAAGCTGCAGGATGCTTTTTCTCTGCAGACACTTTATATCGGAGGTTCTCCTTCCGAAACACCAGCCATTTACTCGCTCGTTTCTTTCAGCGAGCATGCACACGGCATATGGTATGTTAAAGGAGGATACGCAGGTCTTGCAGAAGTACTTACAGAGGCGATGGAGGAAAGAGGCATTACAGTCCGCACAAATTCAGAAGTAGAGGCTCTCGTAACAGATGGTACACGCTGCACGGGAGTGAAAGTCGATGAAGCTGTTGAAAACGCGGACAGGGTAGTTTTGAATGGTGAATTCCCGCTTGCAGAAAAACTCGTAAGAGAGCCATCCCGTTCCTATAAAAGTTCGTCCGGCTGTCTGCTGTTTTATTTCGGGCTGAATGAACCGCTGGATACAGAGCACGTGCATAACTTTTATATGGGAGAAAATCTGGATAATCATATGAACGATGTATTTAAAAAATACCGTCTGAACCGGGATCCTTCTTTTTATGTTTTCAATCCATCTTTAATTGATTCATCGCTGGCACCGGAGGGGCACGGGGTAGCCTATGTTCTTGTTCCTGTCCCGGCTGGACGACATATTACGAGAAAAGAGTACCAGGATTATGCTACACTTATTAAAAGGAAATTAATAGAAAAAGTTGACATAAACCTGGAATTGAAAACCGTATGGGAACACGTCCGCAGCCCGTATGAAGCAAAAATTGACGGCCTTTTCTCCGGAGGCAGCTTCGGACTCGCTCCATCGATGAGCCAGTCTGGAATATTCAGGCCCCAAGTTAAGCCTTTTGCATACAATAATGTTTACGCTGTCGGAGCTTCCGTACACCCGGGAGGAGGAATCCCCGTAGTGATGCAGGGAGCAAAGATTTTATCCCAAGTGCTTAAAGAAGATGCCGCTGAACAGGCTGCGTTCCAAAGAGATGTTTAAAATAAGCGAACAGCCTCCGGACTTCAAAAAAAGGCTTTCAAATGAGAGGAGAGGACCAAATGGAAGTACGTCAGGCGTACGATTACTGCAGAAAAATAATTGAAAACAACTCGAAAACATTTGCAAAAGCTTTTCAGCATCTTCCTAAAGACAGGCGCAGGGCGGTCTGGGCGGTTTATGCTTTCTGCAGAACAGCGGATGATATCGTTGATGAAGGTATAAATAAAGAAAGAGAACTCCAGAGATTTAAAAAGGACCTGGATCGCTTTGCAGCTGGAGATATTCCTGACAGCAGTCCACTCTGGACAGCACTTAATCATACGTTTCATCTCTTCTCGTTTGACCTCAAGCCTTTTTACGAAATGATCTCCGGACAGGAAATGGACTTATACGGACACAGCTTCCAAAGCTTTGAAGATGTACTCGATTATTCCTACCGAGTTGCAGGTACTGTCGGATTAATGCTCCTGCCCGTGCTTGCGCCGGATACAAAGGAGGAGTTAAAACCGAGTGCCGTAAAGCTTGGTTATGCGATGCAGATAACAAATATTTTAAGGGATGTAGGGGAAGACTGGGAAAAAGGAAGAAAGTATCTTCCTGAGGAACTGATGGTCAAATTCGGCTATACAGAAAAAATGCTTGCAGCAGGTGAAGTCAACGATGCCTTCATCGGTCTTTGGGAGGAAATGGCTTCAGAAGCAGAGGCATATTACGAAGAAAGTCTTAAATTTATTCATCTTTACCCTGTTTCATCCAGACTCCCTGTACAGGCGGCAGCACATTTCTACAGGAAAATAATTCAGACGGCCAGGGAAAATAAATATGATGTCTTTCGTCGGAGAGCTGTGGTGAGCCAGGAAGAGAAAAGCAATATACTGAATGGACTTGCGGCTACAAAGTGAAACTTCTTTAAACCGGCGGCCGTCTTTATTTCCAGCCGATCAAATTCATATTATGAAAAATAACAGTATAAAAAAAGACTCAGCTGCGGGACTGGGTCTTTTTTTTGAGGGCTTCTTTTTATTTCCGGATTATCAGCCTGTCTGTGTGGTGAAAAAAATTACGGAGAATTGTTTTCATCACGGCAGAAGCCGGATTTAACCGAATAACAATTAAAAGTCCGGCTATTCTGCATAGATAAAACTATTTGTGTAAAAATGAAGTTATTGGCATGTATAACTTTATTATGGCGATTTCGCGCAGGAGCTATTAATTTAAGTGATGTTTAATAATCAGTTCGGCTACGTTCTGCCCACTTAAAGTGACCATGGGAGATCCGCCTCCCGGATGAGTGCTTCCCCCTGAGAAATAAAGATTGTTAAGATCGGCTGCTTTATTGAAAGGACGAAGGAAAGTGTTTTTCTTTTTGTTTGAAGACAGGCCGTAAAGTGCGCCCCGGTATGCATTGAACCTTTTTTCAATAACTGCGGGAGATACTTCCATAGAGTCAGTAATGGAAGAAGAAAGGTCCAGTCCAAACCTGCGGAGTTTTTCGAATACAATTTCTTTGGAAAATTTATGCGTTGAAGCCCCGTTGGAGAGCGGAGGGGCATTTACGAGTATAAATAAATTGTCGCCGTCAGGAGAGCGGGAAGGTTCTGTTTTGGAAGAAGTACATATATATACAGTAGGATCACTGCTGTACTGGCCTTTATTAAAAATATCTTCAAATTCTTTTTTAGGATTCCGGCTGAAAAAAACATGGTGATGGTTGAGGGGATGACGCTTATTTGAAGCGGCCATAAGCACATAAGCGGAAACGGACGGATCAGATGAAGCAGCTTTTTTATCAGAGAACGATGGTCGGTGCTCTGAGGCAACAAGACGGGGATACTGGCTCAAAAGATCTCCATTTAATAAAAAAACATCGCCTGCGACAGTTTTGTCACTATTCGTAACAGCCTCTGATATAGTGTTGTTCTGAACTTTCAGAGAAACAACTTCTTCTCCGTATATAAACTCCACTCCTGATTCTGCGGCTGCCTTTTTTAAACCATCTGCGATTCTGAAATTGCCCCCTTTTGTGTAGTAAACACCGTCACTCAGTTCCAGGTGCCCGATCAGACTGAATGTAGCTGGAGAATTGAAGGGGGAAGAACCAATATAAGTTGCGTAACGGTTAAATGCAGAAATGATTCTTTCATCTTTAAAAAATCTTCTATGAAAACTATCCATTGTTTCCAGAGGCCGTGAAGAGAGGAGTCCTTTAGCGAGAGGGAGGGAAATAAAATCTTTCCAGCTCCGGAATGTTCTTTTTAAAAAGTGTTTGTCCGCCAGTCTGAAAAGTTTTTCCACTTCTTCCTGGTAGGATTCATACTTATCGGCAGATGCAGGATCCAGCGCGAACAGCTCCTGTTTCATATCTTCTTTGTTAGAAGAAAAGGTAAATGAACTCCCATCTTCAAATGAATTCGTAGTGTGACGGGGAAGCTGGATAAACTCGAAGTAATCTTCCGGTTTACGACCAGTCTGCTTCAGTACGTCATTAAAAACATGAGGCATTGTAATGGTGTTCGGCCCAAAATCGAAACCGGCGGAGCCGAGATGCACTTCATGGAGTTTGCCGCCGGGATGGAAGTTTTTTTCGATGACTGTCACTTGAAAACCGTGATGCTGTAGACGTATAGCTGCAGACAGGCCTCCAAGACCCGCCCCGATAATAACTGCTTTTTTAGTCATTGATATGTTCTTCCTTTCCACGTAAATCCCTGTTTTGTAATACTGAGGGATATCGAGTAAATTAAAATAATAAATGCTGCCGTAACGGAAAGAGGAAAGAATAAGGCGAGCCAGAATTTCTGTTTCGTCAGAAGGTCAATTGTCAGCTTAATGCATACTGCCAAGACGAGAGGAACGAGAAATAGATAATTTCCTGTTACGGCCCCTGCCACAGCTGCAGGAACAGGAACCAGAAATACTACAGTATAAAAGAAGATAAAAAGAAATGCTGCCGGAAGGCTTCTCCCCAGCCCCGGGAAGAAGTTTTTTGAAAATCCTTCCCAGACTTCTTTAGAAGTATTATACATATGACAGGAAACGCTTCCTGTTACGTTTACAAGACGAACTCTCCATCCGGAGGTTTTCAGGACACGTGCGATGTGAATATCCTCCACCAGAGAATTTTTCACTGAAAAATGACCTCCAATACTTCGGTAGGCAGATGTTCTGAACATCATAAAAGCACCATGGGCTGCTGAAGCTTTAGGCCAGGTAGTCAGGTTGGAAAGAAGAACCGGAAGATGAAAAAATACGAGAAAATGCTGCATTGGTATCAAAAGGTGTCCCAAAATGCTTTTTAATGGAATGTGTGGAAAACCGGTTACCAGACCGGTATTTTTTTTGAAATTATATAAGGCTTCCTGAATCAGGTCCGGGGAGACACGGACATCGGCGTCGAGAAAAAGCAGGAATTCTTCTTCTGCCAGAAGGGAGAGCTGATGGCACGCGTATACTTTTCCTACCCAATTTTCCGGGAGAGGACTTCCTTTGTGAATGCTGAGACGGGGGTCTTTTTGAGATGCCTCGGTTAATTTCTTCCAGGTAGAGTCTGAAGATCCGTCATCCAGTATAATAAAGCGCAGATTTTTATAAGTAAGCTTTTGAAGCGATTGGAGAAGACCCTCCACATTTTTTTCTTCGTTACGCATAGGTACAAGTATGGCTACAGATGGAGTGATTTCAGAACGTCTGCCGAGCCGCGGCATAGATAAACTGTTGAAGACTGTCCAGCTGAGAAGCAGGAGGTGCAGAAGAATGTAATAAATCAATTGTCTGCCTCCAATTTCTTCTTCCATTTTTCAAATTTGTCTGCTGTACCTTCTCTGCCGTGCATAAGTGGAATAAAAGGCTGATGTGTCAAAACATTGTTCCGGAGAGAATTCATTTCTTTTTCTAAAGCTTCTTCTGCAGCCTGTGTCCAACGTTTCCTTCCCCACGAGGGAGCTCCATGTACAGGAGCCCCCGTCTGAACGTACCATTCAGGCATCTGATGATGAAAAAGGCCATGATAAAAGGCTACCGGTACCACAGGTGCTTCCGGCACCAGGAATTTCAAATATCCCGTTCCCGGAGAAATTGTCAGAGGACGATGCTCCAGAGGTATCTCCCTCCCCTGTGGAAAAAGAAAAATGTGCCGCCCGTTCCTCAGTTCTTCAGCGGCATATTTAAGAGACTGCCTGACGGAGGCCGGGGAAGAAGCTTTTACAGAAAAAGCTCCGAGTTTTTTGAAGAAAGGAAACCTGTTTAATCCTTTTTCGTCCATCATGGCAATGCCGTTAGTCTTCCACTTACTGCTGTTTAAATAAAATAAAATAAGTGGATCCCACCACGAGCTGTGATTCATAATAATAAGGGATCCTTTTTCAGGCAGGGGGGACGATGCAATTGAGTCGTAAATTCCATGAAATTTCTTTTTCAGAAGATTATTGTTATATAAACTGAACAGCTTTTCAAAATTTTTGTGGTTCTCCGCTCTCATCATATAACCTGCACCTCCCGTTTAAGCAGTCGGTAAACAGTGTAATATACGGCCATAGTCAAAATTGACAGGACCGGTGCAAGAACAAGCCCATTAACGGCAGAAACTATAATAAACATGCCCGCCATCATTCCATACAAATAAAGCATACGTTTCTGCCAGAAGAAACTGCGGTTATTCTGCCATTTTCCTTTCCGGTAAAGAAGTACAGATATAAATAGATGAAGAACAAATGATAAAACAAACCATCCGGCAAAATTAGTAAATGGTATATCGTAATACAGACCTCCATCGTGCCAGACCCAATACTGCTTCACTTCATATGCGAAAGGATCCAGAATAAGATCGAGAGAAGTGGCAATTAATGCTCCGTACAGTGCGTACAGTGTCCTCCCCAGCACATGAAGTTTGTTTAAAAGAGGCGCTGCCAGAACATGCGATGTGGCGATGACCATTATCCACGCAAAGCCGATTGTTACGGGGACCCCCGCAAGTTTCGGCCCAAAGTCTGTTTCATAGCTGTAATTCCCAAAAAACAGACCGGTATGTACTCCGAAACTTTCCATGAACATAGATACAAAAAAAATAGAAAGTACTATAAATATTCCAATGATTTTAGAAGTACTCCGGTAAAAAAACATTATTGCCAGGAGACCTGAGGTGATAAGAAAAACAACGTTGGCCCACTCGAGCCATGGAGGTACGAGATGGAAAGATAAAAGCACTACTCCAATTACATACCATACAATAAAAAATCGATACAAATACAAATCAAATGCAGCAGGCATATGAACCCTCCCATAAATTCATCCTGCTTGCACAGGATGTGCGTTTCTGACATGATATACAAATAATTACCCTCAATCTTCACTTCTTATGCAGCAGCAGGTGAAAAAAACTGACTGTGTTAATTAATAATCCAGCTGCATAAAATTATGAAGATAAAAAATGAACTTTAACAAGCTGTTTTAGAAAAGTATCTTTAATTATGCTGTGTTGTAATTTCCTAAGACATAGTTAAGAAGGAGACCTGTACGTGAAAAAAGAGATAAAAATGATAGCTTCAGATATGGATGGTACGCTTTTAAATAATGAACGGAAAGTAACTGGAAAAAACGCAGAAATTTTAAAACATGCCCAGGCCCAGGGTATAAAAGTTATCGCAGCTACAGGACGTGATTATAAAGAAGCTTCCCATCCCCTCAGGGAAGCCGGTCTTTCGATGCCGGTCATTGGAGCAAATGGAGCAGAGTTCCGCAGTGAATCAGGCAGGCTGATCGACGAAAAAGTAATTCCGGAGGAGCTGTATACGAAAATTTCACATATTCTTGACAAGAAACAGGCCTACTTTGAAATATACACTAATTTTGGTGCGTATACGAGAAATCGTGAGGAAGCACTGAAACTTGTGCTGGACGTTCTCCATGCAGCAGGTAGTGAAATGTCTAAAGAGGAAGCTCTCGGTCTTGCGGAACAGCGGTTTGCCGAAGGCGGATTGCGACTTGCCTCAAGCTACGATTCTGTTATCGAAGATGCCGACACCCGTCTGTTGAAAGTACTCGCTTTTTCTGCTTCTAAGAGTATCCGCGGACAGGTTAGAAATGCTCTTCAAAAACTGCCTGTTGATGTAAGTTCTTCCGGCTTGGAAAATATAGAGATTACTCATAAGGAAGCCACAAAAGGAAGAGCATTAAAAAGAGCCGCTTCTTTTTACGGAATAAGTCTGGAGGAAACGTTTGTTATCGGGGATAATGAAAATGATCTGTCAATGATTGAAGCTGCCGGCTATTCCGCAGCAATGGGAAATGCTGTAGCCAGTGTGAAAGAGGCAGCAGATTTTATTACATCGAATAACGAACATTCCGGTGTAGCAGAGGCGGTACTTCCGATTTTGAAAAAGGTGCCAATGGCCGGAGAATAGTTTTAAAGGCGAAGGTACAGGGAAAGAGAAAACAGAATACAATCGGGCGGAATTATCTTTTACAGCCAGTGAAGTTCTGTTATAATTCACTGCGGTACCGCCACACTAAAGGATCGCACTTAATTTCAGAAAGGGGTATGAATTGTGTTAAAAAAATTATTTGGACTCGATAAGAAGGAAAAGAAGCAGGAAGTGGAAATGCCTGAGGCAGATGGGAAAGACGTTTTCCACAGTCCGGCAAATGGAGAAGTAGTTGCACTTTCTGAAGTGCCCGACCCGACATTTGCGGAAAAAATGATGGGGGATGGAGTAGCAGTCAAACCTTCTGACGGCACAATAGTTGCTCCTGTTCACGGTGAAATTATGCAGCTTTTCCCAACGAAACATGCTGTGGGAATTAAAACAGTCAATGGGATGGAAGTTCTTATCCATATTGGTATTGAAACAGTGAATATGCAGGGTGAAGGATTCAAAGCGTTTGTTGAACAAGGAGATAAGGTTGCAGTCGGAGATAAGCTGATTGAATTCGATCCGGACCTTGTAAATGAAAAAGCAGAAAGCACTATTACACCCGTTATAATCACTAATGGAGATGCCGTGGCATCAATGGATAAGCAGGAAAATCAGACGGTATCAGCTGGAGAAACAGTTATTATGACAGTAACATCCAAGTAAATCAGTGAAACAAAATAAACAGGTGCGGCTTTCTGCCGCACCTGTTTATTTTGTTGATTAAGTTATCGTTCCAGAATAGTTATTCCAGTCAGTGTAAACTTCTTCTCTGGCGGAAGCCTGGGTAATAAAGGCCAAGACGAAGATCCGTTTAGGAAGAATTAGCTGAGCACGGCCCGCCCGAAAAGCGTATGTCTATACACGCAAAACCACTTTATCAACAGCCTGTTTATTTGTTTCAGGAATATTTCTGTTCCTTCAATTAAGTAATTCTCATTCTTAAATATCAATGATAGTTGCAGGATCAATATAAAAGAGAACAAAAGCGGCAAGAGCAAAGCAGTAGACAGCAAAATAAATAAGTTTACTCTTCTTAAGAAAATCAATAAGCCACACTATGCCTATCACCGAAAAGAAAAAGGTCACTATAAAAGATACGATGAGGTTTACCGGTCCGATATAATGCATCATTTCAGGTGATACATCATTAATTCCGAGAACTGTCGATCCCAGGATTACCGGTATGGCAAGAAGAAAGGAATACCTGACAGCTGTTTCTCTGTCCAGGCCGCGGAGCAGCGATACGACGAGTGTCGATCCGGATCGTGATATACCGGGAAGTACTGCAAGCGTCTGGCCGAGACCTATAATAACAGCATCAAGTGAATTCATTGTTTCCGGAGTTCTGGAGCCTGTTTTATGGAATCTTTCAATAAATATCAGTGCAAATCCCGTCAAGGTCAGAGCGCCGGCAATTATTGCGGGGGATTTCATACCATCGCCTATGGCATCAGAAAATACATAACCGAGGCCTCCGGTAATCACTGTAGCAATTAAAATATAAAGCCCAAAGAAAAACATCAGCCTGTCTTCTTTTTTCCGCTTTAATATAAATCGGAAAAATCCTCCGGTAACGTTCCATACATCCTTCCAGAAATAAAAGACGACAGCAAATACAGAAGCAATGTGAAGAAAAATTTCGAAGGCGAGTCCTGGAAAAGAATACCCGAAAACGAGCTGGGTAATTACTATATGAGCAGTACTGGAAATAGGGAGAAACTCTGAAAGTCCCTGGACGATTCCAAAAATAATTGCTTCAAATAGTGACATGATCAACTTCCTTTCTTTAATACAGTCTTTGCAAAAGGTTATTATTGTTATGTAAGGAATTTGCCATGGCCCCAGTGAATGGAAGGGAGAATACACTCTTTCCACAAAGCTGTGTAGAGGTTTACTGGTTATGACGGAACCAACCCGTCAGGTGGGAAGCCGCAGTCGCCCTTTTGTATCAACAGAGAGCTTTAACAGAGTCTTATACAATAACAGCAGGCTTTTACAAGGCCATTATGTTAGTACATACGATCAATATTGTACCAGATACACAAAAGAAGCGGTAATTAATTTGAAAAAATTTCCCGTTACTCTTATGGAGATTTTATGAATACTGGGCCAATGTCGTGTATGGAAAGAATATAATGTCGTATAATAGGATCGAGAAAGGCGGGGGATTTGAATGATTAAACAATTACTATCTTTTATTATACTGGCAGGAGCTGTAGGAATCGGGGCTTTTATTTTTATTCAGGATCAGTACAGTGAAGAGGAAGAAGGAAGTGAAGCACTGGAAACGTATCTTGAGCAGGATGGGATTGAACGGGAAGCAGCGGATCCGGAGAACACGATCAGCCATGAAAGTATAAACGAAACAGGCACAGAACCAGGAATGAAGGCAGCTGATTTTGAGCTCCCTGAGCTTCATGGTGACAGCCGTCTGGCTCTGGAAGACCTGCAAGGGAATTATGTGGTAGTGAATATGTGGGCTACGTGGTGCCCTCCGTGCCGGGAAGAAATGCCTGATTTTGTCCGGTTTTATGAAGACTATAAAGCCGAAGGAGTAGAGATGGTCGGTATAAATATGACCGATACAGAAAGAAATATCGAAGGTGTTGAACAATTTGTAGAAGAATTTGAAATTCCATTTTATACACTTCTGGATGAGGAAGGTATAATGGAAGATAAGTACAGCGTGTATGTCATGCCTTCAACGTATATTATTGATCCGGACGGCCGGATGGCAATGAACCGCCCCGGCTACATCAGCTATGAGGCACTGGAAGAAAGTTTCCTGGAAATACGTGAAAATTATGAATCCGGGCTTTAAAGCGGGGAAGCCGATACTTACAAATTGTATAATTATCACAAAACAGGGGTACAGGACTTTTCATAGGCCGGTACCCCTTAGCTTGTTGATTAAATGATAGGTGCAGAATCTTTATTCCATTCGTTGTATAAGCTCCTTCTCTGGCGGAAGCCTTCCGCCGAGCTGGTCTTCAACTATGTAGCCTGCGCCGTGGGCGGACGGCGCTGAATCCCAAAGGAAGTTAAGGAGGGTAAGCCATTTCTTTATCGAAGAAAACGGCTTCAATCAGGGAATTTTTCATGCAAGAAAACTTTTTTAATTTCTTTGCAGCTGCCGCAGAATCGACGCCGGCTTTACTCCCGGTGGGCTTCATAAAAAGCAGCTTTGGATGCATCTTTAACAGCGGAAATAATATCTTCCGATAAAGTATATTCTGAAGCACGGACATTATCACGGAGCTGCTCCGGTGTTCTGGCCCCCTGAATTGCTGCGGCCGGTGTATGGTGGTCCAAAATGTACCGGAGTGCAAGAGAGCTCAGAGGCATTCCGGCTTCATCAGAGATTTTTTGAAGTTCCTTTATTAAACGTTCGAGTTCCTGCCTGGAGTAATTTAAATAACCTTCATCCGTCAGTTTATTTAAATAATTATTCGTCAGAAGACCTTTAGCTACAGGGCCCCGGGCGATGATGGAAACCTGACTCCTGTCCAGAAGCGGCATCCATTCTTCCGGCCTCCGGTCAAGAATGCTGTACTGCATCATATTGCTGACAATACTGCTTTCTTCTGTGAATTTTTTTATTACGTTGGGACGGATGGAAGAAATGCCGTAATAACGAATTAGGCCTTCTTTTGTCAGTTCCTCCATGGCCCCGGTCATTTCTTCGAATGGATCTTCGACGGTCCCGCCGTGGAGCTGATATAAATCTATATAATCTGTCTGAAGTCTCTTCAATGAATTTTTGCAGGCTTCTTTAATATATTCTTTGGAAGGGTTCCAGCGCCAGCCGTCAATTCCTTCACCCCATTCGTTTCCTCCTTTTGTAGCAAGAACAACGTGTTCGCGTTTGGTTTTTAAAGCTTTACCTACAGATTCTTCATTAAAACCATATTGATACAAGTCTGCGGTATCAAAATAATTAATACCAGAATCGACGGCTTCGTGCAGAAGCTTTTCATTCTGCTGTTGGTTATCTGATAAAGACATGCAGCCAAACCCAATTTCAGATACGTAAAGACTGGAAGAACCGAGCTGATTTTTTTTCATACTCAATCTACATCCTTTCTATTTCGTGAGTGTGATTTTACTCTACGTTAAGGATTGCAGAATCGCAAGTAATACCCTATCCTTAAGAAGCAGTAATAAACAGCGCGGAACTCTCAGTTTAAATTGCAGAAAATAATTAACTTAAGAGGTGAAAGAATGAGCCGGAAATTGTTTGAAAGAACGATAAAAATCGACCCTGTTTTCAAAGGGAAGATTATTGATTTGGAAGTCCAGGAAGTTGAGCTCCCCGATGGACAGAAGGGAAAAAGAGAAATTGTACATCATCCGGGAGCCGTTGCAGTAATCTGCGTAACAGACTCAGAAAAAATGGTTCTCGTAAAGCAGTATAGAAAAGCTTTGGAAAAAGCTATAGCTGAAATTCCTGCAGGGAAGCTTGAAAAGGGTGAGGATCCGCTTTTATGTGCTCAGAGAGAACTGGAGGAGGAGACCGGAATCAAGGCTGCCAGCATGAAGGAAGTGGCATCTTTCTACACGAGTCCCGGCTTTGCAGATGAACTTGTTCACGTATATGAAGCAGCAAATCTCTCGACAGGAGAAGTACATACAGATGAAGACGAATTTGTCGAGCGTATGGACGTAACGCTGGAAGAAGCGAAAAATATGATCAAATCCGGCGAAATTCACGATGCTAAAACGATGTATGCAGTACAGTACTGGGAAATTCTAAAAGCATTTAATTATAATAATTATTAAATTGTTATGATAATCATTATCATTTGACAGCTATTTTAATGGTTGAGTATAATAATAGAGGAAAGAACGGCCCTGCTATCGCAGGGAAAGCCTGAAGGCTACGCATCGATTGGGGGAAATGGACTATGGAGCAAAGAATTGACCGGATTAAAAAGCAGCTGCACTCACAAAGCTATAAACTTACCCCTCAGCGGGAAGCAACGGTGCGTGTTCTCCTCGAACATGAAGATGATCATTTGAGTGCTGAAGAAGTATATATGCTCGTTAAAGAAAAGTATCCGGAGATCGGACTGGCAACAGTTTATCGTACGCTGGAACTGCTTACAGAATTAAAAGTAGTAGATAAAATAAATTTCGGGGATGGAGTTTCCAGATACGATCTGCGTCAGGAAGGGGCGGATCACTTCCATCACCATCTAGTCTGTCTCGAGTGCGGGGCAGTGGATGAGATTCAGGAAGACCTTCTTGGAGACGTGGAAAAAGTAGTGGAAAAGAGATGGAATTTTGAAATTAAAGACCATCGGCTCACTTTTCATGGAATATGTTACAGGTGCAGAACCTGATAACTCAGCGAATCAGTTAATTATAGTTGAACAAAAACCGGTGGAAGCAATTTTCCGCCGGTTTTTATGGATTTGCCCCTCCTATTTCAGCTTCTGTAAGAATTGTGCAGGCATTATAACGTGTATTCGGAATTCAGACGGTATACGCAGAATAGAAGCAGTTAATAGGTGAAACAAGACTTTTTAAATAACATTTTTTCATCTCCCTGTGCACGTTAGTGCGAAGATATGGTATTCTAAAAGTACAGGAAAGAGTCTGTGGGAGCGGGTGATTTCATTGCATGCGGAAATAGAGGCTTACATGAATTTTCTTGTTATAGAAAAAGGTCTGGCGGTTAATTCCACCCAGGCGTATGAAAGAGACTTAAAGCGATATGCTGAATATTTAATAAAAATAGAGAATATCTCTGAGTGGAATGAGGTACGGAAAGCCCATGTTCTCGCTTTTCTGCATCACCTTCATGACCGGGGAGGGGCAGCTTCCTCTGTTTCAAGAATGCTTTCTTCAATTCGTTCGTTTCATCAGTATTTAATCCGAGAAAGATTTACAACTGCTGATCCTGTCCTTCATATTGAGCGTCCGAAACTTCAGCAGCAGCTTCCAAAAGTTTTGTCCACTGCGGAAGTGGAGGCACTGCTCGGCAGTCCGTCGTCCAACTCCCCTCTTGATAAGAGAAACAAGGCGATGCTGGAACTGCTGTATGCCACCGGCATGAGAGTAACGGAACTCTGCAGTCTGAGAATGAGTGACCTGCATCTTCATATGGGGTTTGTCAGGTGCACGGGCAAAGGAGATAAAGAGCGGATTATCCCGCTCGGGTCCCATGCGTTAAAAGCGGTGGAAGCTTATTTGCAGGACTCGAGAAGTCAACTGCTTAAACAGCCGCAGGAGGCTGTTTTTGTAAATCATCATGGCAGACCGCTTTCCCGTCAGGGTTTTTGGAAAGTACTCAAAAAACTTGCGTCAGATGCCAATATCGATAAAGAATTGAGTCCTCATATGCTTCGCCATTCGTTTGCAACCCATTTACTGGAGAACGGAGCGGATTTGCGTGCGGTTCAGGAAATGCTAGGCCATGCAGACATTTCCACAACGCAGATATATACTCACGTTACGAAAGTACGTATGAAAGAAGTATATTCCAAACATCATCCACGCGCATAAGAGCATGCGCTCTGTTTAGAGGTCTGACTTCAGACATCAAATGGTTGCAGGACGTCACCACCGGGAATAGAGGGCTAAAATAATATTTTTTTCAGGAGTGAATAATTATGAACAACCAGCAATTTAAGCGTATTTTTGTAATTGTAATGGACTCTGTAGGAATTGGAGAAGCACCGGATGCTGCAGAGTTTAATGACACAGGTGCAGATACTCTTGGACACATAGCAGAAAAAATGAAAGGGCTTCATATGCCAAACATGGATAAGCTCGGACTCACGCAGGTCAAAAAGTATGAAGGTTCATCTGAAGTGGAAAGACCCGAAGGATACTACGGGAAAATGGAAGAAATATCGGCTGGTAAAGATACGATGACAGGCCACTGGGAAATCATGGGTCTTCACATCGATAAACCGTTCAGAACCTTCCCTGATGGTTTTCCGGAGAAGCTTATCAACGAACTGGAAACGCGTACTGGAAGGAAAATTATCGGAAACAAACCGGCTTCCGGAACAGAAATACTCGAGGAACTCGGCAGTCAGCACGTGGAAACAGGGGATCTGATCGTGTATACTTCTGCCGACTCAGTGCTTCAGATTGCTGCACATGAAGAAGTTGTTCCGCCGGAGGAGCTATGGAATATCTGTGAAACCGCACGGGAACTGACGCTGGATGAACCGTATATGATAGGCCGCATCATTGCGCGTCCGTTTATAGGTGAACCTGGAAACTGGGAAAGAACGTCCAACAGGCATGATTACGCACTGAAGCCATTCGGCAGGACGGTAATGAATGAACTGGCAGATGCCGGCTATGATTCAATAGCTATCGGTAAAATTTCCGACATTTTTGATGGGGAAGGAGTAACCAGCTCCTTGCGTACAGAATCAAATATGGATGGTATGGATAAACTGGAACAGTCAATAGCAATGGACTTTAAAGGGATGAGCTTTTTAAATCTTGTGGATTTCGATGCGAAATTCGGACATCGGAGAGATCCGATAGGATACGGCCGCGCGCTGGAAGAATACGATGCCCGTCTGCCGAAAGTTCTTGAAGAGCTGAAAGAAGATGACCTGCTTATTATTACTGCAGATCACGGAAATGATCCGGTGCATCACGGGACAGATCATACGAGAGAGTATGTACCGCTCATTGCCTACAGTAAAAGCCTGAAAAATCCAGGGTCTCTCGGCATCAGAAAAACGTTTGCGGATATCGGAGCGACAGTGGCTGATAACTTTAACGTGGCATCTCCGGAGATTGGAACCAGCTTTTTAAACGAACTAAAATAAAGGAGGCAGCAATTATGACTTCAGTACAGAACGCAAAAACATTTATAGAAGAAAAAATGAAAGGAAAGGTGCCGGAGATTGGATTAATTCTCGGTTCAGGGCTTGGGGTGCTGGCCGAGGAAATAGAATCTCCTGTAGTCATCAAATACAATGAGATTCCAGGTTTTCCATCTTCCACAGTAGCCGGCCATAAAGGACAGCTTGTTATCGGAACTCTGGAAGGAAAGCACGTAGTTGCTATGCAGGGCAGATTTCATTTTTATGAAGGTTACGATATGGAACTTGTCACCCTCCCTGTTCGTGTCATGAAGGCCATAGGAGTTGAAAAGCTCATCGTAACAAACGCCGCCGGCGGGATTAACGAGAATTTTGAACCCGGGGATCTCATGCTGATAGATGATCATATTAATCAGTTCGGTACGAATCCTCTTATCGGTAAAAATGATGAAACTCAGGGGGTCCGCTTTCCTGATATGTCCCAGGCCTATACCAGATCCCTGCTGGGCCTTGCCCAGGAGGCAGCAGACAGCGAGGGACTGAAAGTTCAACAAGGAACTTATGTAGGAACTACAGGTCCGTCCTATGAAACACCGGCAGAGGTCCGGATGCTCCGTGTACTCGGAGGAGATGCCGTAGGGATGTCCACTGTGCCGGAAGTAATCGCGGCCCGTCACAGCAATATGGACGTTCTGGGAATATCCTGCATTTCAAATATGGCAGCAGGAATCCTTGATCAGCCGCTTGATCACAGCGAAGTAATTGAAACTACAGAGCGTGTTAAAAAAGACTTCCTTTCTTTAGTTAAAACTGTTGTTGGGAAAATGTAGAAGATTTAGTAATGCAGATCGGGAAGCAGCCCGAATCTTCGCAGTTCATGGATGTTCTTTAATGGAATATCTTCCAGAATGTTAATTAGTCATTGCAGTATTCAAGCCGGGGTGCAGAAAGTATCGCTGCCCCCCGGCTTCAACAGGGAGGAATAAACCATGAGAATGGTAGACATAATTGAGAAAAAAAGAAATGGCGGACAGCTTACTGAAAAAGAAATCCAGTTTTTTGTGGAAGGGTATACAAAAGGAGATATTCCGGACTATCAGGCCTCTTCACTTATGATGGCGGTTTATTTTCAGGGGATGAATCCGGAGGAAACCGCGCTTCTTACTCAGGCAATGGTGGATTCGGGGGAAACTATTGACTTATCCTCCATAGAAGGCCATAAAGTGGACAAGCATTCTACAGGAGGGGTCGGGGATAAGATCAGTTTCATTATCGGTCCACTCGTCGCTTCTGTTGGAGTTCCTGTAGCGAAAATGAGCGGCAGAGGCCTGGGTCATACAGGTGGAACGATCGACAAACTTGAGGCTATAAAAGGATTCAACGTGGAGATTACAAAGGAAGAATTTATTGAAAACGTCAATAAAAACAAGCTGGCTGTTGCCGGTCAGACAGGCAACCTGGCACCCGCCGACAAAAAATTGTATGCTCTTCGGGATGTAACAGCTACAGTTGATTCCATTCCGTTAATTGCGGGATCCATTATGAGTAAAAAACTTGCTTCCGGTGCAGACAGTATCGTTCTCGACGTAAAAACCGGATCCGGGGCCTTTATGAAAAATCTGGAAGATTCAGAAGCCTTGGCCCGTGAAATGGTTCAAATAGGCAATAACCTCGGAAAGCAGACAGTAGCTGTAATCAGTGATATGAACCAGCCGCTCGGCTTTGAAGTAGGTAATGCCAACGAAATCAGGGAAGCAGCGGCAGTACTTCAGGGGGAGAAAATATCAGATCTTCGGGAACTTTCACTGGAGATCGGTGCCCACATGACGGTTCTCGCAGGAGTATATTCATCTTATGAAACAGCTTACACAGAACTCGAAAAAAACCTCGACAACGGCCGGGCATTTGACGCCTTCCGCACATTTGTCAAAGCACAGGGCGGCGATACGGAAGTAATTGATAATCTGGACAAACTTCCGAAAGCGCCTTTCGATATTGAAGTCAAGGCTGCGAAAAGTGGTTACATCAACGCTATTGATGCAGCATCCGTCGGTGTTGCTGCGATGTACCTTGGAGCAGGAAGAGCGACGAAAGATGATCAGATCGATTACGGTGTGGGAATTACTCTTCAGAAAAAGATTGGCGACTACGCAGAAGCAGGAGAGCCGCTTGTTATCCTCCATGCTAATGAAGAAAACCCTGAAGATTCGGCAGTCAAAATCAAAGAAGCATACAGTATTACTGATGAGCAGCCGGACAAACTTCCGCTTATTTATAAAGTTATCAAAGAGTAGTCGGACTATTTAGCTTGATATCATCTATTGAATATGCTATCTTGGAAAAAATAATTGAATAGAAAGATAGAGGTGCAGAATGGATCAGTACAGTACGTGAGCTGAAGGACAGCCGGGATCGTATTGAAAAGGCCGTTCTGCCGAAGGTTTTCTCCTGTCCTTACGGGGAACGACCTGGGGGCCCGTTGAATAAGCGGGTTACTGCCGTGAAGTGCTGCGGAGAGCTATCTTTTTCAATCCCGTCCGGGTTTGGGAAATGGATAGGTTTCAGCTGTTCATTTCCCTTTTTCTATGGATAAAAGATTGGAGTGTATAAATAGATGAACGTTTATGGAACACAGCGTATTAATGAGAACGGACAACTTGAAATTGGTGGAGTAGAGGCAGCGGGTCTCGCTGAAACTTATGGAACCCCTCTGTTTGTCTATGATGTAAAGGATATCCGGAACAGAGCGGAAGAATTCCATGAAGCTTTTCGTGCGCAGGGGGTAAATTATCAGATTGCCTATGCGTCCAAAGCTTTCAGCTGTATCGCCATGATGGAACTGGCCAGAGATCTTGATCTCAGCCTGGACGTTGTTTCAGATGGAGAGCTTCATACAGCGCTGGAGGCTGGGTTTCCGGCAGAAAGAATTCATTTCCACGGTAACAATAAAACTCCTGAAGAACTCGAAATGGCTGTGAAAGAAAAAATCGGCTGTATTGTTGTCGATAATTTCACCGAATTAACATGGTTGATGGCTTTGACTGAGAGTGAAAAAACCGAAATGGAAGTTTTGATCCGCCTTACTCCAGGAGTAGAGGCGCACACTCATGAATATATTTCCACAGGACAGGAGGATTCCAAATTCGGTTTCGATTTGAACAGCGGGCAGGCGGACGAAGCAATCCGTCGTCTGCTTGACCATCCTTTTTTAAAGCTTCAGGGAGTGCATTCTCATATTGGTTCCCAGATTTTCCGGGCGGAAGGCTTTGAGGAAGCCGTAAAAGAAATCTACCGGATGATCCGCAAGTGGAAGGAATCTATGAATTACTACCCGGAAGTACTGAATGTGGGCGGAGGCTTTGGAATCCGATATGCTGAAAATGATAAACCGCTTCCGCTTCATGTATATATTGACCGTATGGTGGCTGCAGCGAAAGAAGAAGCTGAGGCGATGAACGAGCCGGTACCAGAGATCTGGATAGAACCTGGAAGGGCTCTCGTTGGTGAAGCTGGTACAACACTCTACAGCATTGGGGCGAGAAAGGACATTCCGGACGTCCGTACCTACGTTTCGGTTGACGGCGGTATGACGGATAATATCCGGCCCGCCCTTTATCAGGCAGAATATACAGCACTGCTCGCGAACCGGGCAGCAGAAAAAGTAGAGGAAACAGTATCCATTGCAGGCAAATGCTGTGAGAGCGGGGATATGCTGATCTGGGATCTGGAGCTTCCTGCAGTAAATCAGGGCGATATTCTCGCAGTATTTGCTACAGGTGCCTATGGTTATTCAATGGCGAACAACTATAACCGAATTCTTCGTCCGGCAGTTGTTTTTGTCGAAGAAGGACAGCATGAAATTGTAATTGAACGAGAAACGCTGACCGATTTAACCCACAGAGAAAGAAGGTATTCCAGAGCTGCAGCGGTACAGAAAGAAAAGCAGGTTTAAGTCAGCGGGGCGCACTTCAAAAAAACCGGTGGAGAAAACCACCGGTTTTTTTTAGTGGGCTGATAAATTGTTTTTCAAGAATAACTGGAGAAGTACTTGGGAAGAATACGTACATGATAAGGAGTTTTTCCTGTCTTGAACGACTCTTTTTTAATTGTGTAATATACAATATGCAGGGTCAGAAAGTTTTATAATGGCGCGTCAGCAGCAGTTCTGGTAAAATGAATGTGCTGGATAATAGAAATTATGGAGGTTGTACATATGAAAAAAGGCGAAATTAAATTCGAAAACGGTGAAGTTATCGAAATAGAATTTTTTCCGGAAGCAGCACCAGGAACAGTTGAAAATTTTGAGAAACTGGCAAATGATGGTTTTTACAACGGATTGACTTTCCACCGTGTGATCCCGGGATTTGTAGCTCAGGGAGGATGTCCGACAGGTAACGGCACTGGAGGTCCCGGATATACTATTAAGTGCGAAACAAAAGGTAATCCGCATAAACATGAAAAAGGAAGTCTTTCTATGGCTCATGCCGGAAAGGATACAGGAGGCAGTCAGTTTTTCCTCGTCCTTGCACCACAGCCTCATTTGGACGGCGTTCACACAGTATTTGGTAAAATAACATCCGGAATTGATACACTTGACCGGATCCGTCCGAATGATACTATGCAGGAAGTTACTGTTTACGACGCATAATTGCTGCTGCTTGCTTCTTACAAAAAGATAGTGGTATAGTTACTTTAACTTTTCACTACAATATGGTGTACCTACAATTCAATAAGTATATTCCTTCGGGGTCGGGTGCAATTCCCAACCGGCGGTGATAAGACACTGTGTCTTTCAGTCCGTGACCCGTCTGTTTCGGTGAGAGGCAGCGGTGGATTTGGTGCAACTCCAAAGCCGACAGTAACAGTCTGGATGGGAGAAGGAAAAACTTCTGGTGAACGTCATCTGCAAAGGGAGCAGTATATCCTTTTCAGTGAATTTTTGTTCTCCGGATTTATGCAGAATTCTGCAAGTATGCCCTGAATGGATAATATCTGTTCAGGGCATTTTTTTATAGTAATACATTTTAAAAGGAGAGAAGAGAGGATGAAAGAAAATTATATGAAGCTGGCCATTGAGATGGCAGCTTCTGCAAAAGGCCAAACCTCTCCTAATCCACTCGTAGGAGCAGTTATTGTAAAGCAGGGGGAAGTTATCGGGCTTGGCGCCCATTTAAAAGCCGGAGAAAAACATGCAGAAAAACACGCATTGGATATGGCAGGCAGCAGGGCAGAGGGTGCAGATATGTATGTGACGCTTGAACCGTGTTCTCATACCGGCCGGACACCTCCCTGCGCCGATGCTGTTATAGATGCCGGTATTAAGCGGGTATTTATCGGATCGGATGATCCTGATCCCCGGGTATCGGGCCGGGGAATAAATAAGCTTCGTAAAGCCGGGGTGGAAGTTCATACCGGATTTTTAAAGGAAGAAGCCGATGCCCTCAACTTTGTATTTTTTCATTTCGCAGTGACGAAGACACCTTACGTGACATTGAAAATGGCTGCAAGTATTGATGGCAAAATTGCCGCTTCCAGCGGAGAAAGCAAATGGATTACCGGTTCCGCTTCACGGATGGATGGACATTTTCTGCGTCATGAGAACGATGCCATCCTTGCCGGAATTGAAACAATTCTTGCTGACAATCCACTGCTTACTACAAGACTTCCACAGGGAGGAAAAAATCCTCTCCGTATCATACTTGACTCCAGACTCCGCATACCCTCAGACGCTAAAGCTCTGAATGAGGAAGCACCTTCGTGGATTTTTACGACCGAGCAGGCGGAAGAATCCAGAATAAAGGAACTGCGGGAGGCGGGCGTAACTGTTACAGTGATGTCCGGTTTTACGATTCAGCTTGACGAAGTAATGGAAAAACTCGGACAGGCGGACGTGTCATCCCTTCTCGTGGAGGGAGGAGGAACCGTTCACGACAGTTTTCTGAGAGAAAAATTGTTTCAGCAGGTTGTGCTTTACATGGCCCCTTTATTAATAGGGGGGAAAGATGCCCCTTCTTCCGTTTCCGGGTCCGGTATTCACAGACTGGCGGATGTTCCGCGCCTGAAGCTTCTTTCGGTGGAGCGGCTCGGTGAAGATACTAAACACATTTTTCATAGAGAAAGTAGGAATGACTAATGTTTACAGGAATAATTGAAGAAAAAGGAAAAGTCGAATCCGTGGATCAGCAGGGAGAAGCTATCGTTATGTCAGTGTATGCCCCCACCATACTGAAAGATGTAAAACAAGGGGACAGTATTTCTGTGAACGGGGTGTGCCTCACAGTTACTTCTTTTACAGATACGGCATTTACGGTTGACATGATGCCGGAAACTGTCAGAGATACGAGTCTCAGGGATGTTCAGGCAGGTTCAGAAGTAAATCTGGAGCGGGCGATGGCAGCGGGCGGCAGGTTTGGAGGTCACTTCGTAAGCGGGCACGTAGACGGAACTGGAACAATTATTAATAAAAAAGCAGAAGATAATGCAGTGTATTATGAAATAGAAATTGATCCATCACTAAGGCCTTACCTTTCATTAAAGGGGAGTGTGGCTGTTGATGGTACAAGCCTGACAATTTTTGGAGTCACACAGTCAACGTTTACTGTATCAATTATTCCACACACGCTGGAGGAAACTATTATCGGATCAAAGAAAACCGGCGACCCGGTTAATATTGAATGCGATATGCTGGCCAAATACGTGGATGAACTGCTTAAACACAAATTTCGTATGACGGATAATCCTGCTCCCGTCACGGAAGATTTTTTAAATAACCATGGTTTCAAGTGATGGATCTGAAGATACGTTTCATTAAGAAGCTGAAAAAAGAAATTTTTGGTGAAATCCTAATATAGAGTGTTTAAGAAGGAGGCCGGTGTTATGAATTACTTTGATCCAATTGAAGAAGCAATCTACGCCCTGGCACAGGGTGAAGTAGTAATTGTATGTGATGATGAGGACAGAGAAAATGAAGGGGATTTTATTTCACTGGCAGAAAAAACGACTCCGGAAGTAATCAACTTCATGATTACACATGGACGGGGGCTTGTCTGTACACCTGTGACAGAAGAACGTGCTTCCACGTTAAACCTCGTTCCCATGGTGGACAGGAATTCCGATCCTCACGGCACAGCATTTACCGTAAGTGTGGATCATAAACACACGACGACTGGTATTTCTGCCCAGGAGAGAGCGATGACTGTACAGGCACTGATTGACGAAGATACAAAACCAGCTGATTTTCAACGCCCGGGGCATATTTTTCCGCTCATAGCAAAAGACGGGGGCGTACTGAGGAGAGCCGGTCATACAGAAGCAGCAGTCGACCTTGCCCGTATGGCAGGAGGCAAGCCGGCAGGAGTCATCTGTGAAATTATGAATGCTGATGGTACAATGGCGCGGGTGCCGGAGCTTCGACAAATTGCTGACGAACATGATTTGAAAATGGTGACTATCAAAGACTTAATTAAATACCGTAACCGCAAAGACAAACTCGTGCAGCGGGAAATAGAAATCAAGCTTCCTACCGATTACGGAGATTTCCGGGCCATTGGATACTCCAACGTAGTGGATGGAAAGGAACATGTGGCCATCGTAAAGGGTGAAATCGGTGGTAATAAGCCTACGCTCGTGCGTGTGCATTCAGAATGTCTCACAGGAGACGTATTCGGCTCAAGAAGGTGCGACTGCGGACCGCAGCTTCACGCAGCTTTAAGCCAGATTGAGGCCAATGGCTCAGGAGTCGTACTCTATATGCGGCAGGAGGGCAGAGGCATTGGGCTGTTAAATAAAATGAAAGCATATAAACTCCAGGAAGAAGGCATGGACACGGTGGAAGCCAATGAGAAGCTCGGTTTCGGACCGGACCTTCGGGATTACGGGATAGGAGCTCAGATTCTGAGGGATTTAGGTATCAGAAAAATGAAGCTGCTGACTAACAACCCGAGAAAAATTACGGGCCTTCAAGGTTATGATCTTGAAATCGTTGATCGCCTGCCGCTTCAGCTGCCCCACTCAAGAGATAACGAAAAATATTTGAAAACGAAAAAAGACAAGCTTGGTCATATGCTCCATCTGTAATAACACACTTAATTACTAATATTCAACGCAAATCATCATTAGAGGAGATGACACACTATGGGAAAAGTATTCGAAGGACACTTATCAGGTCAAGGTTTAAAAATAGCAGTAGTAACTGCGAGGTTTAATGATTTTATAACAGCAAGACTGCTCGAAGGAGCTCAGGCAGCCTGCCGTCGTCACGGTGTCTCCGAGGACGACGTGGATGTAGCGTGGGTGCCTGGAGCTTATGAACTCCCTTTTATCGCAAAAAAAATGGCTGATACAGGAAAATACGATGCTGTCGTAACCCTTGGTACAGTTATCCGCGGCGCAACTCCACATTTTGACTATGTATGCAGCGAAGCTGCCAAAGGTGTTTCCCAGGCAGGAATGGGGAGCGGAGTTCCAGTGATCTTTGGAGTAATTACGACTGACACAATTGAACAGGCAGTCGAACGGGCAGGAACAAAAGCAGGAAATAAAGGCTGGGACGCGGCTGTTTCAGCTATAGAAATGGCTAATTTAAATAACTCCTTTTAAGTTTGCTGTACAAAGATATACACCCGGGATATGTAAATCAAAGCGCAGGCCTTAAAAAGTCTTCGATTGTTTAAGTAGGAAGATTCTAAAAGAGAAAAAGTCTTCAGCAGAATTTGAACCAAGCTATGTTAACGTTCGGAGTCAACCGGAGGAAACTTCGCTCCGATCCAGCACTCCATCCTGCAGGATCTTCCGGTAAGCCTGCGGAAAAAGAAAGTTTGCTCCGCGGCAGATGCCCTTGTATCAACAAGGAGCTAAAAGAGCCTTGAACTAAAAAACTCTGAACAGAATCCTGTTCAGAGTTTTTTAGTACTGTCGTTTAGTCTGTTTTTCGAGTAAGGAAGTCTTGCGGGCTTGAATAACCTCTGTTCTGTCACGAAGGCGGTGTCTGAACACAAGCTCTTTATCGGCACTGCGGTCATCTTTATTCCATACAATCTCACGCTTTTCTGCTGTGTCACGGCATTCAGCAAGAAGCCTTTCATCTGTAACCGGCAGATTCATCGGATAGTAAGGCATCCTGTTTTTTATTAAAAACAGACGCTCTTCAATCTGATCCTTTAGTTGAGTAACGTCAATACTTAAGCGCTCAAACCTAGCTTTTTCCACCTCAAGGTGTCCGAGTACACGTCTGTAGAGTTTCACACTGCCCGCGTAGTTTTCCTGCCGTTCATGGTAAACTGCAACCGCCAGCTGGATAAGTGCGAGCCATTGAATTTCCCTGTTCTGATCAAGCCAGTATTCCTCAAGGATTTCATGGCATTCAAAATAGTCTCTTGTACCGTGGAAGTGTATAAGAAATTCTTTATATTCCGATGGGTAGTCATAAATTACATTTGTCCGCAAAAGGCAACTCTCCTCTGCAAATAATACTCTCTATATCATAAAGCACAGACTGCATTTTGTGAAGAAAAATCAACCGCAGCAGAAGAACCATATGATATAATAGCGCTCGTAAAGGGAGGAAGAAACTATGGGATACAGTGTTAAACTGCATGCTTTTGAAGGTCCGCTTGATCTTCTGCTGCACCTGATACAAAAGAATGATCTGGATCTTCAGGATATTCCTGTTAAAGAAATAACGGATCAGTATATGACATATATTCATGCGATGCAGGTGCTGGAGCTGAATGTTGCCAGTGAGTACCTCGTAATGGCTTCCACACTGCTTCACATGAAAAGCCGGCTTCTTCTTCCGATTGAGGAAAATAACTGGGATGAAGAATTATTAATCGAAGAGGAAGAAATAACAAAAGACAACCTCCTCGATAAATTGAAAGAATATAAACAGTTTAAAGAAGCAGCCGGTTCGCTTAAGGAAAAAGAAATGGAAAGAAGCGAACTGTTCACGAAGCCGGTTTCTGATCTGAGTCCTCTTATGGAAGAAGCAAAGGAAAAAGGGGAGACCCACGTCAGAGCTACAGTCTACGATATGCTCAAGGCTTTCAGCCGGGTAAATAAACGGAAGAAACAGGAACAGCAGTCAAGCCGGGTGTCGAAAGTTGCCAGAGAAGAGATACCTATTGAAAAAAAGATGGAAGAGGTACTTCTGCAGCTGCATTCCTTTAAGGGAGAAACACTGTTTTCACGACTTTTCGAAAGACAAGAAAAACAGGAAATGGTTGTTACTTTCCTGGCCCTCCTTGAATTAATGAAAGCTGATCGGATTGTTTGTATGCAGGACGGGCATTACGAAGATATAAAAATTAAACAGAAAGCGGGCGGAACACCATGACAGCAGTAAATAAAAAAGCGGTCCTGGAAGGTCTGCTGTTTGTAGCAGGTGATGAGGGAATTGAAAAAGATCAGCTCATGGAAGTACTGGACCTTGATGCAGAACACCTTGATCTTTATATAGATGAATTGAAAAAAGAGTACGGGAAAAGCGAGAGAGGAATACAGGTTCAGGAGGTTGCTGGGGGCATGAAATTTACTACAAAAAAAGAACACGCTGAGTTTTATAAAAAACTTGTACGCTCCCCATCATCTGCCGCACTGTCCCAGGCTGCACTCGAAGCTCTGGCTGTTATTGCCTACAGGCAGCCGGTTTCCAGAATGGATATTGAGGAAATTAGAGGCGTTAAAACAGAAAGGCCGCTCCGGACGCTGCAGGCTAAAGGGCTCGTAGAACAAAACGGAAGACAGGAAGGAACGGGAAGAGCAATTCTATATGGGACCACCAATCATTTTCTTGATCAATTTGGTTTATCTTCCCTGGATGATCTGCCGCCGTTTCCGGAACAGGCAGAAGAAAAAGAAGAAGAATACGATTTGTTTTTTGATAAATTTCAAAAGGCAGTAGCTGAGGATAAGTGATTTGTCAGAGTAAAAGCACAGCTGCATCAGCAGCTGTGCTTTTCAGGCTGTTGATAAAGTGTTTTTTATGTATAGATAGACGATTCCCCTCATGATAAATCCCCTTGTTTAAGCTGTTTTTTTGATAAAGAGTTGGCTTTCCCTCCGTAGCGTCCGGTGGGATGGAGCGCCGTCAGATCACGGCGCAGGCCAAACAACTGAAGAGCAGCCCCACGGCAGGCTCGGTAAGAGAAGGAGCTTATACAACGACTGGAATAACTATTCTGAAACGATAACTTAATCAACAAGTTTTCTAAAAGAGTTTTGCCGAACAAGTCTTTATTCTGCAGCTGAGTCCTTGTCTCTGCATGTTTAAAAAGCCTGTGGAGATAAAGGTAAGGCATAAAGACGATAGTACTGACAATTTATTACCTCATGACACTTCCACCGGATATTTTTAAGGATTCGCCTACAATGTTTCCCGAAGCTCCGGAAAGCAGGTATAAAATAGCTGAAGCTACTTCTTCAGGAGTAGTAATTCTGCCTGAGGGCAGATCTTTCTTGACTGCTTCAAGCTGTTCATCGTAAGTAATTCCTGCACGAAAAGCTTTTTTATCAAGTATATCTCTGGCCATTTCCGTGTCAACGAAGCCTGGACAGACTGCATTGACGCGGATTCCATACTCTATAGCTTCGAGAGCGAACGACTGTGTAAATCCAATAAGAGCAAACTTCGAACCGGAATAGGCAGTATTACCGTAAGTACCACGCAGACCTGAAAGGGAAGAAACGTTAACAATATTACCGCGGCGCTCCTTTTTCATTTCTTTGTAAATAAGCTGCGAAAGCATTACCTGTGAGGTGAAATTTGTTTCCAGTACGTGAATGATTTCGTTTTCTTCAATTTTTTCTACGAGATCTCCTCCCGTTATGCCGGCAGCGTTAACGAGACCTGTTATTTCACCGAAGTGCGTCCTGGCTTCCTGAACAATCTTTTCTCTATCCTCCGGATTGTTCAAATCACCTGCTACTATATGTATATGGCTTCCTTCAGCCTGATAGTGCGCAGACTGTTTCAATTTATTCAGTTTTTCCTCATTTCTGCCGCAGGCAGTGACTTTTGCCCCGGTTTTTAAAAGCTCCATGGCCGTCACGTAGCCAATTCCCCCAGTAGCTCCTGTAACCACAATATGATCATTAGCAAACGTGTTCGCAGCAAATATACTCATTCAAAAATCCCCCTTTTAGTTGTTATGCACTTTATTTCCCTTCTATAAAAAGATAAAACAACAACTGATTTCTGAGAAGGATTGGTACTGCCTGTAATGAAGTTAAATAATCTCAGTACCCGGATTTCATGAATAATCAGCACTGTAATAAAGGGAGTGTTAAAATAAGTATGAATTACGTAATAAAAAAGGTTGGAAAAAACGAATAATGGACAGGTCTTCCGTCTCAGACGAACGCTTCCCCTGGAGCTTGTCTTCAGCTGACTTTTGTGAAAGCCTTTCACAGAAGTCGATTTTCACTCTGCGTAAAATCCTCCGAGAGTCGCCGTCATGCAATTCGGCCCTCTTATGGGACGGACAAAAGTATTCAGATCGTTCATTTATTTGTTTGAAAAAGTTCAATTATTAATTGATTCATTAAGAAAAATTTTATAAAAACATCCACACGAGCAGCAGAGGAGCAGCCGCTATGAAAATAACGAAAAGCCCAATACGTCTTATTTCAGCTTTAATCCTTTCCGTCGTTCTGGCGGCAACTTTGTACGGGCTTTTTAAGCCAATCCCTGAAAATACTTCCTATGAAGGAGAGATGCACTCAGCAGATAACGTATCTTTTCTCTACAACCGATCGATTAATGATAATGGGGAAAGAATTTTTGAGGAGCATATTTTTTCTTCTATTATTGAGGAGATTGAAGAGGCAGAAGATATGATCGTACTGGATATCTTTATGTTTAATGAAATGGCTGAAGGTGATTTTCCAGATGTGAGCAGAGAAATAGCCGAAGCACTTATCGATAAAAAAAAGGAAGATCCGGAAATGTCAATAACGGTTATCACAGATCCTATTAATACTTCCTACTATTCCCATGAATCAGAGCTGCTGAATGAAATGGAAGAAGAAGACATTCAAATAGTGATTACTGATATTACAAAACTTCAGGATTCCAACCCGCTTTATTCCGGAATATGGCGGGCATTCATTCAATGGTTTGGTCAGAGCGGGCGGGGATGGATAGAAAATCCATTTGATCCGGACGCACCGGAAATGACTGCGAGATCTATACTTAAATTAATGAATGGGCGTGCAAACCACCGTAAAGTGTTTTTTACAGAAAAAACCGCACTGATATCCTCCGCAAATATTCACGACGAAAGCTATTACTATACAAATACTGGCTTTCAGGTTTCAGGGAAGGTACTAAAAGATATTTATGAAACAGAACAGGCGGTGCTGAATTTTTCCTCCGACGTTAATCTTCCTGATTTTCGTGTGGAAGAGGAGGAAGGAGAATATAATGTTCAGGTTCTGACTGAAGGAGCCAACTTTCAAAGAGTCCAGAAAATGCTGGATGATGCTGAGTATGGAGACGAGGTGTGGATAGGGGTCTATTTTATTTCTGATCCGGACATAATTGAATCAATCGAAGAAGCAGCTTTAAGAAATGTAGAAATAAATATGATACTGGATCCAAACGAAAGTGCTTTCGGTATTGAAGTGTTTGGGATGCCCAACCGTCCAGTTGCTGAAGATTTAATTGAAAGTACGGGGGAATCTTTAACGGTACGGTGGTACAACACGCTGGATGAGCAGTTTCATCCTAAAATGATGGCTGTTTTTTCCGAGGACCATGCGAAAATGATCGCCGGCTCCGCTAATTTTTCCAGCAGAAACATGAGAAATAACAATCTGGATACTAATTTATACGTGGAATCCCCGCCGGATGCAGAAGCAGCAGTTGAAGTGAGGGAGTGGTTTGAGGAGATTTGGTTTAATGAGTCTCATAAATACACAGCCGACTACGAGGAGTATGAAAATCCCCATTCTGCCTGGCGGCATTGGGTATATCGTCTGCAAAAAATATCCGGTGTGACGACTTATTAACTTAATCAGACACATGGATAACAGGCTTTCAGGCTGTTAATAAACTATTTTTCAGATATACGGCAGCTGAGCGTCGGGAAGACGTATCCATCCCACCGGATAATAATCGTGAAAGCAGAACTTAATCAATAAGTTGAAAGGAGGCGCCTGAAAGGGAGGCCTCCTTTACAAGTAATGGTTCATGGTGTTTATTTGTATAGCTGTGATAAAGTTCGCTGTTGATGACTCGTGAAAAAAACTCTGCTTCTACCCGGCCTGCCGTGGAGCAGATCTCCGACTGGCACTCCGTCCTGCGGGATCTCCCGGCCTCCTTTTTTCACTGGCATCCGCCGGTTTCCGCTTCGTTTTTCTCTCCGATTATAAGGAGAAGTGCCTGTTTATCATGAATAAGGTTTCTATTCGTAAAACATGCGCCAAGGTGATTTTTCGAGACGCCTGCGGAAAAAGATAATTGAAAGCTTTCTCCGCGGGAGGTGAAATGAGCGGCAGGCGCCCTTCCATCAACAAGGAGTTTTACTTAGCCATTTTGTACATAATAAAATTACAGTTAATAATTGTGTTCATTTATACAGGATTTGCTGAAATATTTTTAAAAGCCCTTTTAAGACGATTCTATTTCTGAAAGAAAGTTCTTAATTTCATCGTGGAAGTCTCTGCTCTGATGCAGGGAGTTATGGCCAAAACCTTCCAGCTCTACTTGGTGTACATCTCCGTTCCAGTTATTAAATGTGACATAGGAGTGATCCGGGGGGATTACTCTGTCCTCTGAAGCGGTAATGCCGAGCAGAGGGGCTTCCGACTGCTCCGCCATATTGCTCACTTCAAAAGGATGGCGGATAAACGCAGATATTGGGAGGTACGGATAACGGTGGGACTGAAGTTCTTCGCGGCTGTCATATGGAGATATAAGTATGACACCAGCCGGATCTCTGTTTCTGGCTGTATGGGCTGCAGGAGCAGTCCCCATACTTCTCCCCATAACTGCAATCCTGCTTTCTTTAACTTTTTCATGAGAAGAGGCATAATCATACAAAAGAAGAGCATCCTTGAATAACGTGGATTCTTCCGGCTCACCTGAACTGTTTCCATAGCTGCGGTAATTCATGAAAAGAACAGACCAGTCGTCAGGTATATCATATTGTTCAATACCCGCAGAAGCTTCTTCTGCGTTCCCTCCGAAATACATAAGCAGCGGGGCGGGCGTTGTACCGGCATGCTGGATCCAGCCGTGCAGAATTTCCCCATCCTCTGTTTCAAGATAGAGCTCTTCCGTATTATTCCATTCCGAATTCACTTCGTCGATTCTATCCTCCGTAATGTCTGCCCCAATAAAAAGCATATCCTCCTGGCTGCCGAGAACCTGCCAGGCATGAAACAAATATACTGCTGAAGCTCCTGTGATTAAAAGTAGAATAACTTTCATAAACGGCACCCGCTCCTTTCATAAGTTTATATGTTTTTATTCTTTCCGACTGTCGGGTGGAAGCTGTGGCTTCAGCCTTTCTTTCGTGCGAATTCCGCGGTACAATATATTACTGGGGCTGTATATACCCGTAGTCGTTGTCGTGATGATAACATAAAGGAGAGATTGTAATGGAAAGACTTCAAAAAATAATAGCAAATGCCGGTATTACATCGAGAAGAAAAGCAGAGACGCTTATTACCGGCGGTAAAGTCAAGGTTAACGGTGAAACAGTCAAAGAACTGGGATTTAAAGCCGACATTCACCAGGATGAAATTATTGTTAATGGAGTACCGCTTGAAAAAGAAGAGCCGGTATACTTCCTGCTTTATAAACCATCGAACGTTATTTCCAGTGTGAAGGATGAATCCGGCAGAAAGGTTGTCACGGACTATATTCCTGCAGAGCAGCGGATATATCCAGTAGGGAGGCTTGATTTTGATACTTCAGGCGTCCTGATCATGACGAACGATGGTGAGTTTGCCAATATGCTTATGCATCCGAAATACAAAGTGGAAAAAATGTACATTGCCAAGGTTGAGGGAATTCCGTCGAAACAGGCTGTACAGAAGCTGAACAGAGGAGTAAAGCTGGATGATGGCAAGACAGCTCCTGCCTTCGCGAAAGTCCGCAAAACAGATAATAAAAAAGGCACTGCAATTATTGAACTCACGATTCATGAGGGCCGGAACCGGCAGGTGCGAAGAATGCTGGAAGCAGTGGGGCATCCTGTAATTAAGCTGAAAAGGGAACGCTACGGGATTCTCGATTTAAAAGGAATGAATGCCGGCGAATACCGGGAGTTAAAGCCTCATGAAGTAAAAAAGCTGCGTGAACTCTCTGTCACATAAATTTCAATAAAGTATTATTATTCATGCCTGTAGTTTTTGAATACAAATGATAAGATAGATGGGAAACGGTCAAAAAACCTATTTTCTAGGGGGATGCCTTATGAAAAAAAAGCGTCTCTGGATGCGGACAACAATACTGCTCGTTATGCTTGCAGCTATAGGATATACATTCTATAACCATTTTTCGGAAGAAAGAGGACTGGTGGATCAGGGGGATGAAGCCCCGAACTTTGTCCTGGAGGATATGGAGGGTGAACGGGTTGAACTTTCCGATCTGCAGGGGCAGGGGGTTTATATGAACTTCTGGGCAACCTACTGTACCTACTGCCGCGATAAAATGCAGGTGCTGAACGATCATTACGAAGAGTACGAAGAAATGGGTGTGAAGGTGCTTAACATCAACGTGGATGAAACTACGCTTCAGGTAGAACGGCACGAGCAGCGGTATGATCTTGATTTTGATTTGTATATAGACCGGAACATGCTGGTTGGCAATGCCTACGGGGTAGGGGTACTCCCGTCCGTATATCTTATTGACGATCAGGGAGAGGTAAAAGAGCGTCAAGTTGGAGGGAAAACAGAAGATCAGGTAATTGCTTCTCTTGACAGCCTCGTGCCGGAAAATTAATGGGGGATTTGTATGAACAAAGAAACATGTGAATGCGGACATAAAAACCCTTATGGGACGTACTTATGTGAATCGTGCGGGAAACCGCTGAAAGAAGACGGGCGCCTTGCCAACATGAGGTATGAAGGGGTCGCCAGACGTTCCCAGACGTACAGCCGCTCCGTTATTGATAAGATATGGAATTTCTTTTCCTCGGTAAAAGTAGGTATTTGGATTATCGTGCTGATTCTTCTCACATCTTCCATCGGGACATTGTTTCCACAGGAGATGTATATTCCACCGGGAGAGGATCCTGCATTATACTATGCTCAGGAGTACGGCATACTCGGACAGCTCTACTACGATCTGGGATTTCATAACCTGTACAGCTCCTGGTGGTATATGCTGCTCATAGCTGCCCTGGGAATTTCGCTTGTAATAGCGAGCCTCGACAGATTTGTACCGCTTTACCGGGCATTGAAAAAGCAGCGGGTGACAAGACACGCCGCCTTCATGAAAAAGCAGAGGGTGTACGGAGAAGGTATTTCTTCAAATGCGGACCTTGAAGGCGTAAAAGATAAGCTGAAGTCCAAAAGGTACAAAGTCCGCGAAGAGAATGGAAATCTCCTGGCGGAAAAAGGACGCTTCGCCCGCTGGGGACCTTACGTCAACCACATTGGACTGATTATTTTCCTTATCGGAGGAATGCTCCGCTTTTTTCCGGGAATGTATCTTGACGATTACGTCTGGATCCGGGAAGGTGAAACAGAAGTAATCAGCGGAACGGATGGGGAATATTTTGTTGAAAATAATGAATTTCTCGTCGAATTATATGATGAGCAGGACGAGGATATTTTTCAGGAAGCATTAATGCGGGAAGATGCGCCGGTCGTTTCCAACTATCAGACAAACGCCAGCCTTTATAAACGTTCGGAAGGCGGCAGCATTGGAAGTGAAACAGAGCTTGAGCATATTAAAGATCATGATATCAGAGTAAATGAGCCGCTCACTTTCGAAGGTATTTCTCTTTACCAGGTGGATTATAAGATTAACGAACTTTCTAATTTCACTTTTACCCTGGAATCAGAAACAGTGGAGGAAGAACAGCTGGAAGAAGTAGTTTTCAACGTGGATCTGAATGATCCGCAGATGCATTATGATTTTGATAACGGCTATCAGGTGGAAATTATCGAGTATTTCCCTAATTTTTATGTGAGTGACGATGGAGAACCGATGACGATGAACCGCGTGCCGGACAATCCTCGAATTATTTTTGAAGTTTTTCCGCCGGATACAGATCCGGAAACAGAAACGGGAGAAATCAGTATGATCGGTGTGCAGGTCAATGAGGCTTTGAATGAGGGGCACGAGCACCGGATCAGCATGCAGGACGTGGAACTCGTGGATGTTACCGGATTGACTGTGCGCAGAGACCATACGCTGCCAATAATCATCGTTGGGGGATCTATTTTCATGGTCGGTCTCATCCAGGGATCCTACTGGCATCACCGGAGAATATGGATTCAGCAGAAAGATGGCCGGCTGCTGGTTGCAGGGCACGCCAATAAAAACTGGCATGCATTGAAAAATGATATCGCATTTATCAGTGAAGGAACCAATCTGCCTGAAGTTCATGATCAGCTGGATGAAGAAGAGAAAATAGAAGAAGACAAATCGAAGATGAATGAAGGAGGCAGCCGATAAAATGTTTGAGTTAAGCAGCACGCTTCTGTTTGTCGCATTCGGTCTGTATATGGCCGCAACAATTTTCTTTGCGGTCTCAATTACAGGGAAAAAATTCAAAAACCGCAGGGGATTAGAGGCCAATAAATCCGGACTGTTTGGTTATATCAGTGCCGTGGCCGGACTGATCTCCGCTCTGGCTTACTTCGTAGCCAGGTGGCTCGCAGTAGGATACGCTCCGGTGAGTAATATGTTTGAATACACTACAGCTCTCGGAATCGCTATGTCTCTAGCTTTTGTGATAATTTATCCGATTTACAAAAATAATTATCTCGGCCTCTTTACGATGCCTGTTGTTATGCTTATTATTGCTTATGCTTCCATGTTTCCTGTAGAAGCTCAGCCGCTGATACCGGCGCTTCAGTCCAACTGGCTGTTTATTCACGTTATTACTACAGCTATTGGTCAGGGAATTCTAGCGATCGGCTTTGCTGCAGGGGTCCTGTACCTCGTTAGAATGATTGATTTTACGAAAGCTTCCAAGAAAGTAAAAGGCATAGAATTTATTATGTTTACACTTCTTGCAACGGTAGCCTATGTAATGATCGGTATTGGTTTTGGGGCTGCCGATTATACCGCAACATTTGAGTACGTCAATGAATTTGGGGAAACGGCGGAAATCGACTATGTGCTGCCTCCTATTGTAGGGCCGAATGAAGGAGAACTCGTGTCCGAACAAGGTTTTAACCCTGTTATTTCCATGCCGGAATTCATTCGAAGTGACGACGTAAATACTGTTCTTTGGTCCGTCCTGGGCGGGTTACTTCTTTACGGCGGGCTCCGCTTCGGCTTTAGAAAACCCGTAGCCGGAGCGCTGCAGCCGCTCGTGCGCAATGTAAATCCTCAGACGGTGGATGAAATAAGCTACCGCGCTATTGCTATTGGTTTCCCGGTGTTTACTCTCGGAGGGCTGATTTTCGCAATGATCTGGGCACAGATTGCCTGGACACGTTTCTGGGGGTGGGACCCAAAGGAAGTATGGGCTCTTATCACGTTTTTATTTTATGCGGCGTATCTTCATCTTCGCCTTTCGCGTGGCTGGCACGGAGAGAAAAGTGCCTGGCTTTGTGTAATTGGTTTTGCTTTGATCATGTTTAACCTGATTTTTGTAAACCTGATAATCGCCGGACTTCACTCTTATGCTTAACTTCGATACAATATAAATATGTAATGAAAAGGCTGTCCGATAAGTGCATTGGACAGCCTTTTGCTGGAGGGATAATAATGAATGAAGAATCAACGAGTATTCTTGTGGTAGATGATGAAGAACGTATAAGGCGTCTGCTGAGAATGTACCTTGAAAAAGAGCAGTACACAGTAAACGATGCTGAAAATGGTGAATCAGCACTGGAAATGGCTTTAAACAAAGATTTTGACCTTATAATTCTCGATTTAATGATGCCGGGAATGGATGGAATTGAAGTCTGTGAAGAAATACGCAAACAAAAAGCGACTCCGATTATTATGCTGACAGCAAAAGGAGAGGAAGTGAACCGGGTCCAGGGCTTCGAAGCAGGAACCGATGATTACATCGTAAAACCATTCAGTCCGCGGGAAGTAGTGCTGCGTGTCAAAGCGCTGCTGCGACGGTCCTCTTCCACTAAGTTTCTTCAGACAGAAACAAAAACGAAGGAATTGTTTGAATTTCCTCATCTTACTATCGATAACGAAGCCCACCGGGTCACTGTGGATGGGAGACTCATTAACTTAACACCAAAAGAGTACGAGCTGCTGCTTTACCTTGCACAGGCACCGGATAAAGTATTTGCGAGGGAGCAGCTTTTAAAGGACGTATGGAACTATGAATTTTTCGGAGATTTGAGAACCGTGGATACTCATGTCAAAAGACTTCGCGAAAAACTGAGTCACGAAGAGCCGAAAGCTGCTGAGATGATTAAGACAGTCTGGGGGGTAGGCTATAAGTTCGAGGTTCAGGATCAGGCATGATGTTTTGGAGAAGCGTTGTAGGGAAGCTGTGGTTTACTATACTTCTTCTTGTTTCAGTAGTCCTTTTAGTCCTGACTGTACTTCTAATGGAGTATTTCGAAAGGTTTCATACTGAGCAGGCAGAAGGAGAACTGCTGAATCATGCAAATCTTATCGTAACTTTTCTTGAAAACGAATCCACAGAGGATGCCGCAGTCAATGTAAGTCAAATTATTTCGGAATCCTATGCGGCCAGGGCACTCGTGATCGGAGAAGATGATTACTGGTATACTTCAGAAGAAGATGAGAAGTCGATACCACTCTCTCTGTTTTATGAAGATGAAAATCTTTCTGATGTACTCCATGAGGATGCAACAGTAATTACTCATGGGGACTTTACGGATGCCAGCCGGGAAGGACGCAGCGGCGAAATTATAGTCGTTGGAATGCCTGTAAGTTTCGCAGGCGGGGAAGAAGGTTCACTCTTCTTATATCAGTCTCTGGATGTTATTGAAGAAGCCTCTGACCAGACGAAGCAGATTATCTTTTTTTCTGCAGGAATAGCAATTATTCTGACTACAGTTTTTGCGTTTTTTCTGACTTCCCGGATTACAGCTCCACTGAGGCAGATGCGGGCGGCATCACTTGAAGTGGCAAAAGGCAACTTTGATACAAAAATCCCTATTCAGACAAAAGACGAAATCGGACTTCTTGCGATGGCGTTTAACCGGATGCGAAGAGCACTTAATACAAACCTGCATGCACTTAACCAGGAGAAGGAGCAGCTGTCAAGAATACTGAGTTCCATGGCTGACGGAGTAATGACGTTCGATAAACGTGGGCAGGTGAAAATTACGAACCCTCCTGCCGGGGAATTTATCGATGCCTGGAGATATGAAGAACAGGTTTCCAGCGGGGAAGAACCATTTCATTTGAAGGAGCTTTTTGATCAGGTCGTTTCTGACGAAGAAGAAGTTGTTGATGAGATCGTTATTCAGGGAAGAACATGGGTGATATTAATGACGCCGCTCTATGATAATGAAGCAATCCGGGGGGCCGTCGCCGTTCTGCGTGATATGACAGAGGAGCGTCAGCATGATAAACTGCGTAAAGACTTTATTGCCAACGTCTCCCATGAACTGCGTACGCCGATCTCACTGCTCCAGGGATACAGCGAAGCAATTGTAGATGGTATTGCTGAAACAGAAGAAGAAAAGAAAGAAATGGCCCGCATCATTTACGATGAATCGCTTCGGATCGGCAGGCTAGTCAACGAACTGCTTGATTTAGCGAGAATGGAAGCAGGATACTTCAGCCTTTCCAGAGAACAGGTTAACATTCCTTCCTTTGCAGATAAAATGCTGAGAAAATTTCAGGTGATTGCCCGTGAACAGCATGTGGATCTGCAGGGGGATATCAGTCCGCCGGCTAAAGAGGTATTTGCAGATCCGGACCGTCTTGAACAAGTCGTAACTAATTTGATTGATAATGCTATCAGACATACACCAGAGTATGGGAAAGTCATTTTTAAAGTGTATGGAACAGAATCAGGTCTGAAAATTGATATAAAAGATACAGGTTCGGGTATACCCGAGGAAGATCTTCCTTTTGTATTTGAAAGGTTTTATAAAGCGGATAAAGCAAGGACGAGAGGAAGAGCAGGAACTGGTCTCGGGCTGGCAATTGTTAAAAACATCGTCGATGCCCATAATGGTAAAGTAACTGTTCACAGTAAATTGGAGGAAGGCACAACGTTTACTGTCATGCTTCCTTTTGCGGAACCGGACAGTTTACAGAAAAACACATTTCAGGATGGACGAATTTCCGACTAACAGAAAGAAGGTGCTTATCATGAAAATTTATACGAAAAAAGGGGACAAAGGAGAAACTCAGCTGATCGGCAGGAGAGTGCGCAAAACGAATTCAAGGGTAGAAGCTTACGGCACTGTCGATGAATTAAACAGTTTTATCGGAGTGGCTGCCGTGGCGCTAAAATCGGATAAAACAAAAGATATTTACGAGGAGCTGCTTACAATTCAGCACGAGCTTTTTGATCTCGGAGGAGATCTTGCCAATGTGAGCGGGAAGACAGAATGGGCACTGAATCCTGAATCGGTGGAAAGACTGGAACTGCGTATTGATGCATACTGGGATGAATCGCCCCCAATAAACACTTTTATTCTTCCCGGAGGTCATGAAGGAGCTGCCCATCTCCATGTTTGCCGTACGGTCGCTAGAAGGGCGGAAAGGCTGGCAAGCGGAATAGATGATGACGATCCCCTGCCACCTGCAGCCCTTCCATACTTAAACCGGATCTCTGACTTTTTCTTTGCTGCAGCCCGTGCAGTGAATGCCCGTACCGGATATGAGGATATACTGTATGCGCGGGGAAAGAACGAATTTAAATAATTATGTTCAAAAAAAGGCTTCACAACCTAATTAAAAATCCTTTCCAGATTAATTATTAAGCAGGTTTTATCTGCCTACACGGTGGGGAGAAGAAAATATGTGTCCTGATAACAGAATAATTATTCCATTTTTATAACTTAATCAATAAGTTGAAGAAAAGGGTGTCCCCAATGTTTAGGGGACACCCTTTCTGATTTAAACTACAGCAGTATTTCGACATCGGCGTTATCCCGAAGCTCTTCTACATACTGATTTTGTCTAAGCTGCTCTTCCAGATCTTCCTGGACATCTTCAAATTCAGAGTCAGCCATTTCCGGATCATTGGCTGCAGCCATTTCATAATATTCCCGTACTTCCTCTTCTTCTACTTCATATTCCTCTTCATCAAGGTGTTCCATAGTAAGGAGCTGTTCCACTACCGATACTTGCCGAATTTCCTCTTCCAGATCTTCTTCTGAATAGCCTTGAGAATCCAGTGCTTCTTCAAACTGCTCTTCCGTTTCGAATTGGGCACGGATTTCTTCAATTTCTGCTTCTACTTCTTCCTCATCTGCCTCGAAACCTTCTTCTTCGGCTTCTTGTGCAAGAATTGTCTGGTTAATCAGCTGATCAAGGAACTGCTGCTGGAACTGCATCATCATCATTGCCGTTTCTTCTTCTTCCATTTCCTGCTGGGCAAACATAGTTTCGAATTGAGCAAGCTGTCCCTGTAATTCACCGCTTGTTATTTCTTCTCCGTTAACGACAGCAACAGGTTCTTCAGGATCCTGATCCATAAATTCCATTGCTTCCTCGGGATCACCATCTTCCATTGCTTCATTGTCCATTTCCGTTTCGTTATTACTTTCCACTTCGTTTACTTCCGTGTTATTTTGTGTTTCAGCATTGTTTTCTTCTGTATTGGCATCGTCATTCCCATTATTTTCATTACCACACGCTGCAGCAACGAGAAGTGTAGTTAGTGACAATGTAAGGAGACCATGTTTAGACATTTTTTTCATTAGAGTTATCAACCTTTCTATTATATATCCCTGACTGTTATCCACTCTATCACAAAATGTGTGAAATTATCAATTTTCTAAATCTATAAAACTGTGGAGGATGCCTGTCACGACAGGCATTCTGGCCAGAAGGTTTTGTATGTATCCCCTGAACTGCTCAAAATATAAAAGAAGTATGAGAAGCTTTTTTAAAAAGCAATCGTTATTATACGTTTAAGTGAACGACGAGCTGTTTTCGAATTTGGAGAAGACTTTCCAGGGAAGTCCTTGAAAGAGGAAGCTTTTTGTAAGTGGGACGACATGGGAAACAGCGGGAACAGATCAGTTGTCCACCGCGACAGCGGGGAGATAGACAGTTAAATGTTAGAATAAAAATACCAGCAGAAAAACGTAATCAAAAAGAGCAGGCTGTTGATTAGGTGTTTTTAATGTAAGGCTTCCTGCTTTCACCTTCCGGGCGGGCTTAAGATGATTACTTCCTAAACGGATTTTCGCCTCGTCCTTGATCGCCCAGGGAATCGTCCCTGCGGGTGCAACAGGAAAATAGGAAAAGTCTCCTTTTGTGAAAAATACCTTTATTGAAGCCGTTTTTTAGGTGAAGAGATGGCTTCCCTCCGTAACGGCGGAGATGCCGGTGGGGTTGAGCGCTGTCAGACCACGGCGCCGCCAAACAGCTGAAGGCCAGCCTCTGCCAGGAGAAGGAGCTTACACACTGCCTGGAATAACTATTCTGAAACGATAAACTTAATCAACAAACTGAGGCTGTCCCGAAAGAGAATCGGGACAGCCTGCAGTATACCTTTGAAACTTATTTTGACTTAGGAACAGGCGTTTTTCAGCCTCATTTTATGCACAAGCTTAAAGTTCAATAGCGGAGACGGAATTAATTTCTTCAATTTCAACAAAAGACTGAAGCACTTCTTCGCTGCACTCTTTGTCTGTTGCAAGCAGCATAATTGCTTCGCCGCCTTCCTGCTTTCGTCCCACCTGCATCGTCGCAATATTTACATCGTGTGTCCCGAGGAGCTGACCGACTTTACCGATAACTCCGGGGCGGTCATTGTGTCTGACATAAAGTGTATGCAGAGCCGGCTGAAAGTCGAGCTGGAATCCATTAATCTGCACAATTCTCGGTCCGAATTCTTTGCTGTACGTTCCGTGAATGTGAATAGCACTGTTTTCTCCCTGAACGATAGCCTTAACAAAATTGGCATATCCCTGAGACTCACTTTCATGACGTTCCGAAACTTCAACATCACGTTCTTTTGCTACAAGAGAGGCATTTACCTCGTTAACATAATCATCGATGCGGTGTCTGAAAAATCCTGCCAGAAAACTTCTGTTGAAAAGTCCTGTTTCCTGATCGGATATTTCTCCTGCGTAACTGATTTCAATCTGCTTAACAGGTTCCCGGAACAGCTGGGAAGCCGTATCCCCGAGTGTTTTTGTCAGTCGTGTAAAAGGTGAAAACTTTTCAAAAGAGTCCTGATCCAGATAGGGAAGGTTCAGGGCATGGGGAGCAGGACTTCCTGTTAAATAATCGAGTACTTCCTGGGAAACGGACTCTGCTACATTCTGCTGGGCCTCAGAAGTGGAGGCAGCAATATGGGGAGTAGTAATTACTTCCGGCAGCTTTGTAAGCGGGTGATCCACAGCAGGTTCCTCTTCAAATACGTCAATTCCGGCACCCCTGACATGACCGGAAACGATGGCATCGTATAAAGCTTCCTCATCGATGATTCCACCGCGGGCACAGTTTAATATAAAAACGCCTTTTTTCGTTTTTTTCAACGTTTCATTGTTCAGAAGACCTTTCGTTTCTTTCGTTAAAGGAGTGTGAACTGTAATAACATCGCTTTCCTCAAGAATTTCATCAAGTGTTACAGCTTTTACGTGATTTTTTTCAGCCCGGCTCTGTGTTAGGAAAGGATCAAAAGCAAGTACATTCATTCGGAATGCTCTGGCACGCTGTGCAATTTCTGCGCCAATTCTTCCAAACCCGACTATGCCGAGTGTTTTTCCGCGGAGTTCGGAGCCCTGGTAAAGCTTCCGGTCCCAGCGTCCTTCCCTCATAGACTGATTAGCCTGAGGAATATTCCGTACGAGGGAAGCGAGCATTGCAAAAGTATGTTCAGCTGTTGAAATCGTATTTCCGTCAGGAGCGTTAATAACTACGACCCCATGCGCCGTCGCAGCATTCAGGTCAACGTTGTCCACACCGACACCGGCCCGGCCGATAATTTTCAGGTTCGGAAGTTTTTTTAGTACTTCCGAATCTACGGTGGTGGCGCTCCGGATCAATAGAGCATCTATTGTTTCCAGGGGAACCTGCGTTTCGTGGATATTTTCCCGGATGACATGAGTAGCCGAACTTTCGAGAATCGGCTTAAGCCCGTCTTCACTCATGTTATCGGAAACAAGAACCGTATAGGTGCCCTTTTGCTGCTGAACAGGATTTTCTACTTGTACCATGCGATAATCTCCACCTTTTTCATTCTATGATTTACTCATATTAACATGAAATTCAGAAGATTTGCACGTACATTGCAAAAAAACATTAGTTTTTGAGGTGAGGACGGAAAAGTCTGACAAATAAAGCGATTTCATTCGTTCAGCAGGATTTCACTATCGGAAATTTTCCTGCTGATTAATCAGCTCCGGTGGAAGATTAATGTAGATCTGCAACGGTCTGTAAAGATACGGCCGGGGATTTTACACAGCAGGCGCCTTTATTCCACCCCGGACTTAAAACGGATCCAAAAAATGAAAAAACACCGCGGCTGTCAAAGCCGCAGTGCACAGTTTTTATTCGAATTTAAGCGGATCGCCGTTAAATGGTTCTTCGGCGATTTTAATGGAGTCGGTAGGACAGCCGTCGAAGGCATCTTCCAGATCCTCGTACAGGTCCTCCGGAACGGCCTCTGTGCCGGCGTTATCGTCAAGAATAACGTAGGCAATGCCTTCGTCATCGTAATCATAAATATCAGGTGCTGCTGCTCCGCATGCTCCACACGCAATACATGTATCTTTATCAACAATCGTAAATTTTGCCATTTATATAACCTCCCAAGTAATTAAGTGATTCTGCAGAACCGGTACCTTAAGTAAAGCTTAACATAAGTAAAAAATCCAGTCTGCACGATCGAACAAGTGTAAGTAATCTACGCTTTACAATTGTATAGGTTCTTTCTGTACTTTTCAACAGTAAAACATATATGCTGTGAATAGAAACGTTTGTAGCTTATAATAGACGCTGCAGAAAAAAGCAGGGTGAGATTTATTCGAAGCATTGAACAAGTAATAAAAAGTTCCGACTGTCTGCCAAAAAGTTTTACGGTAAAAAACAGCAGTTTCAGCGGCTGTGAAGTAAAGGATTTTTAAAAGAGGGGAGGAGAAAATGTGGAGGTGCTGTTTCTTGAGGTACTAAGTAAAATGAATGGATCAAGAACGGTAAGCGGACCGCTGCACCTTTTAAAGGGAAAGCGGTCTTCGCAGACAATACAGGATATTGCCCTTTTCCAATGTGATAAATGGGCAGCCGCCCTTAAACATGTGCCGTACAGCAGGCTGCGGAAAGTGGAAGAGCAGCTGTATGCACGTAATATGGTACGCACCGAAAACAAATCAGCCTTTTTAACAGAAAATGGATTTACTTATTTAAACAAGTACCGGGAAACAATGGATACTCTTTCATTTAACGGCCGAAAATGGGAATGGGATAATGAAGCGGAAATTTTCTGGCAGAGGTTGTCACTGCTTGTTCAGGCTGTAAGTCACAAACAGTATAAAAGCAGATACTACCTTCCTGTGTATGCTCCGTATGAAGTGAAAACTTACGTCAAAAATATAATGCGTCAGAAAAACTCAAAAAATCTGGCTGAAGAACTTTTCCAGTTTATCTACACTCACTTGAAAGAAGCCGGTGAAGAAAGTGCGGAGCTTTTTACAGCGAGGTTAAGCGGATACAGCTATACAGGCCGTACGTTTTCTCAGATAGAAAATCAAAGTGCACCGGTAGTCCTTACTTATCTGCAATTCCGGAGTGTTATTCACCATATGCTGGAAGATCTTGAAAGAAGGCCGGAAGAACTGTACGGTCTTTTTCCTTTTAAAGAAGCTGCTTCCCAGGTCACTGCTTCAGCGGCCAGAACCGGAAAGGCAGTAAAAGAGGGGAGAAACCTTCAGGAAACCGCCCGGTTCAGAAAACTGAAAGAAAGCACGATTGAAGACCACCTCGTCGAACTGGCCATGCACGACCCGTCGTTTGAATACGAAAGATTTATCAGCTCAAATATTCTCGGTAATATTTTTGAAGCGGTTGAGAAGCTGTCAGGTGAACGAAAACTGAAAGATATAAGAGAAGCTTTAGGGAAGGAAGTCAGCTATTTTCATATACGACTGGCGCTGGCGCTTCTGCATAAGAATAAACAGGGGGAACGGAATAGTGGATAAATTACTAAAAAAGATGGGATATCATTCTTTCCGTCCCGGTCAGCGGGAAATAATTGAAAAGGTACTCGAAGGAGAAAATGTGTTTGCAATGCTTCCCACAGGGAGTGGAAAAACTTTATGCTATTATCTCCCTTCAAAAATGATGGAAGGGCTCGTTGTAGTTATTTCTCCGCTTGTATCTTTAATGAATGATCAGGTGACACAGCTTAAAAGTCAGGGGGAGAAAAGAGCGGCCCAGCTCACAAGTATGCAGTCCTATCAAGAGCGTATGGAAGTGGCAGACAAATTTGACCAGTGGAACCTCCTGTATTTATCACCGGAAATGCTCTCCTCCAAATTTGTTCAGAACCTTTTAGCAAAGCGGAGCATTTCTTTATTTGTCGTGGACGAAGCACACTGTATTTCACAGTGGGGTCATGAATTCCGTCCGGACTACCAGGATCTCGGCAGCTGGGTAAACAAACTTCAATCCCCTCCCGTATTGGCATTGACGGCGACAGCTACGAAAGAAGTTAAAGATGATATTTTAAAACAGCTTAATATGGAAGATGCGTTTATTGTGGAACAATCGATAGACAGGCCTAATATCTTCCTGGAAGTGCGGCACGCCTCATCCCGGGAGGAAAAGCTGGCTATCCTGCTCGAAGAAATTAAACAGCTGCCAAAACCATGTATCGTATACACCGGAACCCGCTCAGCAGCAGAAATGCTTGCCGGAAAGATAGGTTTTTCAGAATCCGCAGCGTATCACGGCGGCATGACTGCAGAGGAACGAAATTTGATACAGACCCAGTTTATAAACAACGAGCTGGACATACTGACAGCTACGAACGCTTTTGGCATGGGTATCAATAAACCGGATGTCCGGGCCGTCATTCATATGCAGATGCCTGCTTCCATTGAACACTACGTGCAGGAAATAGGCCGGGCAGGGAGAGATGGTGGACCGAGCAAGGCGGTGATTTTTTATTCGGAAGAAGATATGCATCTTCCTCTTGCCTTTATCGAAGCAGAGTTTCCCGAAGAGGGCTGGCTGGGGAAATTTGTCCTTAACCCGGCAATGCATGGCAGACAGCTGGAGGATATACGTTTTTATACCGATGTTTCCGATACAATGTTTCGTATGATTAAAGCCCATCTTGAAAAAGAAGGACTCGTGAACGAAGGGAAAATTGTTTATTCGGATAATGCGGAAAAAATATGCAGGAAACTGGAAAAACGGTACGAAAGCCGCCAAAGGGAAAAATACCGTCAACTTACGTCGATGCAGCAGTACGTGCAGTCCCGCGGCTGTTTAAGAAAAGAAATACTTTCGTTTTTTAAGGAAGATCTTCTTAAAAAGCCCAATCCCTGCTGTTCAGCGTGTGGTAATATGGTTTGGCCAAATGAGTACTACCAGACAGGAAGTATAAGAGAAAAATCATGGCAGCATCGGCTGGAGGAGCTGTTTTTTCCAGAAGGGAGAGGGAGAAAGTATGAGCAGACAGGCAGAAATAATCCGCAGGCTCTCGGATAAAGAACTTTACGCAAACTTATATCTGACCCAGACGATGATCTTAACCGCAGCGCTGATTCTGGCATTTTTTCTTCAGGGGAGTGTGTTTGCTCCATTTTTTCTGATCGATATTACGTGGCAGGCGACGCTGATAGGAGCAGGGTTTGCCGCTGCTGTCCTGATGATCGAATTTCTATGCTATTACACGCTTCCTAAAAAATGGTTTGATGATGGAGGTGTAAATGAAAGAATTTTTCGTAGAATGCCTCCGCTTCAAATTATTGGGCTGAGTATGCTGGTGGCTTTATCAGAAGAACTGCTTTTCCGTGGGGTTCTGCAGACAGAATTCGGGATTGTTGCAGCTTCGCTGATATTTGCTTTAATACATATCAGATATTTATCCAAGTGGTTTTTATTTTTATTTGTTATAGTTATGAGTTTTTCTCTTGGTCTTCTTTTTATGTGGACTGAAAATTTATGGACCGTTATTACGGCCCATTTCCTGATTGATGCTGTCCTGGGACTGTTAATCCGCTATCGTAACAGATAAACTGCTCGGGAGGATATAGCAATAAAAGGGAATTAGTGGTATTATATAGAGAGAACAAGGAAGGGAGATGATGCAGTTGATGCCTGAACGCTTGGATCATGAATCTGTTAATGAAGAGAGCATGGCTCCTCTTCCCTCAAGAAAAAATATGCCCCGAAGAAAAAAAGTGTACCGGAGTCTTCCGAGGAAGAAAAAGAAAAAGCCGGTCCAACTATCTTTTTTTAAAGTTTGGCTTGTTCTCTTTTTCACACTGGTAACCGCTGTTGCTACATACCCGGTATGGGGAAGCTAGCTCTCAGAAAGTAAACAAGGAGTTTGACAGGCTTCTATAAGAAAGCAGTGGTGTTAATAATACTTTTCAGCCGGTGGCCGTGCTGCCGGTTTTTTGTCTGCTTTTTATGAAGTGGCTTTGTTAAAGTTCGCTGATTATGATCATTATAGATAACATAACTGCCATGCAGGAGATGCCCTTAAAACCTTATAGAATTTCAACAGAGACACTGATGCAGCATCATTGCACCATGATGGGTGAAAAGGCCCTTTATCGTAATGGAACCTCCTGCCTGAACAGGAGGAACTCCGGGGCGGTAAAGGCCGGGCGGAAGAAATCAGCTGAAGCCGGCCCGCCCGGAAAGCTTCCCTATGGAAACGAAGGCGGCCGGTCATTACTTATCTGCTTTATTTTCAAGGCAGCCTTTGAAGAACGTGGTTATTACTCACAACGTAAGCTCGGTGTAAGCCGCAGGCACCTTTTATTTCAAAACCAGATATTAACGGGACTCATGTATTAAAACAATTATGAATCATCGGTCTCCTTAAACATGTGTATAGCACGTTTTCTTTCTTCCTTATGATCCACACTCGGTGCAGGATAATCTTTTCCGATAATACACTCTGCTTCTTTCTGTTCCTGATCGTTCATTTTATGTGGTTCATGAATATATTTTTTGTCTGTATTTTTTAATTCAGGGACGTATTTTTTAACAAAAGCACCTTCAGGATCAAACCTGATCCCCTGTCGGACAGGGCTGAAAACACGAAAGTAGGGAGCGGCATCTGTGCCGACTGAAGAAGCCCACTGCCATCCACCAATGTTTGAAGCGGGATCATGATCAATCAGCTTTTCTCGAAAGTATGCTTCCCCTTTACGCCAGTCCATCTGGTAATCTTTTGTGAGAAAAGATGCAGTAATCATCCGGAGCCGGTTGTGCATCCAGCCGACTTCATTCAGCTGTCTCATTCCGGCATCCACTATAGGAAAACCTGTCCGTCCATCTTTCCATTTCTGAAAAAGATCTTCATCTTCACGCCAGGGCAGGCCTCTGTATTTCTCCTGAAATTCCTTTGTTTCCACTTCAGGGAAATGATGAAGAATCATTGTATAAAAATCACGCCAGGCGATTTCCTTAATAAAGGCTTCAGGTCCCTTGGAGGAATGATTTTCTCTTGTACTGTCTGCTGCTTTATATACCCGTCTTGCAGAAAGTGCTCCTGTTCTAAGATAAGGAGAGAGACGGCTTGTCCCTGCTTTCTCTGGAAGATCCCTTGATTTATGGTAATGAGGGAGCACCTTTTGACAAAAGTATTCAAGCCGGTTTCTACCGGCTTCTTCTCCAAGAAGCTGCCAAGTTCTAGTGCAGCGCTTCAATACTTCTTTCCATTCTCGTTCGCTTGCTTCATCCAGCGCTTTCAGCCGTGCATACCTTGCTCGAATGTCCTCAGATACGGCAGAGTGAATATCTGGTTTTTCTGCCTGCATCCAGCGGCGCGAATAAGGAGTGTAGACCTTGTACGGGCTTCCGTCATTTTTCATAATTTCGTGAGGCTGATGTACATAATTCCCCGGGGTGCGGACGAGGCAGGCACCATTATCTACGATGATTCTGCGGGCTTCTTCGTCCCGGGAAACTGCAAAAGACGTGTGTTCTTCTGCACAAAAAACTGTATGTACACTGCCCGCCTTGTCAAAAAGAAGCTGGAAAGCTTTCTGGACAGATCCGCTTAATACGTGGAGCTTCATCTCTTTTTCTTTACACTGCCGGGCGAAAGTTTCCACTGTCTGAAAAAAATAATCGCTGCTGAGATCAATATGTGAAGAGAAGTCAGGGTGAAGATGGAAGATAAAGATTAGTTCTCCGTCAGCCTTTTCCGCTTCACGTAAGGCATGATAAAGAGCGGGGTTGTCATCAAAGCGGAAGTCATTACGAAACCAGACGACGAATTTACTGACAGTCAATTGCAGCACCTCCATGATTCGATTCATACCCGTACGAAACGGACATGCTCTATTAACATTACCTTAATTACCGGGCTGAAAACCTTACACGGGAACGAGCTTTTAAAAAACGGCAGTAAAATTTAAATGAATCTGACGGTATTTTCCCGCATTTCCTCAAAAGCTTAGGCGTGAATTTTGGCCGATCTAAAAATGAGTTTACTTTTGAAGTGCGGGAAGGTTCCGGCACAGGCGGATCAACTGTCCGCACACATAAAGTATATACTTTATTTATACAAACAGCTGAATTTATTTTCGTGTAAAAGAATTATTTTCTATATTTTTCATCCATAATAACTACTTCTTCCGTACCATAAAAATTTCACCGGCCTTTGAACAACCCTTTAAGAAAACGTTTACATGCTGTCTTGCAGAGATTTCCTGAATTGTTTATGATAGATACAGAAAGAATAAAACATAGAGGAGCGTTATGTATGAAAGTACCTTCCGATATTGAAATAGCTCAGCAGGCAGAGATGATGAGGATAACAGAAATAGCTGAAAAGCTCGGAATACAAGAAAATGAAGTAGAGCCGTATGGTCATTATAAAGGGAAGCTCTCTCTGGACATACTACATAGGAAAAAAGAAGATGAAGACGGAAAGGTAATACTCGTAACAGCTGTCAACCCGACACCAGCAGGTGAAGGGAAATCGACTGTGACGGTGGGGCTCGGCCAGGCGCTGAATAAAGTCGGAAAAAAAGCAGTGGTTGCTCTGAGGGAACCTTCACTCGGACCTACAATGGGGATGAAGGGAGGAGCCTGCGGTGGAGGTTATTCTCAGGTAGTACCTATGGAAGATATAAATCTCCATTTCACAGGCGATATTCACGCTATCACGACAGCTCATAATGCTCTCACCGCTCTTGTGGATAATCACATTCACCGTGGTAACGAACTCGGGCTCGATGTTCGAAAACTTACCTGGAAAAGAGTAATGGATATGAATGACCGCTCCCTGCGTCAAGTTGTAGCCGGTCTTGGAGGACCTCTGCAGGGGGTACCGCATGAAACCGGTTTTGATATTACAGTGGCTTCAGAATTAATGGCTGTTTTATGTCTTGCTGACAGTATTAAAGATCTCAGGAACAGAATCAGAAAAATAGTAATTGGCTACACCTATGAAGATGAACCGGTTACCGTAGCCGATCTCGGGGTGGAAGGAGCCCTCACACTTTTATTAAAAGATGCTTTGAAACCAAATCTAGTTCAGACGCTGGAAAACACACCTGCTCTCATTCACGGGGGACCGTTTGCGAATATCGCCCACGGCTGCAACAGTGTGCTTGCTACTAAAATGGCTTCAAAACTGGGAGATTACGTAGTTACAGAAGCCGGGTTCGGTGCTGATCTCGGGGCGGAAAAATTTCTTAATATCAAAACGAGGGCTGGTAACATTGAGCCGGCTCTTGTGGTTGTCGTAGCTACTATCCGTGCGCTGAAAATGCACGGGGGTGTTCCGAAAGACAATTTGAAAGAAGAAAACACGAATGCGCTGCAGAAAGGTCTTGCCAACCTGGAAAAGCATATTGAATCCATCCATTCTTTTGGTCTCCCACACGTTGTCGCTATTAACCGTTTTTCACATGATACACCAGCAGAAATAGAAATTCTCCAGGAGTTCTGCTATTCACGTAATATTCAGGTGGAACTGGCGGACGTATGGGAAAATGGAGGAGAGGGAGGAAAAAAACTGGCAGAGAAAGTATTGGAAGAGATACAGAAACCTTCGAATTTTTCACCTCTTTATTCACTTGACCTGCCGGTCGAACAAAAAATCAACAATATAGCAACCGCCGTTTACGGAGCCGATGGAGTAAACTTTTCTTCCAAAGCGGCCGGTCAGCTGAAGAAAATAAAAGAGCACGGCTGGGATAACCTTCCTGTATGTATGGCCAAAACCCAGTACTCTCTTTCTGACGACCCGGCTCAATTCGGGCGTCCGCAGAATTTCCGTATCACGGTAAGGGAGCTGCGTGTTTCCGCCGGAGCTGGATTTATCGTTGCTTTAACCGGGAACGTCATGACAATGCCTGGACTCCCAAAGCGCCCCGGTGCGCTTGATATGGATGTAAATGATGAAGGAGGAGCCGTAGGGCTGTTTTAGCAGCCGCCGGCAGCAGCTTAAACAGTGCCTGAAGGCTGGCAGTATTTAAGAAAACAAGATGCTTTCCTGAAGGATGGTACGATTTTTCACGAAAATAAGAACCGGATTTTAACATGGCTCTGCCAGGATAAAATCGAAAGAGTCTCAGCTGTCTTCTTAACCCGGCGCTGTGGTACGATAAAAGTACTTACAGGTCAGTTGGAGGAGAAGATGCTGAGACTTTTTATTATTGCAGGTGCAGCAGGAGCGGCTCTTATTGCTTTTATGTTTATCCGGGCAGGCAGAACAAATATATGCAGGCATGAATTTGCTGTTCTTAAGGAAGGGTGCAGTCAGAATTTACTTTTTATTTCTGATATTCACAACAGAGCTGTAAAGGAAAAAGATCTGCTCACAGGCGAAGAAATCGATGCTGTACTGATAGGGGGAGATCTTACGGAATCGGGAACCCGCACCGGTGTCATTGATCGCAATCTGGCTCGGCTGGCATCTGTTGGACCATTATACTTCGTATGGGGAAACAATGATTATCAGAGAAGAAAAGTACTGCAGAGGCTGTTCCAAAAATACTCCGTTACAGAGCTGAACAATTCCAGTGTTCCTATGGGAGGCGGATGCTGGACACTTGCAGGTATAGAATACCGCAGTCTTCAGCTGGACAGCCTTACTAAAGCGCTCGAAAAAGCCGCCAGTCCCGTTGTATTAATGAGCCACGGTCCGGATATTAAAGAGGAGCTGGACAGTGCTGATAATATTAAGCTTGTACTGGCAGGTCATACGCATGGCGGTCAAATAAGGCTAGGATTTTATGCGCCGGCCCCTCTCGGAGGAATTACTGTGGAGAAAGGCGTGTCCATTCTTATTTCCAACGGCTACGGAACTACAAAACTGCCACTTCGTCTTGGAGCACCGCCTCAGCTGCATTTTATCAGGCTGACAGAGAAAAAGGGCGCTGCTTGAAGTATTACCAGCTTTCCTATATCCTTGGTTAAATGTGAAACTTTATAAATATATGAGAAGCAGGTGACTTGTGCGATGAGCGAGCCGCAGGGAAAATACAATATAAAAGCAGTATCAAACCTGCTTGGAATACATTCCGGAACGCTCCGGGCCTGGGAGCGCCGGTATAAGATTATAGAGCCGGTCAGAAATGAGGCCGGTCACAGGCTGTACAGCGAAGATCATATCAGGATTCTTAAGTGGATAGTAAATAAAGTTAACAGCGGGTTTACTATTGGACAGGCAGTCGATCTTCTTAATAATAAAGACGAACCGGCATTTATAGAACCCGACCCGAGAATGACGGATCAAATGGACATTATGAAAGAAAAACTTCTGCATGAACTTCTGCAGTTTAACGAAAGCGGATCAAATGAGTTAATCGACAGGGCCTTCGGGCTTTTCTCGACTGACAAAGTGCTTATAAGAATACTTGGGAGTATTTTGGCAGAAGTGGGAAACCGGTGGGAAAAAGGGATGATTACAACAGCTCATGAGCATTTCGTTACGTCGCTTATCCGTACGAGAATCGGTATGGTGTTTCACACACTTCCGGTCAACAGTTTTCTTCCAAAAGCTGTATGTGTCTGTGGTCCCGACGAGAATCATGAAATTGGGCTTCTGATCTTTACGTACTTTCTAAAAAAGCGGGGATATGAAACGATTTATCTCGGTGCAGGCATCCCCGAAACGGATTTCTATAAAGTAGTCGCAGATGTGGGAGCAGGGTTCGCTATCGTATCTACTACTCTCGCAGAGAACCTTCCGAAGACTCTCGCGATGGCCGAATCGCTGGCTGACCGTAATAAAAGTGTCAAGATAGGGCTTGGAGGAAAAGCGTTGAATTACATGAAAGAAGCTGATAAAAAAAAGTTCAGTGAAATGCTCATCGGGGAAACGGAGAAAGACTGGACAACATGGTTAAAAGAGCAGTGAAAACTGCTCTTTTTTTATAAATCAGGCCTGATTGTTAAGAAGGAGTTATGAATTAGCAAAAGACAGTGGAAAAAAGCCGGAGACTTCTTTATAGTTAGAGGTGAGAGAAATATATAACTCGGAAGTAAATACCGAATCAACACGTAGAGGTGAATTTTAATGGCAGAGAAATCTGGACACGCAAAAGAAGCTGAGCATGCTGAGCATCATGAAAAAGAAATTAATGTGCTTGAAGCCACGCAGACAGTGATTCATAAAGCACTTGGAAAGCTTGGTTTTTCGGAGGAAGTATACGAGCTTATGAAAGAGCCTATGCGGATGCTTACTGTGCGTATTCCTGTCAGAATGGATGATGGGTCTACAAAAATTTTCACTGGTTTCCGGGCACAGCATAACGACGCGGTTGGACCGACAAAGGGTGGAGTACGTTTTCATCCGGATGTAACCGAAACAGAAGTGAAAGCGCTTTCTATATGGATGAGCCTTAAAGCAGGTATTGTTGATCTGCCGTACGGTGGCGGAAAAGGAGGCATCATCTGTGATCCGCGGAACATGTCTTTTCCGGAAGTAGAACGCCTCAGCCGGGGATACGTCCGCGCAATCAGTCAAATAGTAGGACCTACGAAAGATATTCCGGCGCCCGACGTACTGACGAACTCGCAGATTATGGCGTGGATGATGGACGAATACAGCAGAATAAAGGAATTTGATTCTCCTGGATTTATTACTGGTAAACCAATCGTTCTCGGCGGATCCCACGGAAGAGAATCCGCAACGGCAAAAGGCGTGACGATCTGTATCAGAGAAGCGGCTAAACGAAGGGGTATCGAGCTTCAGGGAGCGCGTATAGTGATTCAAGGATTCGGTAACGCCGGAAGTTTTCTGGCGAAATTCATGCACGATGCCGGGGCCCTGGTGGTAGGGATCTCTGATGTTCAGGGGGCTCTCTACGATCCCGAGGGACTTGATATAGATTACCTGCTGGACAGAAGAGACAGCTTCGGGACGGTTTCCAACTTATTCAAAAACACTATAAGCAACAAGGAACTTTTGGAGATGGACTGTGATATCCTTGTACCGGCAGCGATTGAAAACCAGATTACGGAGGATAATGCTGATAGAATTAAAGCAAGTATCATCGTAGAGGCAGCCAACGGCCCGACTACGATGAAAGCTACGGAAATGCTCTATAATAGAGGTATTCTGCTCGTGCCGGATGTTCTCGCCAGTTCCGGCGGAGTGACAGTATCCTATTTCGAATGGGTGCAGAATAACCAAGGGTATTACTGGACCGAAGAAGAAGTGGGAACCCGGCTGGAAAAAGTTATGATTTCCGGTTTTGAAAATGTTTACCGAGTGGCCCAGATGCGTAACGTTGATATGAGACTCGCCGCCTATATGGTCGGTGTCCGGAAGATGGCGGAAGCGAGCCGGTTCCGGGGATGGATTTAAAATAAAATATTCGTTATACTATAAGCAGCTGTCCCCGGTCACATCGGGACAGCTCTTTTCTGTTTTTATTCTGCCTCCAGGGTGATTAATATAGAATAGCTGTTCAACACTGAAGAATGTGCTGGATGAAAGTAAAGAAATAAATCGTTACACGGGAAGACTCGATTTTAAGAGGAATGACGCTTATCACAGAAAGGAGTATGAGTGTGCAGCAGGAAAAAGCAATTATAATTGGAGCAGGACCATGCGGATTATCTGCAGCAATTGAAATGCAGGAAAAAGGAATCGAGACTCTCGTTATTGATAAAGGGAATCTGGTAAACGCTATTTACAACTATCCGACTCATCAGCAGTTTTTCAGCACGAGTGAAAAACTTTCCATCGGAGGGATTCCCTTTTACAGTACGGAACGTAAACCTAAAAGGAATGAGGCGCTCGTATATTACCGTAAAGTTGCAGAAGAAAAAAAGATCCGTATTAATTCTTATGAAGAAGTGACATCAGTCGTTGACAGAGATGACGGAACGTTTGAACTGAGTACTATTAAAAAAGGAACAGAAAAAAAATACGCAGCAGAATTCATTGTCGTAGCAACAGGTTACTACGATTCACCTAATTATATGAGGATTCCCGGGGAAAATCTTCCTCACGTACAACATTATTTTCACGAGGCCCATCCCTTTTTTAACCAGAAAACAGCAGTTATAGGCGGTAAAAACTCAGCTGTCGACGCAGCACTGGAACTCGAAAAAGCAGGGGCGGAAGTGACTGTTTATTATAGAGGCAGTGATTACTCCAAAAGTGTAAAGCCATGGATCCTTCCAGAATTCGATTCTTTAGTGAGGAACGGAAATATAAAAATGCATTTTAACACGGAAGTCATTGAAATTACTTCCGAAAAAGTGATTTATAATGAAAATGGGAAAGAACATCATAATAGAGCCGATTTTGTTTTCGCAATGACAGGCTACCATCCTGATCACAGCTTTATAAGGGGGATGGGAGTTCAAGTGGATGACCTGACCGGAAGACCTCATTTCAATCCAAAAACAATGGAAACAAATATAAAGGGTATTTTTATCGCCGGGGTCATAGCCGCAGGGAACAACGCCAACGAAATATTTATTGAAAACGGCCGCTGGCACGGAAAGTATATTGCAGAAGCCTGCCTCTCGAAAGAAAAATCAGACTCTGCTTCAAGGTAGTGTAAACGTATTGAAACTGTCGTTATTCCCGCTGCAGCGGGAATAACGCAGAATTTTTACAGCTGATCTGTTACGAGGAGGATTGAAATGAAAAAAGTATTAATAATTTCCACCGGAGGCACTATTGCCAGCATAGAAAACAAAGAAGGAAAACTTGAAGCGGGAAAGTATTCCGGGGAACAGCTTGCAGAAAAACTTGGAATACCCGGGGGAATGGAAGTTAAAATAATTTCCGCACTTCAAAAACCAAGTGTACATATTACGTTTGCAGATCTTGAAAAAATAAAGGAAACAGCCGATCAATTCCTTCCGTCCTATGACGGCCTGGTGATCACTCATGGAACAGATACTCTTGAAGAGTCCGCTTATTATTTTGATTTAATTACTAATTACGAAAAACCCGTAGTGTTCACTGGATCACAGCGTTCACCGGATGCTCTAGGAAGTGATGCATTCATTAATCTTCGCCATGCTATTTATGCAGCGGGAAGCAGCAGCCTTCATGGAACCGGGGTTACAGTCGTATTTAACGAACGTATTTTTTCAGCCAAATATGTAAAAAAAGAGCATGCTTCCAATATACAGGGTTTTAATGCTTTCGGTTTTGGATATCTTGGAATAATAGATAATGACGAAATACACCTCTATCAGCGGCCGATTCACCGGGAATATTATCCTGCTGCCGGGGAAAAAGATGTAAGAGTCGAAATTATTAAATGCTTTATGAATGGAACAGATGTGCTTGTAAAGGCCTGCACAGCTGAGAAAGTCGATGGTATTGTTCTTGAAGGACTTGGAAGAGGGCAGATCCATCCGGCTATGGTGGATGCGGTTACTGCAGCAGTGAACAAAGGTATAAAAGTAATTATCACGACGGCTTCGGAGGAAGGTCATGTTTATACTACCTATGAGTACAGGGGCAGTGCGTATGATCTGTATAAAAGAGGAGTAATTTTAGGCAGGGATTACGACAGTAAAAAGGCCAGAATTAAACTTATAGCCTGTCTGAAATCCGGCCAGCCGGCTGAACGGGCCTTTGGAAGATAAAACTGCTTTGAGAGGTCTTACCTCTGCTGTGGAAAGGACTATTATATGGTAGGCATATTTACAGCAGCTTTTGCGCCTGCGGCAGCTCTACTGCTCTTTTTTTACTTAAAGGATGAGTTTGGACAGGAACCGGTTTACATGGTGATCCGTTCCTTTGTATTCGGGGCACTGCTTGTATTCCCTGTGATTTTTATTCAGTTTGTAATAACCGAGGAAACAGGCGCAGCATCTATGCTGTTTCAAGTAATAGTTCAAACGGCTCTTCTCGAGGAATTTTTAAAATGGTTTGTTGTGCTGCTCACTGTCTTTTTTCATGTCCATTTTAACCAGAGGTACGATGGCATAGTATATGCGTGCGCGGTAGGTCTGGGATTTGCAGCGATGGAAAACGTCTTCTACCTTCTGGCTGACGGGCTTGATACAGCCTTCCTTCGTGCTGTCTTTCCCACGACAAGTCATGCGTTGTTCGGAGTTGTAATGGGGTATTATCTCGGGGCAGCGAAGTTTTCCTCGAGAAAAAAACTTTTTTTAGCTGCAGCGCTGGTAGTGCCTGTTTTGCTGCACAGTGCATATAATTTTATTCTTCTTTATTTCAGCAGCTGGTCCTATTTGATTATTCCTTTTATGGTATTTTTATGGATTTTTGCAATGAGAAAAGTTAAAGCAGCAAATATCGCTCAAAAAGAGGCTGAAAATAATGTGAAATGGCAGTTTTCTTGAATGAGGGACCCTGTTTCTTGTATAGTAAATTTAAAGATCTCTAAGTATAAGAACTTAATGAGGAAGGGAAGTGGGTTTTTTGCCTGAAACAAAACAGCGCTATAAAGTTACGATCAGGTGCCGGGAATGCGGCGAAAAATACATCCTTCGGGGCCGTCCGAATGAAGACGGTGGGTTTGATACCGGATTTAAACGTTGTGTATGTGGTAATGAAACAGCATTTGATCTGGACGTAACACCGGAATAATTTAATTTCTGCATATAAAAAATACGGCAGTTGCTGCCGTGTTTTTTTAGGGTGATTCTAATATCCGGGGACATTAGACCTGAATTTGCCCTTGTGTTAAGATGAAAAAGTATTTAATTAAAGTATAGTGAAGAGGTTGACGTGATGCATGAAAAAATAAATGTAGCAATTGACGGGCCGGCAGGCGCAGGAAAGAGCACAGTGGCAAGGGAACTGGCTTCCCGCCTCGGATATGTTTATATTGACACCGGAGCGATGTATAGAGCACTGACATGGAAAGCTCTGGAAAGCGGAGCAGGGTGTGAAGATGAATCTTCCCTTGCTGAAATCCTTCAGAAAATGGAACTTGAGCTGCTTAATAATAACGGTGTGCCTGAAATTATCGTTGACGGCAGGAATGTCACGGATGAAGTCCGGCTTCCGGAAATTACGAATAATGTTTCGTACACTGCCAGACACCCGCACATCAGAGAATACATGGTACAGAAACAGCAGGAACTTGCAGCGGAGGGAGGGACAGTCATGGACGGCAGGGATATCGGTACTGCAGTACTCCCTGGTGCAGAAGTGAAATTTTTTCTAAATGCGACTGTTGACGAAAGGGCAGCAAGAAGACATGAAGAACAGCTCAGCAAAGGAATGGATTCTGATCTTGAACTATTGAAATCCGAAATCTCACGCCGGGACATGCTGGACTCCGAAAGAGAAACAGCTCCTCTTAAAAAAGCAGATGATGCGGAGGAAGTGGATACAACACAAATGAATGTTAATGAAGTAGTGGATTATCTGTACAGCCGGATACAGAGAAAGCTGGCAGCTTATGAATAATAAAATGTACTGGACAGGACAATTTTTATTCCGTACGTTTTTCCGGCTGTTTTTCCGGGTAAAAATAATAGGTAAGGAGAACATCCCTGCTGACAAAGGAGTACTTCTCTGCAGTAATCACATTAACAACCTTGATCCTCCGCTTTTAGGAGCCTTTTTGAAAAGAAAAACAAGATACATGGCTAAAGCGGAACTTTTCCAACTGCCCATACTGAAATTTCTCCTGCCGAAAGTAGGGGCCTTTCCTATCAAAAGAGGTTCCAGTGACCGACAGGCGATGCGCGCCGGCCTGAAGCTCCTTAAGGAGAATGAAATCGTCGGTGTATTCCCGGAAGGCACGAGAAGCAGGGACGGAAATCTCGGCAAAGGCTTGGCAGGAGTAGGCTTTTTCGCCCTCAGGTCACCAGCAGATGTTGTGCCATGCGCCATTATGAGCACATATAAGCCCTTTTCCAAAATTCTTCTTGTGTACGGGGAGCCTATAGATATGCAGAAGCTGCGGGACAGGAAAGCATCACCGGAAGAAGCATCGGAGGAAATTATGGCCTCCATCAAACAACTTTTGGATAAATATAAAAAGTAGGCAGGAATTCTCTCATTTTATGGAGAATAGCTTATACTGAAGGAGTATAGGCCCGCAAATTGACGGGATATAGGGAGGTAATGGTCTATGACAGAAGAAATGAACAATGAAATGACGGACTTCCGCTCACTATCAGTGGGAGATCTTGTCAAAGGAACTGTAGCAAAAGTGGAGGACAAGCAGGCATATGTAAATGTCGGCTATAAAATTGATGGTGTGGTACCTATCAGTGAACTTAAAAGCCTCCATGTCGAAAAGGTAAGTGATGAGCTTCAGGAAGGGGAGGAGCATGAGTTTAAAGTTACAAAAGTAACGGAAGAAGAACTCGTACTCTCCAAAAAAGCAGTAGCCGCTGAAAAAGCCTGGGAAGAGATGGAGAAGAAACTGGAAAGCGGCGAAATATTTGAAGCGGAAGTTGCAGATGTTGTTAAAGGAGGGCTGGTAGTTGACGTGGGAGTCCGTGGTTTTATTCCGGCTTCTCTTGTAGAACGTCACTACGTTGAAGATTTCTCCTCTTATAAAGGAAAAACACTTCGTCTGAAAGCTGTGGAAATGGACCGTGAAAGAAACAAGCTGATTCTTTCACAGCGTGCTGTACTCGATGCAGAAGCAGGCGAGCGGAAAAAAGAAACTCTTCAGCAGATTAAGGAAGGGGACATTATTGCCGGCACCGTTCAGCGTCTGACGGACTTTGGAGCTTTCGTAGATGTAGGCGGAGTTGATGGACTTGTTCACATTTCCCAGATGGCCCATCAGCACGTCGAAAAACCGTCTGATGTTGTGTCGGAGGGAGATCAGGTCAATGTAAAAGTACTTTCTGTTGACCCTGAGAACGAGAGAATTTCCCTCTCTATTAAAGACACACTCCCGGGACCGTGGGAATCCGTTGCCCAGCAGATTAAGCAGGATGATACGGTGGAAGGAACTGTGAAACGACTAGTATCTTTCGGAGCGTTTGTAGAAGTTGCTCCGGGAGTGGAAGGGCTCGTTCACATCTCCCAGATTGCTAACCGACATATTGCTACACCTGGGGAAGTGCTCACCGAAGGCGATAAAGTTCAGGCAAAAGTACTTGATGTTAACATCGGGGAAAAGCGTATCTCGCTGAGCATGCGTGTTCTTGAAGAAGAGAAGGTTGAAAAAGAAGAGTCCCAGGCGAAGCAGGAATACAAGAAAGAAGATGACGGTGGATTTTCGCTTGGGGATATGATCGGCGATCAGCTGAAAAAATACAAAAACTAGATATACTGTTGAAAATGAAGGACCGGAATGCCCGGAAGCAAAGGGGGCTTTCCGGTCCTTTTCTATATTTCCCCGTCCTCACGCTGAAACCGTATGAAAATTATTGAATCTTCATAAAGTTTTACGAATAGGAAAAATGAAGAAATATTTCTGAAATAACTTTTTTTCTTTTATGTCTGGTGCTAGTATGAAGTTACATGTATTCAACTCAGTTTATGCTATAATGAACGTTGGTTTTATATGAATTTTGATTAGTGAAAGCGGGGAAGTAATGTGGCTAAGCCGGTACTAGCAATTGTAGGAAGACCGAACGTAGGAAAGTCTACAATTTTCAACAGGTTGATTGGGGAAAGGTTAGCAATTGTAGAAGACAAGCCAGGGGTTACAAGAGACCGGATTTACAGTTCCGGCGAATGGCTTAACCACGAGTTTTTTATTATCGATACAGGCGGCATTGAAATGTCGGAGGAGCCGTTAATAGAACAGATGAGGATGCAGGCAGAACTTGCCATTGATGAAGCGGATGTGATCTGTTTTGTCGTCAACGGCAGAGATGGCATGACAGGGGCAGACGAAGAAGTTGCCAGGCTGCTGCAGCGCTCCAAGAAACCGGTAGTAATTGCTGTGAATAAGATGGATGATCCTTCTATGCATGAAAAAATATATGAATTTTATTCACTCGGAGTAGGGGAGCCTTTTGCTGTATCCGGTTCTCATGGACTTGGACTGGGAGATATGCTCGATGCTGCCTGCGAGAATTTTCCGGCAGATGCAGGTGATGATTACAGTGAAGATACGATAAGGCTTAGTTTGATCGGCCGTCCGAATGTCGGAAAATCTTCGCTCGTGAATGCCATTCTTGGTGAAGAGAGGGTAATTGTCAGCAGTATACCCGGAACCACCCGAGATGCAGTCGATACGCCTTTTCGCAGAGATGACCAGGACTATGTTGTAATAGATACAGCAGGTATGAGAAAACGCGGAAAGGTATACGAATCAACAGAGAAATACAGCGTGCTTCGTGCTCTGAAAGCGATCGACAGATCTGACGTAGTACTCGTTGTGCTCGATGGAGAAGAAGGAATTATCGAACAGGATAAAAAGATAGCCGGTTATGCTCATGAAGCTGGAAGGGCAGTCGTTATTGTCGTAAATAAATGGGATGCTGTGGAAAAAGATGATAAAACGATGCATCAATTTGAAGAAAAAATCCGCGATCAGTTCCAGTTCATGGATTATGCTCCTGTTGTATTTTTATCTGCTTTAACAAAGCAGAAGCTTCATCAGCTGCTTCCTGTTGTGAATGAAGTAAGTGAATCGCATAATCTGCGGATAAAAACAAACGTTCTTAACGATGTAATTGTAGATGCTGTTACGACAAATCCTACTCCGACGGATCATGGGGGTAAACGTCTGCGGATTAATTACGCCACCCAGGTGGCGGTGGGACCTCCTACGTTTGTTTTATTTGTAAATGACCCCGATCTGCTTCATTTCTCCTACCATAGATACTTGGAAAACAATATTCGCAGGGCGTTCGGATTCATAGGTACTCCAATCAGGATTATTGCACGTAAAAAAAGTGACTGATTTATATCACTGTATCAGATGAGGGGGTCGGTTCATTGGGAATCGCAGCTGTTATAGTTTCTTATTTAATCGGGGCGGTCAGTTTCAGCTATTTAATTGGCCAGCTGCTAAAAAAACTGGATATCAGGGATCATGGAAGCGGTAACGCCGGAGCTACAAATACACTGCGTGTGCTTGGAATCGGGCCGGCGGTAGCTGTGCTCCTTCTTGACTGTGCGAAAGGAATTGCGGCTGTGTGGATTGGCTTTATAGCAGGAGGAGGAGATCCAGTACTAGCAGCTCTGTGTGGTTCAGCGGCAGTTATAGGCCATAACTGGCCTGTGTTTTATGGGTTTCGGGGAGGCAAAGGCGTGGCGACTACCATTGGTGTACTGGCAACGCTCGTTTTTTGGACGGCGCTGGCAGCGGGAATCATAGCGATTCTAACAATAGCGGTGACAAGATACGTTTCCTTAGGATCACTGCTGTTTATGGTGGGAACAACTATATTAACGGCGGTTCTTCATCCGGTGTTTAATTACCCGTTCGTTTATGTTTATTTTTTAGCGGCTTTAACAATTCTTTCGTTATGGAGACATAGTTCGAATATTAAAAAGCTTATGAATGGTACAGAAAGTAAGCTCGGAGAAAAAGTTAAAACTAAAGAAGCGGGGGGATGATGACATGAAGGAAGTTGCTGTAATAGGAGCTGGCAGCTGGGGGACGGCATTATCTATTGTTCTGGCTGATAACGGCCATAATGTCAGACTCTGGACGAGAACGGAAAAGCAGGCAGATACGATTAACGAAACGCATAAAAATACGCGATACCTTTCTGGAGTGACTCTCCCTTCCTCGATAAAAGCTTTTTCATCTATGGAAGAGGCAGTAACGGGGACCTCCTTTGTCGTACTCGTAGTGCCGACTAAGGCGATGAGAGAAGTTCTTCCCGCTATAAAGCCTTACCTTGAGAAAGATACAGTACTCATTCATGCAAGTAAGGGCATTGAGCCGGAAACTCATATGAGAATTTCTGAAATTATCGCAGAAGAACTGGATAATAAACCGGTAGTCTGCCTGAGTGGGCCGAGTCATGCCGAAGAAGTATGTAAACAGCAGCCGACAACTGTAACATGTTCATCGCTTCATATGAACCTTGCAGAAGAAGCTCAGGATTTATTTATGAATCAGGCTTTTCGTGTCTACACTAACCCTGACCTTATTGGAGTGGAAATTGGAGGAGCACTGAAAAATATTATTGCTATCGGCTCCGGCATGACGAGCGGTCTCGGCTTTGGAGATAACGCCAGAGCTGCATTAATGACAAGAGGGCTGGCCGAAATTTCCAGGCTGGGGGTTAAAATGGGGGCCAATCCCCTTACTTTTTCCGGGCTTTCCGGGCTCGGGGATCTGATAGTAACGTGTACGTCCTTTCACAGCCGAAACTGGCGTGCCGGGAATATGATCGGAAAAGGCATGTCAGTAAAACAGACTGAAGAAGAGATGGGCATGGTAGTGGAAGGCATTCGTACAACCAAGGCTGCCTATCAGCTTGCAGGAAAACTGAATGTTGATATGCCTATTACGAAAGAGCTTTACGCTGTCCTGTTTGAAGAGAAGGACGTGGAAGAAGCGGTTGAAGCTTTAATGGGCAGAGTAAAGAAGAAAGAAGTAGAGGAGCTTATGACCGGTTCTATTCAAAAAGAAGGCCGGGATCCTCTTGATCACATGGAACCGTAGAGCAATTCCCCCCGGGAAAATTTCCCGGGGGGAATTGTATGTGTAGAGGCTGAATATGTGACAATTTATCGACGTTTGGAATACCGCCCGGCATGCATAGTTTACGTTTATGCATCTGGATAAATAGTGTGCTATAATGATGCAGAATTGAAAGCTGAGAGGGGAGGAAAAGCGTATGTTCGATGATCCTTTATTGAAGATGTGGGTGTCTTTTATAGCCATGGCCCTCATGTTTCTCTCCGTAGTGATAACTATTTTTACAAAAGAAAAGCTGACAGGGGTGCTTCGTTACTCACTATTGACGATGAGCTTTGTGTGCATCGTAGTGTCCGGACTGATTGTTTTAGTAATAACTTTCAGCGGTCCTGTACCGGAGTAAGACAGAATATTACGTAAGGCGGGAGTAATAATGAAAACAACCCAATTGATTTTTCTTGCGCTTACAGTCATTCTTTTAAGCGGCTGTTTATACCCCCAGGAAGAAAGAAGCAGACAGCATGGGCCAAATCAGGAGCAGGTGGACAGGGTACAGAATGCGGTAACTCAGTTTCAGGAAAGCACTGGCGTTCTGCCTATTGCCACCCGGGAAGCAGACACTCCTACGTTTCGCAGATACCCTGTGCAGTTCACACAGCTGATTCCTTCTTATATCAGTGAACCTCCTGGCAATGCATTTGAAAATGGCGGAAATTATCAGTACGTTCTCGTGAATGTAGAGGAATTTCCGACTGTAAAATTGATTGACCTCACCACTACTAGAACAATTCAGGAGGTCGAAACGCGTATATTCTCCTACCGCAGTTCTAACGATTACGCGCCGGTGGAGGAAGTCGTAGGAGATGAACTTCTCAGGCTTGATTACGAAGCGCTCGGCTACGATGAGGAGCCTGTAGTGGACAGCCCGTTTCACCCTGATCACCGGCTGCCGCTGCTATTTACTACGAAGGGGGAAGTAGTAATCGACTTTTCACTTGATATTCAATATTATATTGATGAATACGGGATGGAAGATTATGAAGAAGGTGACGATTTACGCTGGCTTCTTGTTGATCATTCTCCATTTGTCCCTGCTTACTCTGTACCACAGACTCTGGAGGACGGAGAAATAGTTTTTACTGAAGGGGACCAGGGGTAGTCACTAGGCGGGTTTTTTTCATAAATCCCGCCTTTTATTGTATAAATTATCCATATTAGCCAGAAAAAATATAAAAAATCGATGAAATACATAAAAAATGTTGAATTTACGGGCTTTTTCGTATAACATAAGCCTTGTTATCCCGTCATATCAAGGGTTAACGCTTTTAGAACTAAAAGTGACGTTACTACATCTTGCAGGGAGGTGAACAGATTGAATAAAACAGAACTAATCAATGCAGTTGCAGAAAAGACTGACCTTTCTAAAAAGGATGCAACAGGTGCTGTAGACGCAGTTTTTGATATTATCACTGATGCGCTTCAGAAGCAGGAAAAAGTTCAGCTGATTGGCTTCGGTAACTTTGAAGTCCGCGAGCGTGCTGCCCGTAAAGGCCGTAACCCGCAGACTGGCGAAGAAATCGAAATTCCGGCGAGCAACGTACCTGCATTCAAGCCTGGTAAAGCCCTTAAAGATGCAGTAAAGTAATACAATTACATAAGCAGGCTTATGTAATAAAGAAACCCGTTAAGCATCTGCTTACCGGGCTTTCTTTTTGCACAGGCTCGTAACGGCTGCCGATTTTATTTCCGGGAGCCTGCCTTGAAAATAGCTCGTTTATGAGATGGGCATAACGCTGCTGCACTCTCGGCGGGGCTTACCCGAGGGCTTGTTCCCGGCTGATTTTGGCGGGAGAAGAGTCCGCCAAAATGGATTCCCGAACGGCGCTGATCCTCTGATGTCCCCGCCTTCACCGCACAGCGTTAAATATTTTCCTTTTTCATGGTGTCGTTTTTAACGGCAGCAATGTCTCTGTTAAATCTAAAGGGGAAGAAACCTTCTTTCTCTAACGCAGCAGGAAAAGAGCAAATTCAGTCATCAGCAGAAAAGAAGGGTGTCTTTCCCTCTTTAACCTGAGGTGCTTACGTGAACATAGCAGGTACAGCAGAGCACCTTTCTTGTTTTACAAATAAACGCTGTGCTATTATCTATACAATGAATGCAGACAGTAGATTCGGAACGGAGGAAGAGCAGCATATGACACATATAAACCACCAAAAAATCGAAGAAGCCGTTACAATGATTCTGGAAGCAGTAGGTGAAGATCCGGACCGGGAAGGTCTTCAGGATACACCGAAACGTGTAGCCCGCATGTATGAAGAAGTTTTTCAGGGACTTCACCAGGACCCAAAGGAACATTTTAAAACAATTTTCGGAGAGGACCATGAAGAACTGGTTCTTGTAAAAGATATCCCTTTTTATTCGATGTGTGAGCACCATCTTGTTCCTTTTTTTGGGAAGGCGCATATTGGATATCTTCCGCAGGGAGGGAAAGTTACAGGGCTCAGCAAACTGGCACGGGCCGTGGAAGCAGTAACAAAACGTCCTCAGCTTCAGGAAAGAATTACTTCTACTATTGCGGATTCGCTCGTAGAAACTCTCGATCCCCAGGGAGTTATGGTCATTATTGAAGCTGAGCATATGTGTATGACGATGAGAGGCGTAAAAAAGCCCGGATCCTCGACTATAACTTCAGCAGTAAGGGGAGTATTCAAAAGGGATGAGGCAGCGAGAGCGGAAGTGCTTTCTTTAATTAAATAAAAATATATGAAGAGCAATCGCTCAGGTAACCGGATCTTTTGAGCAGCTTCCATCAATTAAGACCTTTAACTGTATAATGCGAATACATCCTTATTAAATAAAAGAGGTGAGAAAATGGCACAGTCAAATGATTATATTGTCATTAAAGCGAATCAGGACGGCGTAAACGTTATTGGGCTGACAAGAGGCACGGATACCCGGTTCCATCATTCGGAAAAACTTGATAAAAACGAAATGATGATTGCCCAGTTCACCGAGCATACGTCAGCTATTAAAATCCGCGGAGACGCTACGGTTCAGACGGCACATGGAGAAATGTCCAGCAACGATTGACAGGGCAGGCTATTCGGACTCCTGCCAGCTCTGTTTCAGACGGCACCTGGATCTGCTGATAAAACTTCGCTGTGTACCTTCCTCGTCGGAAATTAATTATGATATACTATACTAGCTGGCTTGAAAGCCTTTTAAACAAAGGCGCCACAGGTAGTTTGGAGGAAATAAGGATGACCGCGACTTACGACAACGTACACATTATACATAAATTAACAACGGAGTTTTATCAGCGGGTGAGGGAGCCGTATGTGCAGCGTTTTATACCTGAGCCTGTAATGAATCCGACTCAGGCGGGAATTATTTTGACCATGCTTGACAGATCCGGAACAGCGATCAGTGACAGGCATTCCGTGGCACTCTCAGCACTGCTGGTGCAGGCTGCAATGGACACACACGATAGAATTGGGGTCCTGGAAACCACAAATGAGAGTGAAAGAAAACAACGTCAGCTGACTGTCCTTGCCGGAGATTATTTCAGCAGCCTGTACTACAGGCTGCTGGCTGAATGTGGCGAAGGGAAATTCATCAAGGTGTTTTCAAGAGCGATCCAGGAAATCAACGAAGCTAAAATGAGAGTGACGGAAGCAGACTCTGAAAGAGAAGCGATGGAACATTTTATGGTTGTACGCAGTGCGCTTACAACTCACTTGGCCGCGTTTCTTGGTTTTGCTTCATCCATACCTTCCATCCGCCGGCTTTATTTGCTGCAGTGTCTGACCGGCAGAGAAGAAAATTTTATGCTGAATACAGCTGTAAGTCAGTCGGACAGCAGCCGGAAGCGGCTGGCTCAACAGGCTTACAGGCTGATTCAGGAGGAGGGGCAGGAAGATTTTCCTCTCTATCACATCATTCAGCAGGAAGCTGATATGCTGATGGCATCTATGAGGACAGGAGAATAAACCAATGCGACAATCCAAAGAGCAGCGCGTACACGATATATTTGAATCTATTTCCGGCCAGTACGACCGAATGAATGCAATAATCAGTTTTCAGCGCCATGTTGCGTGGAGAAAAGATACGATGAAAAAAATGAATGTTAAACAAGGGGAGAAGGCCCTGGATGTATGCTGCGGCACAGCTGACTGGACGATTCAGCTTGCGGAGGCATGCGGTGAAGATGGAGAAGTGAAGGGCCTTGACTTCAGCCGGAATATGCTTGACATTGGCGTGGATAAAACGAAAAATCATCCCCAGATTGAACTAATTCAGGGAAATGCAATGGAACTTCCCTTTGAAGATAATACGTTTGATTACGTTACTATCGGATTCGGGCTCAGGAATGTCCCGGATTACCTTCAGGTGCTTAAAGAAATGCACCGTGTAGTGAAGCCTGGCGGTCTGGCAGTGTGTCTGGAAACTTCCCAGCCTACAGCTCCCGTCTTTAAACAGCTTTACTGGACTTATTTTTCTTATGTCATGCCGCTATTCGGAAGAATCTTTGCGAAGAGCTACAAAGAATATTCCTGGCTGCAGGAGTCTACGAAGCAGTTTCCGGATAAAGTTGCATTAAAGCATCTTTTCCTTAGAGCAGGTTTTTCTTCAGTGGAAGTGAAATCCTATTCAGCCGGTGCAGCTGCCGCCCATTTTGCAGAAAAATCGCGAAAGTAGGTTTTCCGGATGCGAAAATTGAAAATTATTTTAGAGATGATAAAGTTTGAACACACAGTATTTGCTCTTCCTTTTGCTTTTTTGGGAGCAGTACTGGGCAGTATGCTTATAAATGGCGGGTGGCCGCCTTTGATGGACTGGGTGTGGATTACCCTTGCGATGGTTGGGGCCCGCAGCGCGGCAATGTCTCTAAATCGAGTTATTGATGCGAAAATTGATAAAGCTAATCCCCGTACTGCAGAGAGAGCTATTCCAGCCGGACTGTTATCGACAGCGGAAACGCTTATATTCATTACAGTATCCTTTGCGCTGCTTATTTTTTCTGCTTTTCAATTGAATTTACTGGCTGTTTATCTGCTGCCTGCCGCAGTATTTTTTCTTGTTTTTTATTCTTACACAAAACGTTTCACGTGGGCCTGCCACCTTTTTCTTGGAGTGACTATAGGTCTTGCCCCGCTTGGAGGCTGGGTGGCTGTTACGGGAACGATTACTTGGGAGGCACTCGTACTGTTTGCGGCGGTAGCTTTGTGGACGGCAGGATTTGATATTATTTACGCGACGCAGGACGCGGACTACGACCGGGAAGTCAACCTCCACTCTATTCCGAGCAGGTTTGGCATTGCAAAAGCTTTGAGGTTTGCACGTGGATTTCATGTCGTCAGTTTTGCAGCAATGCTGACTCTTGCAGTCATTACTCCTCTCAGCTGGATTTACTTAATTGGCACAGTTCTCGTAGGAGCTATTATGACGTATGAGCACTCCCTGGTATCTCCATCGGATTTAAGCAAAGTCAATGTGGCGTTTTTTACCATGAATGGAATTATCAGTCTGTTAATGCTGACTTTTACATTAGGCGATTTAATTGTGTTATCTTGAACGGCGGGAGGAGATTTTTGAATGTCCCTGGTAATTGGAGAAATTAATTATACAAATATTATGCCGATGTTCTCGGAACTCCCCCGAAAAAATCTTCTGAATAAGGGATTTGCTTTTCAGCAGGCCGTTCCTTCACAGTTGAACCGGATGATGGCGGAAGGAGAGGTGGACCTTGGTGGAATAAGTTCTTTTGAATATGCCCAGAACTCTTCTGCTTACGAAGTGCTTCCCGGTCTGTGTGTTTCCTCCATAGGTGCCGTTGGTTCAATTTTTTTATTTTCCCGCGTACCGATCTTAGAGCTCGACGGGCTGAAAGTGGCACTTACCTCGAGTTCTGCTACGTCAGTTCATTTATTAAAAATTATTTTGAACCGCTGCTATAAAATTTTTCCGGAATTCAAATCAGAGCCACCGGATCTTACAAAAATGCTTCAGAACAACGAAGCCTGTCTTCTAATAGGGGATGATGCGATAAAAGCATCCTGGGAAAACGAGGAGCTGTATACGTACGATCTCGGAACGCTCTGGTACGAGTGGACCGGACTGCCTATGACATATGCATTGTTTGCTGTGAGAAGTGAAGCTGCCGATAAGTACCCGTACGAACTCCAGCTGCTGTTTGAATCTTTTCATAAAAGCAGGCTTAAAAACGAGCAGGACGAGTATCGGGAACTGACTGAAAAAATCAGGCAGTCGTCCGGGGGGTCTGAGAAATTCTGGGCGGACTACTTCCGCAACCTCCGGTTTGAGCTTACTGATGATCATTTTAAAGGACTTGAGCTGTATTTTTCACTTCTTGAAGAAGAAGGCTATATTAATAAAGCCGAAAGCATTAGACTTTGGAAACCGCTGAGAGAAGACCGGTTAAGTAAGGTGGATATAACATGAAGCTAGTGGACATATACCGGCATCTGCGCCCGGACATAGTTAAGCTGGAAAAAGAAATAGAAGCGCAGGTGCAGGCGGACCATCCGGTGCTGCGTGCAGCTTCTACTCATCTCCTTAAAGCCGGAGGCAAAAGAATCCGTCCGGTATTTGTACTTTTAAGTGCCCAGTACGGCACGTATGATCTGGAAGAAATTAAAAAAGTGGCTGTACCTCTGGAATTGATCCATATGGCCTCTCTGGTGCATGATGATGTAATTGATAACGCTGAAGTCCGACGTGGTAAAAAAACAATTAAGTCCCAGTGGGACAACAGAGTCGCGATGTATACCGGAGACTATATATTTGCAAAGGCTACAGAAATAGCAGCATTCAGCTCCTATCCTCAAGTACACCCGGTTCTCTCCTATGCAATCGAAGAGATGTGCATTGGGGAAATTGAACAAATCCGTGATCAGTTTCGGACAGAGCAGACTTTAAAGCAGTATTTAAAAAGAATCCGGCGCAAAACAGCACTTCTCATATCTGTGAGCTGTGAACTCGGGGCTCTTGTATCCGGCGCTTCACCATCTGTTCAATATGCATTGAAATGGTATGGATATTACGTAGGAATGGCTTTTCAGATAACGGACGATATACTGGATTTTGTCGGCAGTGAGAAAGAACTTGGCAAGCCCGCTGGAAGTGACCTTATACAGGGAAACATTACTTATCCTGCCTTATATGCTATGGAAAAAAATTCTGAATTCAGGATAAGTATTAACCGTTATATGCACAATCCTTCAGAGGAAATCCTTGAAGTGAATGAGGCTATTGAAGTCATCAGAGAAAGCGGAGCAGTGGACGCAGCGAAATCTTTGGCTGATAAGTATGTAGAAAAAGCTGTCCGTATGCTGGATATCATTCCGGAAGAGGAACAGCACGCTTCCTTAAAAAAAATTGCGGTCTATATAGGCAGCAGAAAATTTTAACTCTGTGCCCCCGGCACAGAGTATTTTAATCACTTTTATTGAAAGCGTTGTCACTGAGCCTTTCTTTTGTTATAGTGGGATAGAATTACATATTATGCAGGCAGGAGTGGTCAAAATGGAAAGATCTTTTGTAATGGTAAAACCCGATGGTGTTAAAAGGGGGCTGGCAAGTTCGATAATGGCCCGATTTGAAGCGAAAGGGTATAGAATCTGCGGTGCGAAGCTGATGCAGATGTCTGAAGATCTTGCGAAAACTCATTATGAAGAACATAAAGAACGCCCTTTTTTCGGTGAGCTTGTATCATTTATTACTTCCGGTCCAGTGTTTGCAATGGTGCTGGAAGGAGAAGGTGTCATCGAGGAAGCCCGTAAAATGATTGGGAAGACAGATCCTAAGGAAGCTGCACCCGGTACGATCCGTGGAGATTATGCCATTTTAAAATCAGAAAATATTATCCATGGTTCGGATTCACCGGAAAGTGCAAAAAGGGAAATTTCCCTTTTCTTCGCCAGTGAAGAAATTATTGAACAAAGCTCTGCAGCAAACGTTTAATATTCTCAGCAGACACTCCTCCGGGGGTGTCTTTTTTTAATACTGCCTGCAGAAAATAAAGGTGTTTTTTGCAATTGAGGAGGTCAAAATATTGAAGAACTGTCCGCAGCTGGATTAAAGTTTTAACTCCTGATCCGGCCAGCATTCAAGGCTGTCTCGAAAAAATTAACATAGATAAGAGAAATCCCCCCTTCGTTATTTCATGGGGAGGTTTTCTTTTTGTCCGAAAGGAACTGCAGTCTCTACTGAATCTTTATAACTTCGAACTTTAACATAGCCTTGTTTAAAAAGCCGGTGTAAACCGTGTAGTAAAGAATAAGCCTGTTTAAAATGAAAGCTATGTTAAAGCATTCGCTGTTGATGGCTGGAGACACATTTCGCTTCCAACCGGCAGTCTTGCCGTGGAGGAGATTTTCAGCTTCCTCGTGCTTACGCCCTGCGGGATCTTCC
>REBZ01000031.1 GCA_007692495.1 Alkalicoccus sp.
GAACTTTAACTATATACTATAAATTACACATATCCAATTGAGTTGGGAGGATTAATATGACTGCACTTAAGGACCTTACCCAAGAACAAAAAACAGAGTATATCATTGCCATTTCCCTCCTGGCAGTTTCTGTTGCTGTCGGCATTGTCGTCGGTATGAATGAAGAATGGTTTGCCCGGCGTAATTTTACTGCCGGATATATGGCGGGTTCTCTTCTATCAGTAATACTATTGTTTGCTGTTTACCGCAGCATAAGCTTCCTGATAAACATGTTCCGAAAAAAATAAAGGAAGCTCTCCGCTCTTACATATAAAGAATGCGGAGAGCTTCTATTTTCTTCTGAGCATGAGCTCACCGATTTTTTATCCTTTCTCTGTATCGTTCAGCAGGGCTCTCCACGTCTCGGGGCCGACAATGCCGTCGACTATGAGTCCCCGTTTCCTCTGATAATCTATAACGGTCTGTCTGGTTTCTTTCCCAAAAACACCGTCGGCACCATATCTCTTCAGCAGCATTCCAGCTGACTCCAGCTTCTTTTGCAGTTTTCGGACAGCAGGGCCTTTCATACCCGATTTAAGAAGCGGTTCTGTGCCCAATAACCGAAGCTTGTCTCTGACCCATTCTGTTTCCATGCCCGGACATTCAGTCCGTTGTCCGCTCCATTCACGATGACCTTTTATCCGGGAGACAGGGATGGCATATTTCTTTTTTAAATGGTCAGTAAGCTCCACCAGGCTGTTCAGCTGCCTGCTGGAAAAACTGCCGTTTCCGGTAAGACATATTCCTATATTCCCTGAATTGAACCCTGCTGTATGAAAAGAAATAACATTTTCGTCCCAGCATTTTTCGATTGTACCGTTTCTTCCAATTACAAAATGATAACCTATCCCGGGCCACCCGAGCGAATGAACATGGTAGCCTGCGAAACTTTCTGCTGATCCGGAAGCAGTCGCGCTGTGGTGAATCGTTATTTTGTCCGGAGGTCCTCCCCTCCGGTACTGCTTCGTCCAGTGTTTTGATAATTTTCTGCGCCTGTCTATAATATTCATACTATTCCCTCCTTTTGTTTTTAAGTACACAAAAAGGCTGATAAAGGAGGTATCATCTTATTTTTTCCGGAATGTTCTTTTATTTTATTTTCAGTTGAGTTCCTTCTACTTGAAAAGAATAAAGAAACAGGACAAATTACCTTGCATCCTCCATTCGAATTATAGTAAAATCAGTAGTTGGTTGTTCAGCGGATCTCCTATTTAAATAGAACATGGTGTTTTATTAAAGCAATAGGGTATACAAAAAATATGACAAATTGAAGAGGTGAACGCATTGAAAAAACTTACGTTTGTTTTTTGGGTTGCTTTAGGCATATTACTTTTCTTCCTAGTAGTAGGTGTCTTTACTCCTCAAACATTTGAAAACGTCACCGCTGAACTGCGCGGGATGATCTCTACTTCACTCGGCTGGTATTATCTCCTGGTCGTCACCGGGTTCGTTGGGGTCTGTGCATTTATAATTGTTAGTCCTTACGGTAAAATAAAGCTCGGTAAGCCTGACAGTAAACCGGATTATAATTATATCACCTGGTTCGCTATGCTGTTCAGTGCCGGTATGGGTATCGGTCTCGTGTTCTGGGGAGCTGCTGAACCTATCTCCCACTATATGGTCGATGCACCCATTGCCGATTCCGGTTCCAGCGACGCAATTCTCGAAGCTATGCGCTACTCCTTTTTCCACTGGGGTATACACGCCTGGGGAATTTACGCTGTCGTTGCGATGTCCCTCGCTTATTTTAAATTCCGTCATGATGCTCCCGGACTTATAAGCGGGACACTGACACCTGTGCTTGGCAAGTACGCAAAAGGCCCTGCCGGCCACACCGTGGATATTATTGCTGTTATCGCAACAGTAGTCGGTGTATCCAGTACTCTCGGCTTCGGGGCCGTACAGATTAACGGGGGGCTTGACTTCCTGCTCGGCGTTGGAATTAACTTTCAAATGCAATTCTTAATCATTGTAGCTGTGACAGTACTATTTCTTATTTCCGCTTACACCGGACTGAACCGGGGGATCAAGATTCTCTCGAACGTTAACCTGGTTCTTGCAGTAACATTGTTTACATTTCTCTTTATATTTGGTCCCACACTTTTCAACTTGAACTTACTTACTGAAACATTCGGAATGTATGTTCAACAGCTGCCAAGCATGAGCTTCCGTATTGCTCCTTTTGATGAAGATGAGCGGGCCTGGATTGATGGCTGGACGATCTTCTACTGGGCATGGTGGATTTCATGGGCTCCTTTCGTAGGTTCATTTATTGCCCGCGTATCCAAAGGACGCACACTGCGTGAATTCGTACTCGGGGTGCTTCTTGTCCCTTCTATCCTCAGCTTCTTCTGGTTTGCAGTCCTCGGCGGTTCCGGTATTTTCCTGGAACAGGAAGGAATAGCTGCCATTTCAGAACTAGCTGCAGAAGCTGCCTTATTCGGAGTGCTTGACCACTATCCACTCGGCGGGCTGATGTCTGTGATAGCGATTACGCTTATCGTTACTTTCTTTATTACATCTGCTGACTCCGGAACATTTATTCTTGGAATGCAGACAACAAATGGATCACTGACTCCTCCTAAAACAGTGAAGATTATCTGGGGGCTTATGCTTTCAACTACTGCTTCTATTCTTCTTTACACTGGAGGGCTTCAGGGACTGGAAAATGCGATGATTATCACTGCTCTTCCTTTCTCAGTTATTATGATTTTAATGACCTACTCGCTTATTAAATCTCTGCAGATTGAGAAAACGGCTCTAAGAGCCCAGGATTCAAAGAAAAGATCTTAAACATTAAGAAGGTGTTCCAGCAGCAGTCTGGAACACCTTCTTTTTTTATTTAGCTATGTTAATGTTTGGTGTTGATGGCTGTAGGAAATTTCGCTCCAACCCGATCTGCCGTGGAGGATGTCTTCGGCCAGCAATCCGTCCTGTGGGATCTTCCAACCCCCTTCTTCCACTGGCGTCCGCCCCGCCTGTTTACGCTTCGTTTTGTCATCCCTTACAGCGGAAAGAAGTCCGGTTCTATAAACGAAGTTTCCTATTAAAAAAAACGAGCGCCAAAGCGATTTTTCGATACGCCTGCGGTAAAAAAGCTGAAATATCCTCCCAGAAGCCGGGGCCAGCCGCAGGCGCTCCCCTATCCACACGAAGCTTTAACAGAAACACTCATGAAAAGTTTTTGCACCATGAGGGATGAAAAGAACCTTCTATATCGTTGGATTTTAACCATCCCGCTTGAAAGAAATTCCTTCGTATTTTTATCGGAAGCTGCAGGAGCCGAGGGGTGACTCCGAAGCGATGAAGGCCGGGTCCCATTCCGACCGACGAAAGAGGAAGGAATCAGCTGAAGCCGGCCCGCTCGGAAAGCCTCAAGGCGGACGTTTCTCCCGTCCATATTTTATTTTCAAGGCAGCCTTTTATTTATAGACTCTCTTAAAGCGCTGAGTTATATAAAGGGCCGCGTTCCTCCCGACTGCTGCAGAGAGTTTCTCCACGACAGGCCGGGTGAAAACGGAGGTCACTCCGATAATCCACTATGAACAAAACTGGATTTTCATTGAAATATTTTGCTGAAAATCCCGATCGTTCTTTTTCTGCCTCCGTGCAGATTCTGAGATTTTAAAATGAATAAAAAGGAGGTTATGTTCTTCTTTGTACAAAACGTACAGCGGCTCTAAGAAAAAGAAAAAAGAAAAGAAATTTCCGACAACGGAGGCTCTTCGTCACCGTATAAAGAGACTAGTAGAAAAATCTTATGCTCTGGGGAGGCCAGAATGCCATATTAGCTTTACCTACAATCTCCTCTTCAGGGATAAACCCAATCTGCCGGCTGTCTATACTGTTTTTACGGTTATCCCCCATGACAAAAACGTGGTCTTCCGGGACAACAAGCTCATCAGTTAAATCCTGCAGTGTGAAATCATCTGTAAATATTTCAGTGCCGTTTTCACTTCTCGTTTCTTCCAGAAATTCTTCTTCCACTTCTTCTCCGTTTACGTATAATGTATCATTCTCGTAGTAAATATCATCTCCTGGAAGACCGATAATTCGTTTAATATAGTCGGAATCTTCATCAGCATGGAAAATTATCAGGTCAAACCTTTCAGGCTCCCTCCACTCGTAATCTATTTTATTAACGATAATTCTTTCGCCGTCCTGTATCGTAGGCATCATCGACTGTCCATATACAATATAGTTGGCAAAAACAAATTCCCGGACGATTAACGCAGCAATAGCTGTAACAGCCGCGATCTTCATTAAAAACCATGAAATACTGGGCTGCTTTAATTTTTGTTTTTTATTAAATCCGTCCGGCTCTTTCATCTTCTTTCCTCCCTCTGCTTTATTTTTCCGAGGAATACTATTTACTGTATTTAATTGCCCGCTCACCCAAATAATAAACCAGCAGGATATTCCTGAATTAAATACTTACATACGCAGAGAAAGTTGGTTTAATTTAGATTAATCGGAATACGTACTTTGTACTCCTCAAGTTTACGTAAGAGCCAGATTTAGTGTTGACTGCTGAAGAAAACTTAACCTCCTATCCGGCCCTTCGGCAGCTTCCCAGGACCCGTTGAAAGCTTTCTCCTGATAAGAGAAGTAAAAAGATCAAAGTACTCTTCTATTAACATGAAACTTTAACAGCAACAACAAATTAAAAAAACTGCCCCGCTGAATAAGTAAATTCAGGAGACAGCTTTTTTCCTTGACGCTGTAATTGTTATCGTTTCCAACCCTGCAGCTGGAGAAAAAGAGCTGCAGGGTTCCATATAAAACAATACTTGAAGTAACGGGATTTTACTCTTTATAAATGATGTACAGCTTCATATTCAAATATTTTATTGCTCTGGGTTGGACTGCTGTCCAGATTTTCCCGACGGCGCTTATGGGCTTCTTTGAAAGCATCACTGTTTATCCAATTTTCATAGTCGCTTTTAGCTTCCCACTTTGTAAGTACTACTGGATAATTCTCATTTTCTGACGGATCCAGATACATGAAATCAAGACATCCCGGTACTTTTCGCATATTTTCTGCGCTGGAACCAAAACGGGATGCTACATTTTCTCTTCCTTCCACGGGAACGTGCAGCTGATTCATTACTACGTACATCTTATCCCTCCTGTATACTGATAAAATCCTACATACAGTATTATACGCTCTCTTTTCTTACAATGAAAAGCATAACAGATCGAACCTTTTTTTATTTCATTAAACGTGATATATTTTATAGTAGAGTCCAAACAAGGAGGCGGAGTTATGGATCTACTTCTCATTATTGGGGTTTGTATTGTATTCCTTGTATCTATCTGGACAGCCGGATACAATGCAAAATCTACTAAAAGCTGATGTACTTAAACTAAGCAAGGAGACGGAATAAAACTTCCGTCTCCTTTCTTTGGCTTCACTGCAGCTTTTATGTGGATGATGAAACTTCTTTTAATGCCGCAAAAGCCTGCTGGCGCATCGCTTCATAAACGAGTATAGCCGCCGCATTGGAAAGATTTAAAGATCTGACCAGATTAGTCTGGGGGATGAGCAGACAGTTTTCAGCATATTTATCAATTAGTTCTTTTGGAAGTCCTTTAGTTTCTTTACCGAAAACAAAAAAATAATCTTTTTCAGGACTGCTGTAATCCAGTTCTGAATAATATTTATTGCCGGAGGTTTCAACAAAATAAAACTCTCCCGCCGGATAAGTCTGAATAAGCTCTTCTATACTGTCATGGTGGTTTACCTGCACGTTCGGCCAGTAATCACATCCTGCTCTTTTCAGCATCCGGTCGTCTGTGGAAAAGCCGAGTGGATGAATTAGATGAAGGATAGTGTTCGTTCCGGCACATGTTCTTGCAATATTCCCCGTATTAGCCGGTATTTCTGGTTCATGAAGCACAACATGAATACTCACTCTGCGTCTCTCCTCTGTTTCAATTATTATCCGCTGATCATTTCAAGAGATTCTACAAAATTTATCACGTCACCGCTTGAAACGTCTCTGCCGATGACCTGATAATATGGCATTCCCTGCTGAGGCTCCGCGTACAAATCGAACTGGCGCACAAACGTATACTGCAGACGCCGCTCAGCTTCTGGAAAGGCAGACCATTCCCCGACATAGTCTTCGATCATGAGAGTCTTACTGTTCACATCAATTTTTTCAGACGCAGGCCATATTCCTTCATTCATATACATGCGCAGCTCATTTTTGTTTAAGCCTTGAATCTGCTGATCCTGAATCAATTCAATTGTTCCCTTTTCTTTATGCTCATAGGTTAGTATAACTAAATCTTCCTCATAGATCGTTTCTTTAGCTGTCCATTCCTCCGACAGGCTTTCCGGCTGCAAAACATGAAAAGGCAACTCGTAGTCCGCGCTGCTGAGAGTGGCTTCTGTACCTCCACATCCCCCTGCCGTTAAAAATAAGATTAAAAATAACAGTTTTTTCATCTTATCCACCATATCCTCTGCTGCAATTTAATACGCACAAATTTGTTCTCTTTTTATCAGCTGCTCAGCGACTGGAGAACTCCTTCCTGTTTCAGCAGGAGAGTTTTCATCTCCAGACCTCCAGCATAGCCTACAAGAGATCCATTCGCACCTACAACCCTGTGACACGGGATAACGATCGGCAGCGGATTCTGATTGTTGGCACCTCCTACGGCACGCACTGCTTTTGGAACCCCCATTACTGCAGCTATTTCTTTATAAGACCTCGTTTCCCCGTAAGGAATCAACTGCAGCTGGCTCCACACGAGCTTTTGAAAAGTGGTCCCCCGAAGGTCAATATCCAGCTGAAATTCTCTTCGTTCTCCCTGAAAATATTCTTTGAGCTGCTCAGCAGCCTGATCAAGCTTACCTTCATCTTCTATCCATAAGGAGCCCGGGTCATGTTTCATCCATCTTCTTTTCATAACATGCAGCTTTGTCTCTGCCGGGCCGAATTGCACCATACATAATCCATGAGCAGTTCCTGCCAGCGTTAAAACCCCGGCGGAAGTAGTTAGTTCTCGGTAATATACCGGACTCATAGAGGTCCCTCCTTTAACTGCTTACAAATCTCCCGCCTCGCTTATACTGCCTCAGCAGCTTTCAGCTGTTAGAAGTTGTTCGTGTATAGTTGAGAACACTGTGAATTTCAGACAAAACATCTTCATCATTCTCGTTAGCAGCTGCCGCTTCCAGTATTCGATAAGTTTCACTGCTTTTTTCAATTTCTCCAACAGCCCAGGCAGCTGTACCGCGTATTACGGGCCTTGGATCTTCTTTAAGAAGTTTCAACAAAGTAGGAAGAGCGCTTTGTTCCTTAAATACACCAAGAGCTATAACAGCATTTCGCTGAATAGGCTTTTTTCCTCTCCACGAACCGGAAATATGGCCGAACTTATTTTTGAACTCTTTGTTGGACATCGTAAGGACTTCTTCCAACCGGGGCTTAACAACCTCCGGGTCCGGTTCCATCTCCGGATGATGATGAAAATCTTTCCCTTTATTTTCAGGGCATACAACCTGACACGTATCGCATCCATACAGCCTGTTGCCGAGTTTCTTTCTGTATTTTTCAGGAAGCATGGTTTTCGTCTGTGTTAAAAAAGCAATACATTTAGTGGCATCAAGCTGTCCCCCTTGTATGAGGGCTCCTGTGGGACAGGCATCTATGCATTTTGTACAGGTGCCGCACTGATCTTCCAGAGGCTGGTCTTCTTCAAGCGGCACAGTCGTAATTAAATCACCGAGATAAACATACGAACCGAATTCAGGAGTAATTACAGCACAGTTTTTTCCACTCCATCCGATTCCTGCACGTTCAGCAACTGCTCTGTCAGAAAGTTCACCGGTATCAACCATTGATTTACACCGCGCACCAGTTACCTTTTTTTGTATAAATTCTTCAAGCAGATTAAGCTTTCTTCTTAAAATATGATGGTAATCTTCTCCCCAGCTTGCCCGGCAGAATATTCCCCTCCGGTCCCCTTTAACGGAACGCGGAGCATCCTTCATTTTCGATGGATAGGCAAGGGCAATGGAAATAACCGTCTTCGCTTCCGGAAGCAGAAGTTCAGGAGTTGTTCTTTCTTCAGGAGTTCCTTTTTCGAACCCGGAAACATAACCTTTTTCCTGCTGTACACGGAGACGCTCCTTCAGTGTAATAAAAGGATCCGCAGCAGCAAAACCGATTTTATCCACACCGATTTCTTTGCTGTAGTCGATTATTTCCTGTTTCAGACCGCGGTTCATAGGTATTTCCTCCGTTCCTTTTCAAACAATGAAAAAGCAGCGAGTTTCTCTTTATAAGGAAAACTCACTACTCGAATGTTGGGCGGCCGGTATCAGGATTGCTTCTGTAAAAATTCTACTACTTCCCTCTAAAGCTGTCAATAACGTAAAAACAGCAACAAAAAAAGCAGCTTTCCGCTGCCTGGATAATTAATAGCTATATGGTACCGGAGGCGGGACTTGAACCCGCACGCCTGTGAGGGCATTGGATTTTGAGTCCAACGTGTCTGCCATTCCACCACTCCGGCTTACGATGTAAGCAGTATTGGTGCCGAGGGCCGGACTCGAACCGGCACGGTAATATACTTACCGCAGGATTTTAAGTCCTGTGTGTCTGCCAATTCCACCACCCCGGCAGAAAAACTGTCACAGCAGAGTTAAGTATTAAAATTGGAGGCGACAACCGGATTCGAACCGGTGATGGAGGTTTTGCAGACCTCTGCCTTACCACTTGGCTATGCCGCCTAATATTATAATGGAGCGGGAAACGGGATTCGAACCCGCGACCCCCACCTTGGCAAGGTGGTGCTCTACCACTGAGCTATTCCCGCAGAAATGGCAGGGCTAGCAGGATTCGAACCTGCGAGTCACGGAATCAAAATCCGATGCCTTACCGCTTGGCTATAGCCCTAAAATATTAAGAATGGGGCGGCTGATGGGAATCGAACCCACGAATGCCGGAATCACAATCCGGTGCGTTAACCACTTCGCCACAACCGCCGTAAAGAAAAAATAAATGGTGGAGGGGGAGAGATTCGAACTCCCGAACCCGAAGGAGCGGATTTACAGTCCGCCGCGTTTGGCCAGCTTCGCTACCCCTCCATATAATATCTCTATTTAGAGCGTTCCTACTTCCTTCTTTGAAGATACGCTTAATATTATCAAACGCTCCATAAGTGGTCAAGTAAGAAATGGTGCTGGCCAGAGGACTTGAACCCCCAACCTACTGATTACAAGTCAGTTGCTCTACCAATTGAGCTAGGCCAGCAAAAGTGGTGGCTCGGGACGGAATCGAACCGCCGACACACGGATTTTCAGTCCGTTGCTCTACCGACTGAGCTACCGAGCCTTATGTAAATTGGTTGCGGGGGATGGATTTGAACCATCGACCTTTGGGTTATGAGCCCAACGAGCTACCAGACTGCTCCACCCCGCGGCAATAAGAATGGTGGAGGATGACAGGCTCGAACTGCCGACCCCCTGCTTGTAAGGCAGGTGCTCTCCCAACTGAGCTAATCCTCCAGCTTATTTTATTGATTATGTGAGAAAATAGTTTTGTAAGTATGATGGTGACCCGTACGGGATTCGAACCCGTGTTACCGCCGTGAAAGGGCGGTGTCTTAACCACTTGACCAACGGGCCATTCTGGCGGAGAGCGAGGGATTCGAACCCTCGAGACGGGTTAAAACCGCCTACACGATTTCCAATCGTGCTCCTTCGGCCACTCGGACAGCTCTCCAGATGGCTCCACAGGTAGGATTCGAACCTACGACCAATCGGTTAACAGCCGATTGCTCTACCACTGAGCTACTGTGGAATATTAATAATCTATCCTCTCAAAACTGGATAACGCGCTGTAAGAAAGAAAACATGGTCTGGTGATACGCCGCTTTTTGTTGGTTAAGCCCTCGATCGATTAGTATCTCTCAGCTTCACGTGTCGCCACGCTTCCACACGAGACCTATCTACCTCATCGTCTCTGAGGGATCTTACTCACAATAAATTGTGATGGGAAATCTCATCTTGAGGGGGGCTTCATGCTTAGATGCTTTCAGCACTTATCC
>REBZ01000070.1 GCA_007692495.1 Alkalicoccus sp.
AGGAGCTTGTGAAGCGGAAGAAACGGTGAAGGAAGATGACTATCAGACATTCAAAGAGAAAGTAAATGAAGAAAGCTTCACGGGCTTCGTATACTTAGGAGAAAAATGGGAAATGGAGCAGACTGAGTATATTCCAATGCTTGCGGAGATTTTTCATGAAACGGGAGCTGTATTGTATTACGGAGATCTCAACAGTATGAAAAACGTGACGAGAGATAAATTCAGCGACGACCGGCTCGACCCTGATGTCTACCTGCCGGTAAACCGGCTCGCCTATATTAAAGAAGGGGAAGTTGTTTCAGAGTGGGGGGCCCGTGAAGACCGTGATCCTGAAGAGGTTGAAGACCAGATACGTCACTTTATCGATAAATACAGCCATGGAAACTATGATCATAACGAAGAATAACAGTTATACAGATAAAACATGAAAAAGTACTGTCCACCCGAAACAGCGGGGGCAGTACTTTTTACGTTTTGTGATTGGCTGTGTTAGCCTCCGGGTTCTTACGTAAGGAAAGGGAATACACTTTTCTGCCTGTTTGGCACAGCGGTTTCATCTGTTGAAAATGCCGATAGAACGAGCTTTAGTAGATAAAGTCTGCTGGTTTAATTTAGGTTTATTAGAATATAAAGCTTGTTTTACCCAAGTTTACGTAAGAGCCATAAACATTAACAGAGACACTTATGCCACATCGTTGGTGAAAATGCCCTTTTATCATAATGAAACCTCCTGCCTGACCAGGAGGAACGAAACCTGGTTGGACGGAAGATCCTGCTCTGTTTTTTTACCGTAAGCTGTAGTGGACAGGGGGCACTCCGGGGCGATCAAGGCTGAGAGGAAGAAATTAGCTGAAGCCGTCCCGCCTGGAAAGCTTCCCCATGGAAACGAAAGCGGCCGGTCATTATTTAGCTGCTTTATTTTCAAGGCAGCCTTGTGATTAATAGAAGCGGGGGCAAGCATTAGCCTTTTTCAAGCAGCTTAGGACATTTTGTTATAAGCGGCATTCCGGACACTATATGGCGCAGCAGGAACAATCTGATTTCTGCCGCTGCTTTTAGCAAGATATAAAGCTTTATCCGCCTCTGTTATCAGCTCATGTGCCCGGGACGTTTCCGGATGGGAAGCAGCCCCGATGGACACCGTAATATGAATAATCTCTTTATTTGTCAGAACAAAAGGGTGATCTTCCACGGCTGTACGAACCCGCTCTGCCGTAGTTTGTGCTTCCTGCAGCGTCGTATCAGGAAGCATTACCGTAAACTCCTCGCCGCCGTTCCGGCTCACTATGTCTTTTTCCCTTACGTTATTTTGAATAAGCGTCCCAAGCTGCTGCAGAACCACATCTCCTTCCTTATGACCATATGTGTCGTTAATATTTTTAAAATAATCAATGTCGATATAAATAAGTGAAAGGTTTTCCTCGTTTTTTTCTGCTTCTTTTACCAAAAAGTTATACTTTTCGTCAAATTGGCGTACATTATAGAGGCCGGTCAGGCTGTCAGTCAGGGATTCCTCTTTATAACGTTTCACGAGCATCTGCATTTCCCTGGTGGACTCAATCGTATAAAAAGCTGCTGCTCCGGCCAGATAGGATATCCCCCAGAATAAAGGAACTAGAAAAAGTAATGTCTGGACATCCTGAAGCAGGTAAATAATCACTACAGTGAAAATAATATTCGAGGAAGTAAGCATTACGGTAATCCGGGACTTTCTTGTCGGCAGTTTATTTATGAGCAGAGCGGATACGGTGACAGCAGCGATTAACAGCATGGCGGTAACGGAAGATATGCTGATGCTGATCAGAAAGCGTCCGATAATGATCATCCCCATCGTTATTAAAGTCGGAATCGCCCCACCGTAATAAGCGGTTAAAAGTACGGGAATGTGCCGGAGGTCGACCATCGTTTCTCCGAATTCCATACTGTACTGCATCAGCAGGTTGGAAAGAAGCCCGGCCATAATCCCCATAAACAGTTTCAGGCGCAGCGAAACAGTATTATACAATGTGGAGGATTTCGTAAAATGAGTATACAAAAACAAGCACGCCATCAAAATGGCCAGATTGGAAATCAGCTCTTTAAAAATCATAAAACGGCTCCCGGTAAATGTATTAAATGTTTTTAAAACATTTGTATGGTAAAAGTATAGCATAAAGGTTACATCTGGCAGATGATTATCCTATTATTTTCCTTAATAGAAATCTTCACGATAAAAACTGATACAGTAAGACCGGAATGTCATCATAATCTCAGCCGTGCAGACTGGAAACGAATGTTGTTAAAGCAGTAATGAGCACCTTTAAAGCTCTGCACACAATTATTGAGATCATTAAGTGTTTTTAATAGTGCTTTTGCAAATACAGCGGGTTTTGTTTATGATGATAGATATAGAATATCCACTAGGGGAGCCTTACGGCTGAGACGAAATTTACTTCGGACCCTTTGAACCTGATCTGGTCAATACCAGCGGAGGAAAGTGGCGGTTGTGTGCGGATTAATGATTAAGCACAGCAGCTTCTCTTTCCCCTGGGATGGAGGAGCTTTTTTTGTTCCAGGGTGTGGATGTTCTTCCTATTCTATTAAAGGAGGAAGATAGCATGAGATTTTCAGAAAAGCTGAGACAGGAAGCGGATCCGATTTATGAAGCAATTTTTAAGCATCCGTTTGTACAGGGAATCGCAGAGGGCAGTGTGCCGAAAGAAGCGCTCATTCACTACGTAAAGCAAGATTATGAATATTTAACAGCCTTCTGCCGCATTTACGGAATGGCTGTATCGAAGTGTGAAAACAGAGAAGAAATGGCCTTCTTCCAGAATCAGATTGGATTTATTCTTCATGAGGAAATTCATCCACACAATAATTTCTGTGAAGTGGCAGGGGTGCGGTATGAAGACCTTCAAAAAACTCCACTCGCACCGACGGCCCACCACTATACGAAGCACATGCTGGAAGCTGCTTCCGGCGGTACGCTTGGTGAAACATTGACGGCGCTTGCACCATGTCCGTGGACGTACTGGGAGATTGGAAGCCGACTGATGAAGGAAGCAGATCTTTCTCCGGATCATCCTTTTTACGACTGGATTACTTTTTATGGTGATAAAGAAGTGGCGGAGATCACGGGTGCTTTTAAAAAAATGATCGACGATTGTGCAGAGAAGGCCGGCGAACGGGAGCGGGAGCAGATGCTTGAGAATTTCCTCGTGAGTGCCCGTCTGGAGCACCGGTTCTGGACGATGGCTTATGAGCAGGAGACATGGGAAACTGTGAATTCCTCTTTTGACCCCAAGTGAAAACAGACGAAAGAACTAACTTACAAAAAAGTAAATAAAACGATTGTTAACGGCCTTTCTTAGTTTAATAAATGCTTTAAGCGGAAAAAGACATATATAACCGTAACAATGTCATTATTACAGGAGGATGATATAATATGGCAAAACGTGTTATCGGTATTTACGAAGGTGAAATAGAGGCGAAGGAAGTAGTAGAAAGCCTGGAAAAAGAGGGATATCAGCCGTTTGAAGTTGTTTTGTTGACCAACGATGCTGATGCCACTTCATGGCTTCGTGATGAAACAAAGGCGAAAGTCGATTCAGCAGATGGTCACTATACACAGGCAGACGGCGAAAATGCGTCTTTCTGGAAGAAAGTAAAAGAAGCCGCCAAGGGAAACATCTCCTTTCACGGCAAAGATCTCGATAACAGCGGTAAATCGCTTGTGGAATACGGCTTAACTCCGGAACAGGCCGATGTTTATAAAAGTGAGATTCAGAACGGGAAAGTACTTGTACTTGTCCCGGAAGAACCGAGCCAAAAAAAGCACTCGAACTAACGATGAAAATCGCTGTAAATATTTTCTGGCAAGCAGAAGGAGACGGAGCATCAGCTTCGTCTCCTTTTTACGGACTTGCAGAATTAGCTTCGATAAGAATCAAAGGATAATTGTGTTGAAAAAATCAGAAAACGAATAACTGAGAAACAGAAAGGGTATAGAGAAAGGAGATTTAATAAAATGTAAAAGGAGTGTCCTGCTTATGAAAGAAGATTTTGTGAATGAACCACGCCTGAACAGCCTTCCCCGGGCAGAAAAAGAGGAGTACGACAAGCTGACGCAGCAAATAACGGACGAAAAGAAAAAGCTTGAGGTGGACTTTCCTGGAGAACCGGAAGACCGTCTCGCTATTGAGCATCAAATTGAATTACTGGAAGAAAAGAGACAAAGAATTCTGCTTTAAAAAGCAGGGTTCTTTTTTTGTGGAGGTTTTAAAAGCTGCACGGTCAGCTGCACCTGAAAGAGTCATATCTTTCGGGAAATCATTCAGCATGTAAGAAATTTTTACCTCCAGTTCAGAACCCTCAATATAATCTTTACAAAACATTAATAATTCAAATACAAAGAATTTACAAGGAGTTGTTACAGTTGCCTCTGGAATGAATAATAATCTGCTGAATTGGAGAGATGATACGTAATGGATGTTCAGGGAATACTTTTTCTTTTCTTTGGAGGACTCGGAATATTCCTCTTTGGAATTAAATATATGAGTGACGGATTACAAAAAACAGCAGGAGAAAAACTGAGAAAGATCCTGGAAGCTGCGACCAACAGTCCAATCCGTGGTGTATTTGCCGGTATGATGGTCACCGTCATGCTGCAGACTTCCACTGGTTCAACTGTTATGATTATCGGTCTCGTCAATGCAGGGCTGCTTACGTTCCGCCGGGCGATTCCGATGCTTTTGGGAGCAAATCTGGGTACAACAGCAACAGCTTTTATGATTTCTTTTAAGATTGGTGATTTCGCTCTGCCGATTTTGTTTTTCGGGATGTTTCTTATTTTCTTCTTTAACAAAAAGAGAGTTAATAACATCGGCCAGGTTATTTTCGGTTTCGGGATGATTTTTCTTGGATTGAATACAATGTCAGAAGGGCTGTATCCATTCCGGGATGTTCCTGCCTTTGTCGATATGATGGCAACTCTTGGTCAGAACCCTCTACTTGGTGTTGTAGCAGGAACAGTATTTACTGTACTTGTGCAGAGTTCCACGGCGGCAATTGGTGTGCTGCAGACGATGGCAGTCGATGGACTTGTTACACTCGATCAGGCGCTGCCTATCTTATTCGGAGATAACATAGGTACAACAATAACAGCAGTACTTGCCTCCATTGGAGCAACAGTAGCTGCTAAACGGGCAGCTTTAGTACACGTTATTTTTAACGTGACAGGAACGATAATGTTTTTAATTATCCTTCCAATTGTCCAGGCAGTAGTCGTCTGGATGTCAGCTAACTTCGGGGGAGATATTGCAAGAGAAATTGCCTATGCACATGGTTTGTTTAACTCAGTGAATGTCCTGTTTCAATTTCCACTCATCGCTTTTTATGCGTACATCGTGACTAAAGTGATCCGTGGAGAAGATGATATTATTCAGCACGGGCCTAAACACCTGGAGCCGGCACTGATTCAGCAGCCTACCTTTGCGCTGGAGAAGGCGCGTCAGGAAGTGGTGCATATGGGTTCACTTGCAAAAGAAAACGTAGCACATTCTACAAATATGCTCCTTAACAATGACGCAAAAGAAGGGGAGCGGACGATAAGAAAAGAAGAAATCATTAATGATTTAAACTCGCACATTGTGGATTATTTGACGAAAATCGGCATACGGTCGTTAAATCAGGAACAGTCGTCGATGAATTCCCAGCTTATGCATAACGTAACAGACATTGAACGCGTCGGTGACCATTGTGAAAATTTAATGGAGCTTTCCGAATACTCGATCGCCCACAAAATCAATTTTTCAGAAGAAGGAACGAACGAATTAAAACACATGATCAACGTAACTTCCGAGGCTTTCGGATACGCCTTGGACGCACTGGAAAATCAGGACGTTGGGTCGGCTATGAAAGTACTGGAGCTCGAAGGTCAGATCGACTCACTGGAGAAAGAAGGACGGAAAGCTCATGTTAAGCGTATGAATACCGGCGTATGCACCGGAGCGAGCGGCATGGTGTTCCTTGATATGCTAAGCAATCTGGAACGTATCGGCGATCATGCATCCAACATGGCTGAAAGCGTTATTCAAATGAATCAGGAAATATACGGATCTGCTGCCGGAGGGGACGAGTAACCGACTTGGAAGCAAGCTGAGTTAATAATCTCTTTTCCCGCAGTGCTGCCGAAAACGGTCATGACATTTTTGTTATGGCCGTTTTCAGGATCCAGATAAAGTCTTTTCAAGTTAATAAAGGCCAAATAAATTATAAGATTCTTCTCTGGCATTTCCGTCGGGGCAAAACGGATAGAACAGAGAAATTTGACTCGTATCATTCGCCATTAGGGGGGATATTAAATGAAAGGAAAAACAATTCTTGTAATTGAGAAAAATAGTTCTTATAGAGAAGAAATTAACTATGCCCTGAAAGGAGCAGGTTTTGACGTCTGGGAAACAGGAAGCAGTGAAGCTCTTTTCGGACCACTTTCTCATCTTTCTCCCGACGGTATAGTGCTCGATGGGAATATGACGGATAAAACGGGGAATTTTATCAGCAGCAAAATCCGGAAGCTCATGCACGATGTTCCTCTTATCGTAATGACAGAAAATCCAGAGGAGCTGGAAGTTGTTCTTCATCTCGAGAGAGGAGCAGACGACTGCATGTTAAAGCCCGGACGGCCGAGAGAACTGGTCAGTCGGATGAGAACACTTCTGCGGAGAGTAACGAACGACTGTGCGGCAGGAGAGATACGTATATCGAGCGGACTTGTTACGAACGGAGATATTAAAGTGAATCTGCTGAATCATAAAGTATACGCAGAGGAAAAAGAGCTGGCCATGAGTTCCAGGGAGCGCGCTCTCCTTACCTTCCTCGTCCTGAATCAGAACCGGCTGTTTTCAAGAAAAAAGCTTCTGGATGCTGTTATGGAAAAAAAGGAAGGGCGGTCTTCCCGTATGGTTGATGCGTTAATCAGCCGCATTAGGGATAAAATAGAGCCGAATTCCCGCCGGCCGGTTTACATTAAAACTGTCCGCAAAATGGGATATATGATGGAATCCATACCTGCTGCAGGAAAGGAAGGATAAAAAAATCCCTTTCCTCTGACTTTTGACACACCCTCCGTACGGCGGTAAAATAAGAAACTGCTGAATAAAAAATGACAGCTTATAACGTATAATGCCTTGAAAACTAAAAGGATATGGATAGAGAGGAGAAAGGGAATTGACTTCTGAAACGATGAAGACCACGGTGCACGAACTGGATTACAAAGGATCCGGCCGGGCGGAAGTGTGGCGTGAGAACGAAAAAGGAAACTTAAAAAAACTGAAATTGACGATTCCTCAGACGCTTCCGGGAGAAGAGGTGCAGGTGACAGTTCCGGCACGAAGACTGAAACGGTGGCGGACATATGCAGATAAAATTATTACTGCGCATGAAGAGCGGGTGGAACCTCCCTGTCCTCACTTTGTACAGTGCGGCGGCTGTGTGTGGCAGCACTGGCAGTACGAAGGTCAGCTGAAGGCAAAGACGGACTACGTCAAACGCGCATTAAATAGCGTGGACTTTGATCCCTCTCTCGTCCAGGATACGCTCGGTATGCAGGAACCGTGGCACTACCGGAACAAAATGGAATTTACTTTTGCTCCGGATGGCTCTCTCGGTTTGATGGAACAGGGGAATTTCCGGAATGTTATTCCTTTGGAAACGTGCCTGATTGCCGGGGAAGACATGGTTAAAACGGCCATGGAAGCAGCGGAATGGACGAAAGAATACGGTCTGGAAGGATATGATAAAGAAGAGCATACCGGTCTGCTGCGGCATCTGATGGTCCGTCAGTCCTTTGCGACAGGGGAAATTATGCTCGGCCTCTTTGCAACAGAGTCTCCGGAAGGGCGACTTCAAGAAGCAGTGAGTGCGTTCGTAAAACGCATCGAAAACAAGTTTCCACAGGTGAAAAGCATCATGTGGCTTGAAAACCGGGACTGGGCGGACCGTGCCCAGTCGGAAAAAACACATCTGCTTTCCGGCCGTGACTTTATTTACGATGAAATGTCCGGATACCGGTTCCGGCTGTGGTTCGATACGTTCTTTCAGACAAACCCGGCGCAGGCGCAGAAGCTGGTTGATCTTGCGCTTGAAATGGCTGAACCGAAGAAAACGGAAAAAATGATGGATTTATTCTGCGGAGTAGGGACGTTCTCACTTCCGTTTGCAGACAAAGTAGGATCACTGGCCGGAATTGAGCTGGTGGAAAGTTCTATAGCTTCTGCAAGAAGAAACGCAGAAGAAAATGGCGTATACAATACGACGTTTCTTGCTAATAACGCGAGAGAAGGAATCGAGCAGATGCTGGAATCGTTCGGACGTCCCGAACTGCTGCTTCTCGACCCGCCGCGTTCCGGAGCCGGGGGGAAAGTAATGCGGAAAATCGGCCGGGCCCAGCCGGAACGTGTCGTGTATGTGTCCTGCAATCCGGATACGTTTGCAACGGATATTCAAGAGCTGGAAGCATTCGGCTACGAACTTAAAACTGTACAGCCGGTGGACCTGTTTCCTCAGACTGTACACGTCGAGTGCGTGGCGAGACTGGAAAGGAAAGACAGCTGAAAATTAGCAGAATCGGATAAAACCCGATGAATAATTTCAGTGTCCATTTTTATTGCAGAACCTGCGAAAGCCCGAAAGCAAAATAACTTTAAAAATTGTTAAGATTAAAAAAGACTGGCTCCTGTCTTAAACAGACAGGAGCCAGTCTTTTTTTTGCTGATGTTTATTCTACAGAAGAAGCGATTTTTTCTATAGAGGCCTTAACGGTTGCTTTATCTCCTCCGCAGTAGAACGCTGCGAGAAGTTCATAGGAAGCCCGAAGATCGATCAAATAACAGTCGTGCGTTTCCGTATTGTACACAAAATGACTAACTTCCTCTCCAGTGGAACCGTCGAGTACTTTATAATTTTCAAGATCAAATAATTCACGGATGCCGGCCTGGGACATCTCCATAAATTCTTCCCTTGATACTTTTCTTTGCGCAGTGAATAATTTTTCCATATCCATTTTAAAACCTCCAAAAATTTTAAGTTATATTGGGATCATGGGGATGCAGATACGCTCACGCCCATAAAGACAGTCAGGAAAAGCAGCCCTGCTGTTTTCAGTTCCACCCCAGTTGACACTCACAAATGTATTATAAAGTATTGAGGATTTATAATAAAATAATTAGGGCTTTAAAAGACAGAAGAAATTTCATGAGTTTTTAATAAAGGGTTATCTGAACGCTCTTAATGATGTTCATGTCAAACTGCGCTGAAAAACCGGGAACCACCATCTTTAATCTGGACACGCTGTCGTGTGAACATGAAAGTATAAATTTTTATGATTGTTCGTCCGCACTTGTGGAATTGATGAAGTCTCTGTACTGCTTGTTTATAAGTGATAAAATAAATGAAGGAATAGTTACTGAGAACGAGGAGGAAATGTATGTTTATAAGAGAAGCAGAACTTACGGATGCAGATATCATCCGTAGCCTGATGTGGGAGGCCTTTGCCGTTTACAATAACGATAATCCGCCGTCCGGAGCTGTGAAAGAGACAGCAGAGTCGATCAGGGAAGGGTTAAACAATGGAGAAAAAGCACTGATAGCATTTGTAGAAAATGAGCCGGCAGCGGTAGTGCGTTATACGAAAAGGGAACATGGGTGGTACTTTTTCCGCCTCGCTGTCCATCCTGCCATGCAGGGGGAAGGTCTTGCAAAATCACTCGTTAAAGCTCTGGAGGACCATTTTCTGACGCTCGGTATCGATTACCTTTACTGTAAAGTACGAAAAGACACGCCGGGAAACATTGCAAAATATGAAAGCTGGGGATATCAGATTTTTGAAGAAGAAACGATTCAAAAGCCCGGGAAACCCCCTGTTGAAGTTGTATCGATGGAAAAAATACTCTACAGGGCCGAAAATTCAGGATAGTTGATCAGCACTAAAGCAGAACAGCGAAGAGTACTTAAAAACCTGCAGGGAAAAGTTTTCAAGCGGACGGGGCGCTGCAAATAAGATCAATCTCTGCCCTTTCGAAGCACCTGGTCGTCAGAAGGAGGAAACACATTGAACGAAATAATAGTAAGAAAAGCTGTGATTGAAGATATTTCGTCTATACAAAATGTTGCTTATAAAACGTGGCACGATACATATGACGGCATGATACCGGAAAATGTGCAGGATAAATTTCTTGAAAAAGCTTATTCAGATGAAAACATGCCGGGCAGAATCGAAAGAACCTCTCTATTTGTGGCTGTAGATAAAGAACAAATCATCGGCTTCGCCAATTTCTTTTACAAGAATCATTATGAGGCAGAATTAGGCGCTCTGTACGTTCTACCTGAAGCGCAGGGGAAGAAGACAGGTACTAAGCTGCTGGAAGCGGGGCTGGTGGAGAAACAAAGCCTTCAGGAAATTCATGTTGAAGTAGAACGGGATAATGTAACAGGCACTTCTTTTTACGAAGCCCGCGGCTTTAAAGTGCTGGAGGAATACGAAGAAGAACTTTATGGTCATAAACTCCAGACAAAAAGGATGAAGCTGACTGTACCTGGATAAAATAGATTACCATCCAGATGGGAAATGTCAATATATTTTGGCATTTTTTGCTAATTATAGTTATGGAATGTTATAATTTAAGTTCATTCATCACGCAGCTGCCTGACGAGGGATGCTCCACTATGGAACGGAGGAAACTGTATGAAAGTGAACTTTGGAAAGGTAGCAGATAATTACAGCCGGTACCGGAATGACCTTCCGGCTGATTTTATACCGGCTCTGAAAGCAAGAGGCAGCAAAATTAAAGGAAAAAAAGCGGCAGATCTGGGGGCAGGGACAGGAGTACTGACACGGGCTCTATATGAAGAAGGAGCACTTGTGACGGGGGTGGAACCTTCCAGGGAATTAATTGAAAAAGCAGAAGAACATAATAAAAAAGATGGTTTTAATATTGAGTATAGAAACGGAAGCGCAGAATTAACCGGCCTTGAAGACGGCTGTTTTGACTACGTCACAGTTTTTAGAGCGTGGCACTGGTTTGACCGTCAGAGAGCTCTAAAGGAAATCAGGAGAATTTCAAAAAAGAAAAGTACGTTAATCATTGCTGATTCCGGATTTGTATCCAAGTCAAAAGTAATTAGAGATACTATGGACATAGTCGGAAGATATAAACACGGAGGAAAAATAATACCGGCCGGAGCAAAAGCCGACGCCGGTCAGGTGATTAACGGTTTTCCAGTCGAGTGGTTCCGGGAATGGCAGGATGCGCATTTTGATCTGCAGGACACATATAAGTTCACTTACGATGTACTTTTCACAAATGATGAATGGTGTGGAAGAGTAGGATCGCTTTCGTGGATGGCAGAATTTGACAGGAAAAAGCAGCAGGCTATTTTAAATGAGCTTTATGATCATCTGCTGTATACTTTTGGAGAAACGGAACATGAAATAGAGCACAGCTGCTTTACGGCTGTTCTTAAACGAAATCCCGATCCGGTCGATCAAGTTTATTAATACAGCGCTCTGCCACATGGCAGCCGTCAGCTCTGTTGGGAATTTTCCTGCTGATTAAATACTATTCAGTACTGCTTTGCCGAGCGGAGGAGGTATTTATTCTTCAGACTTCATAATTATTTCAACTACAGAATTCAATCAACAAAAAAATACAGAACGAGGTTTTCGTCCTGTATCCTTTTGTATTTATTTTTATAGGCTGAAAATCAACTGCTACTGCTCTGTTCTTTTCGTTCTGCGTCCGATTACAAGCACTCCGCCTGCGGCTGCAGCAAGGAGCAGGCCGGCAGCAGTCCACATTGGCTGGTTCGTTGCTGTAGCCGGAAGTTCATCGCCTTCTTCAACCTCTCCGGCCTCGTCCATTTCTTCCTCAATCATTTCTTCCAGATCAACAGCTTCTTCTAAAACTTCCTCTGGAATGTCGAAATCTTCTACTCCATTAAAATTATGGAATTCCATATCCATCGACTGGTCCATAGAAACTTCCATACCGTCTGCCCGCAGTTCCATCGTAAGATCTACGGAAGCTTCGGTGAGGTAATAGTTTTCCTGGTCTACGTACATTTCATAGGAAAAATGGGATATATCCAGCTCGTCCATCATTTCCTCCATGCCTTCTTCCTCTCCGTACAGCTCTTCACCGTATTGATCCATTATATCCTCCAGCTCCTCACCGCTTCCGGAGTAGGAAATAACATAATAGCCGTCTTCTTCGGTAAGTTCCAGATCTTCTCCCAGGGCCATCGCTTCATCCATCTGATCTCCAGGGTCATACATATTAGCATCAAGGCCGTCGTCTATTTTTATCCAGCCTCCGGTCTCGTCTTCCTCATAATAGCCGTCTTCTGTAATGTATGATGTTCGTGTCTGCTCTCCTGAACCGTCCGGCATCTGTTCTGTTGTTTCCTGACGTATTTTCAGGGGATCCAGAATGACATCCTGCGTCACTGTAGACTGAATATCAAAATCTTCCTCACCGTCGCCCATGGACATATCGATGTCAATTACACTCGAAAAGCTGTCGAGGTTCTCCATTGCTTCGTTTGATTCGTGAAGAATATCTTCAGCGTTATGTTCTTCAGCAGAAACTGATACAGCTCCTGCCATAAAAAGTCCTGCGGCGGTGACGGTAAATAAGCTTGTTTTCTTCAAAAAATCGCATCCTTTGTTTATGTATTTGTAACCAAAGTAGTCACTGTTGTATACTGTTTCCTTATGGTGGAAATTTAAACCACTAATTGACAATATTATACTTTATTAGTTCCTATGAACGGAAAAAGGAGGGACATAAAAACATCTTTTCTCTATCTATTGTTACCTGAATATAAAAACTGTCCAGACGTGGCTGGACAGTTTGAGGAAGAAGGGAGGAATCGAACGTATTTACATTCAGCTCAGCTGTTTGTTGATGTACTCCAGAGCAGATTCCCTGTTTTTCAGCACTTTTTCTTCCCGTTCTTCGTCTTTTACGATTTTTTCTTTTGACTTATCGAGTATATCCTGTGCTTTCTCCTGAGGCACGACGACCACACCGTCTATATCGCCGACAATAATATCTCCTGTACGCACGACAGTACTGCCGCAGGAAATCGGAACCCCGGTCTCTCCGGAACCGTGCTTGTCGCTTGCTGCAGCCGTTGTTCCTTTGCAGAATACAGGGAAATCAAGATCCAGTATTCCATTCATATCACGCACAGCCCCGTCGATTACAACACCTCCGAGACCCATCGTTTTTGCAACTCCAATGACAAAGTCGCCGCACGAGGCATTTTCCATATATCCTTTGGCGTCAATAACGAGAATATCACCGTCCTGTGCTTCTTTAATACCTTTCATGACGAGCTTATTGTCGGCTGCCCGGAGTTTTACGGTATAGGCCCTGCCGGCTGTATGCGTGTCACGGTTCAGCGGTTTAATGGACTGCTCCATATTCGTCAGACCGTTCAGCGCATCCGATACAGCGGTAGCCGGTATCCGGGAAAATTCTTTGCTCACTTCAGTCATTATGTATAACCTCCACTATACAAAATTCAGCCGAAGCTCCTGAAATTCGAGTGTAAGTAAAGGAGTCTGATAGGCTGTATGTGTAAATTTTAACATATTCTTAAACTGTTTTCTTTCCATCGCGGGATTTTTCTGACAATAGAAGCAAAGGAGTAATAAGAATAGCTTTAAGACGGTTAATTAGCATAGCCTTTATCGCTGCAGTTTGTACTGCTTACAAAATACCTGCATAGAAAATTTGAAATTGAATTGTATGAAAATCAGGAGCTGCCGGAACAACCGGTCAGCTCCTGATTTTACGCACGGGACTTTATAAAGGACAGCGTTTTTTCAATAATTTTCTGCTGATCATTATCAAGGACCGCATCGTGATAGCTTTCTTTTAGGGAAACAAGTTCTTTATCTGTAGAAGAAATTTGATCGTAAATCAGCTGCGAGTTTTCTGGAGGAACGACATGATCCTCTTCTGAAGATAAAATCAGCGCGGGAGAGACGGCCTTTGGGAGTCCAAGTTTTACCTGCTTAATTAAATCAAGAAGTTGTCCTACTGAAGCAACTGGAGTTTTCTCATAGAGAAGTTCTGTCGTATCCGGCTTTTTAATATCAGAACCGAACGAATCAATAAATCGTCCTTCCGTGTGCCTTACAGGCTCCATAGCAGGAACATCCACCGCAGCATTAATCAGAACGAGGCCTTTCACTTCGGGATGATGCTGTCCCGTATGAAGTGCGAGGGTGCCTCCCATAGAAACTCCGGCGACAAAAACACTTTCACAGCGTTCCTTCAGCCACCTGTATCCTTCTTCGACCGAGTCAATCCAATCTTCATATGAAGACTGCTCCATATCCTTGTAGTGTGTTCCATGACCTGCAAGACGCACTCCGTAAATCGTGTACCCTGCATCTGCAAAAGCTTTACCAAGCGGCCGCATACTTTGTGGCGTACTGGCAAAACCGTGCAGGAGAAGCACTCCGATACCCACGCCCTCGATTTTAAATGGTTCTGCCCCTTTCATAACGTTCCATTGTTCCTCCATTTAAATCCCTCCTCTGTTGAGAAAAACTGCTTTACGGGTTATTCGACAAGAAATCGAAATATCCCTCTTTATCAAGGAGAAACGAAAGCAGCTATCAGTCTACAGGAAGTAAAATAATCTATTTTATTATATTGGATGTGTTAATGCTCAGTTTTGATGTATGGCGCCTGCATCTCTTCTTACTAAGGTAAGTATTCGGACAGTTTTCAATGATTCTGAAGCAGGAGCTAGAATTTATAAATTTAATTAAAGAAATGACAATGGCATTTTCGTCCGTTTGATTGAAGCGTTTCGTGCTGAAAACACTTCGTTATGGGAAGATACTTTACCTTTCGCCTGGGTGGAAGGATCAATATACTGCTTTGCAGCATTTACAGCATTACCGGCGTCCTGAAAAGCGTCTGCAAGCAGGTTTAGTTTTCCTTCATGCGCCATCACATCTCCCGCAGCGAAAAGGCCTTCAACATTTTTATGGGCGTCCGCACTGGAAGCAATCTGCTGATTTTCAGTAAGATTAAGCGCCAGGGAAGTTTCTTTTAGAAAACCAAGCTCCCGCTCATAACCGTGATTTACGAGCACATGGTCGATATCGATAATTTTTAGGGAGTCAATACTGCAGTGCAGTTCGACCCGGTCAATTTTAGTGCCGCTCTCGTCCGTAATCAGCTGCTTATTGGAGGACCGGAACTGACAGTCGATTGATGAGCAGAGCAGTTTATCCGCTTCCGTCTCATGTGCTTGCAGCGTATCGTTCCGGCAGCTGACAATAACTTTTCATGCGACGTTTTACAGTATGTTGGCCCAGTCGATAGCGGTGTTACCACCGCCGGAAATAAGAACTGTTTTATCCCGGAACGTACTGAGGGACTGGACAGTGTAATGAAGATTTGTAATTTCAAACCGTTCCGCACCGTCCCCCTGCAGGCGCTGGGGGGGTATTATTCCTTAATGAAAATACTTACAGCAGGCATTCTGCTTCTGCTGCTGACTGTAATCATCAGTACAGGAACCGGGGCTTCCTCTTTATCACTAGGCCGTGTGCTGCCGGTTTTATCCGGCCAGGGCAGTTTCCCGGAATCATTCGTATTATTTTCTGTCCGGCTTCCGAGGATAGCAGTCACACTTCTTGCCGGAGCGGCTCTGGCAGTGTCCGGGGTCATCCTGCAGGGACTGACAAGAAATGATCTCGCCGATCCGGGAATCGTCGGTATTAACTCCGGTGCCGGCGTGGCTGTGGCCGTTTTCTTTTTGTTTTTCCCAGTTTCTGCAGGAAGCTTTGTTTATAGACTTCCGATAGCAGCATTTTTTGGTGCTCTTGTGACGGCTGCACTAATTTTTTTTGCTTATGAAAAGCATCAGGGTCTTCATCCGACCCGGTTCGTTCTTGTAGGCGTCGGGTTTTCCCTGGCCTTGTCCGGGCTAATGGTTGTCCTTATTTCCGGTGCCGACAGGGTAAGGGTGGAGTTTATTGCTAAATGGCTGGCAGGAAACATATGGGGAACAGACTGGCCGTTTGTTCTGGCACTGCTCCCCTGACTGCTGCTGCTTTTTATTTTACCCGGGAACTGAACATGCTCCGGCTTGGTGAAGAAACAGCTGTCGGTGCAGGGGTGGCAGATTCAAAAAACACAGGTGCTGCTTCTTTTGACAGCTGTAGGCCTGGCAGCGTCCGCTGTATCTGTTACAGGAGGCATGGCGTTTGTTGGACTGAAGAACCGCACATTGCCCGGTCATTAACCGGGGCCGATCATCGTCGTGTGCTGCCGGCAGGTATCGTCGTTACGCTTCTCGGTGCACCTTACTTTATTTATCTGCTTCTCCGGAACCCTTTTTAATGTAGTAAGACGATTGAACAAAACCTTCACGAATGTTGTCGTGAAGGTTTATTGTGTTTTTCAAGTATAAGTTTGTGTTTCTATGCTTTCCACAGAGGGAAACAGGTAAAGGCAGGGAGAGCACGGAATTTTCCCGCACAGAACATGACATACAACGATAAAGCATCAAACAGGCTCCGGGATAAAAGATATTGCATTACGAAACACAAGTATGTAAAAAATTAAACTTCTTTCGTTTCAGGTATATTTTTTGACCTGTGCGGGAATAGGAAGTGCACGCGTGATATAAATATCCAGAGGAATCTGGAAAAAGGAGTGAGTTACCATATGGGAATTCAAAAAAGTACAGATTCATCCAGTCTGGCCGAAGTTATCGACCGCATACTTGATAAAGGAATTGTCATTGATGTATACGCCCGAATATCTGTAGTAGGTATAGAATTAATTACGATCGAGGCACGAGTCGTCATTGCCAGCGTGGATACGTGGCTCCGCTATGCGGAAGCTGTCGGCCTTCTGCGGGACGAAGTGCAGGGGGAAATAGATTCAGATCTGTCAGAAAGCAGCCGGGGCCAGCTCAGCTACTATTAACATCCGCCGGAAATGAAACAGCGGAAGCATATTTAAGACGATTTTCAAAGGAGAGGAGTGAACTGTTTTAATGGGGATTCAAAAAAGTACGGATTCATCGAGTCTGGCAGAAGTCATCGACCGCATACTTGATAAAGGAATTGTCATTGACGTATACGCCCGTATCTCCGTGGTAGGCATTGAGGCGATTACAATCGAGGCACGAGTCGTCATTGCCAGCGTGGATACATGGCTGCGCTACGCCGAAGCTGTAGGTCTGCTTCGGGATGAAGTGCAGGGCGAGATTGATGCGGATCTTTCCGAAGACGGAGAAAAGCAGCTCAGCTATTTTTAAAAACAGTTTCGAATGAAAAAGAAGTGCCATCAGCAGATTGTTAGTTATCGGAAGTCGATTTATGAGGGAGGGATGTATAATGTCAGACAGCAGCAGAGATAAAGCCGAAGGAAAAGGAAGCCAGGCTAAGGGAGTAATGAAAGAAAAGACTGGAAAAGCAGTGAAGGACGACAAGATGGCCCGGGAAGGTACAAAAGAAAAAGCGAAAGGCTATGCAAAGGAAAAAAAGGGAGAAATGAAAGATAACCAATAAAACTTACTCAAAAAGCTGCCCGCTGTGAAAGCGGGCAGCTTTTTGAGTAAGTTTGCATTATTGAATAGCTCTTCCTGTAATTATTAAGCTTCCGTGCTCAATAAAGGTCTCGCGTAAGGTGTAAGCAGGGAACTGGAGACATAAAAAAACACTTTTTCGACTTTATAAGGATATTAAATCCATCCTCCGAGAAGTGAGACCATTACGAGACTGACAAGAGACACAGTCACAGCCGCAATGATGCCAACGATCAACGGCCGGATACCGAGTTTACGAAATATAGCTAAATTTGTTGAAAGACCGACAGCGGCGAGTGCTGTGCTGAGAAAGTACGTTGTACCAGCGTGACTGATTCCCTGCCATAACGCAGTCCATATATTTGGGGACAGCAGACCAAAAGCGAGGTTTGTGCTTTCTGCCGTAGTATCTCCAATAGTCCGGACAACAGCCATGAGAAGAAAGCCGATAACAAAATAAGGGAACAGCTGGCGGAGGGGTTTCTGCTTTGTCTCGGCGCGGCTGTTTCTGAAATATAAATAAGACATGAGAGGTACTACAGCAATCAAAAAGGCGTTGCGCGTCAGTTTTGTGACGGCTGCTGTATCGACCACCTGCTGGGAATCGTAAAGCTGATCGTAAATAAGCGAGGCACCGATTACCTGAGAGGTGTCATGAATAGCGGTGCCGAGAAATAGGCCTGCACGAACCGGGTCTCCGCTGAAAAAAGTATAAGCGAGATAAGGATAAAGAAACATACTTGCCATACCGAATAAAGTGACAATAGCTACGGCGTAAGAAATTTCCGGTTCTTTTGCTTTAATAGCAGGAGCAGTTCCCATTATGGCTGTAATACCGCATATGCTGGTCCCGACTGCAGTGAGGGTTCCCAAGCTCCGCTGCTGGTTCAGAAGGCGGGCAGCCCATAAAGTTGTTACTAAAGCTGCAGTAATACACATAATAATAATAGGAAGGCCCCAGGCACCGAGAGTAATTACATCGAGAAGGCTGAGACGGAGACCAAGGAGAATGATGCCTGCTTTCAGTACTAAACTCATTGCAAATGAAATTCCTTGTGCAAAAACGTCATTAACACCGATCGTATTGCGGATAACGACTCCGAGAAGGACAGCTGTAAAAATAGCGGATAGTGGATTTTCCCCTTCCGTAATTCCAGTGATCTCAAGCAGCCGTCCTGCAAGGTCCGTTATCAGCAGAGCGGCCCCCATTAGTGCAATACACAAAACGAGGCCCGGGATAATAGCTTTTAATTTGTTCATAATTTAAGAAACTCCTCAAAATATCAATCTAAGTTAATTAGTATTGTCCCTCAGAGAAAAAGCAGCTGCTTTTTCCGAATGAAGAAGTGTTGTATCGAATAGGATTAAATGGGTGTCCTGCGGACGGAGGAGCAGCGACAGCTCTGTACAGCCTAAAATAATACCCTGCGCACCACGGTTTTCCAGGTTATGAAAAATATCAAGGCAGGCTTCTTTGGACGATTCTTTCAGTTTTCCGAGGCAGAGCTCGTCAAAAATTATTTTATGTAATGTATGCTGTTCCTGTTCTGATGGCACAATGGTCTTAATTCCATATTTTTTCATACGCCTGCTGTAAAAAGTCTCCTGCATCGTAAAAGACGTTCCTGTGAGGCCGACTGTCTGAAGGCTGCGCTTCTGAATGGCTTCAGCGGCTGCATCTGCTATGTGAATAAACGGGACATTAATAGAGCTTTCAATTGCTTCAGCTAATTTATGCATCGTATTCGTACACATTACAACAGCTTCCGCTCCGGCTTTTTCCAATTTAACAGCAGCTGAAATCAACCTTTTTTCAAGCGTTTTCCAGTCGCCTTTCTGCTGCAGAAGAGCAATTTCTGCAAAATCAAAAGAATGAATAATACAGGAAGCAGAATGAAGGCCTCCAAGTTTCTCCTGAATTGCTTTATTTATAAGCCGGTAATATTCGCTGGTAGACTCCCAGCTCATCCCTCCGAGCAGTCCGAGTGTTTTCATCTTTAATCTCCTCCTGAAAGTTTCAGATGAACGTAGTTAAGCTTTCTCCGCGGCAGGTGAAAAGAGCCGCAGACATCCACGGAGCTTTAACAGAGACATTGATGCAATTAAAACTGCACCATAAAAAATGAAAATATCCAACGCTGTGTAACGAAGACGGGGACACCCGGAGGATCAGTGCGGTTCGAGGATCCATTTTGGCGGACTGTTCTCCCGCCAAAATTAGTCGAAAACAAGCCCTTAGGTAAGCCCCGCCGGGAGTGCAGCAGCGTTATGTCCATTTCATAAATGAGTTATTTTCAAGGCAGCCTGCGGGAAAAGTACAAGTAACAGCTTAGCACAAGAACAGTTTATCACGACAGGTAATCTTACATTTTTCTCAGAGTCTGTTTATTATAAAATGAATTTAATACACGTTCTGCAGAATGCAGAGAAGAAGCGTACAGACGCAAATGGAGGGGGCCGGTGGAAATATTTCAACTCATAGAGTACACGTTTATTAAACAAAAATACCAAGCCACAAAGCAGTGAATACTGCGAGAAGGAGCAGTTTCTTTTCGCAGTCCGTTACTTCATGGACGTTTTTAGGATCAATGTTTCGGATGAGAAAAAATGATACTGTAACGGCACTCATCGCACCAAAAGCGGCTGCCGGGCGGTCCCAGACCATCCATGAAATTGGAATTACAGTAAGCAGGAGATAACCTGAGGCAGGAAAGCGGGAGGCGGAATAACCGAATTTCTGAACTGCCCAGACTACCGTTGTTTTTTTTGCAGGTTCCGCGCGTTTGTCTGCTTTTATATCAGGAATATGATGGATCATCACCCAGGCAAGACAGAATAGCGCGTTCACCAGACCATTCTGCCATGCCCATACTGGTATCGTTCCAAGTGCAATCCAGGGGGCGGCTGTGCCAAGAAGGAGAATGGAGGGGAACAGGCTGAACCATTCTCCGAAGAAAGGCCGATAGCTCAGCCTCAGTGGCGGCATGGAGTAGGAATAGGCTCCCCAGACACCGACTGTGAGAAGTACTGCTGTTTCTATTCTTCCGGCAATAATGAATACTGCTGCCAAAGCGAGCAGGACAGAGGCGAGAAGGACACCAATTTTCTTTAATCCTTCGGGTTTCATAGCCCCTGTCTGAAGCACACGGCTTCCCCCGGATAAAAGTGCAGGGCTCCACTGGTCTGTCCCTGATTTGTAATCTGTATAATCATTAAATGCATGAGTAAGTACACCGTGCACAGCAAAAGCTGCGGTAATTAACATAATAAAAAGAAGTGCAAGATAACCCGGGGTAAGGTCTGTATGAAAAAGTAAAGGGAGCATACTGGACAGAACAGCAGCAGCACTGGAGGAAATAACAGCGGCAGACCGGAACAGCATACTCCACTTTTTAATGAACCCCGCGTTTAAAACAGTCATCAATCTCCCTCCTTACTTGATATACAAGTTTCCCCGGTAAGGCCTCCTGAAAACTCCTGTTACCAGCTGCGCATCACTAATTATTTGTTCAGATGTGGTTAAGTTCGTCGCTCTTCCGCAAGCATAGTGAAAAAGCTTCGTACTCCAATAAAAACAATTTAAACTAAAAGACTTTATCTATTAAAGACCTTACTACCGGCTTTTTCAGTGGATGAACCCGTTGAAATAAACCAGCAGATAAGTGTATGCCCCTTCCTGGCGTAAGAACCCGAAGTTTAAACAAAGCCTTTATTTTAAATAAGCAGTTATTTTCATGCGGGGACAATGGCTGATCAGAAGATAAAAATTCTGCCTGAGAAAGTAAATTAAATATTCAGAAAAATACATAAGTATGTTATAATGAACATAAGTAGACGGGTAGTCCCTTTTCCTTTAAATAGAAATATTCCCTGTGGAGGTGCATAAGCAGCGTCCGGCAAACAGCCGCTTGTTCTTTTACTTTACCGGAGGTGAGGAAGGATGAAGCAGAAAGAAAGAAAAACAAAACATTTCTTTACTGTTGACCCGAAGGAGCGCTTTAAAGGTACGTGGATGCGTATGCAGGCAAGAAAACACAGAAATGATTACATGGAAAGAGGGAGACGCGGTAGATACGGTGAACCGCCGCCGCTGCGTAAAAGCAGGGAGAACGACGAAAGAGAACCCCGCATCAAGTAAAAAGATTTATGCTGAAGGAGTTGTATGGCAGGTGTCTTTTCTGAATAAAAGCAAGCAGTCCGGCGCATCAGGAAAGTATTCCTGGTGCGCTTAGTTTTTTGCGGCTGCTTGAATTAGATACATATTAAGCTGATTCTCAGAATTTTAAGAAAAACTATGTTCCAGGGGGCTCCTGTTCCACCCTTTTCTGGACAATGCGCAGCCTCACATAGAAGCCTGCGGCAGCACATGTCAGTCCTAAGGTGATGCCGACCCAGAGACCAAACGGGCCGAGGGGAGACCAGACGGAAAGGCTGTATCCTGCAGGTATTCCAATTAACCAATAAGAAATAAAAGCAGTAATAAAAGGAATTTTCACATCCTTGTAACCGCGAAGCACTCCCTGAAGACCGGATTGGGCAGCGTCGGAAAGCTGGTACACGATGGCGATGAGAAAAAACTGGGAAGCAAGCAGTACCACTTCCCGGTCGGACGTATAGAAGTAGGATATCTGCTCGCGGAAAAGGAATAAGAATACTGCACCGAACGCCAAAAAGCCAATACCGCCAAAAACACCGAGCCGTCCGTAGGATTTCGCTGCTTCAAATTTTCTGCCGCCTACAGAGAATCCGACAACGATTGTCAGTGCCATGGATATGCTCAAAGGGATCATAAAGATCAGCGTCGTGAAACTAAGCGCAATTTGATGAGCGGCTACAGTTACTGTCGTGAACAAAATCCCCATGAGAAGCGTAACTACAGAGAATATACTTGATTCAAAGAAGATGGACAGGCCAATCGGAATTCCGATACTGAGCTGTTCCTTCCATTTTTTCCATGAAGGTTTCACCCAGGAAACGAAAACGCGGTAATGTCTTAATTCCGAAACGCGGAACGTCATCCATAGACTGAAGAAGAAAATAATCCAAAATGTTCCGGCTGTAGCATAACCTGCGCCGATTCCACCGAGTTCGGGAAGTCCAAAATTCCCAAAAATAAACCCATAGTTCAGCACAACATTAAAAGGCACGGCCGCAACCGTAATAATCATCGTCAGACGGGTGAATCCCTGCCCGTCGAAAAAGTTTCTCAGAACATTTGCCAAAAACAGCGGAATAATACCGATCGATAAACCGACAAGGTAATGAAAAGCAATGTGCTCCACTGCTGGATCGAGATTCATAACAGAAATCAGCGGCTGCAGGCCGGCCGCCCCTGCCGCGAGTACAAGCAGTGCCATTGCAAAAGCCAGATACAGCGCCTGGGTAATGTTGTCACTGATTTTGTCCTGGCGGCCGCTGCCGACAAGCTGGGCAATAATAGTAGTTACAGCAAGAAGAATACCGTTCATTCCTGTGAAAACCGGCATCCATAAGTTCGATCCTATCGCTACGCCTGCCAGATCGTTTGTCCCGACCCGCCCTGACATAATCGTATCGACCAGGTTCATAGCAAATAAGCTTACCTGTGTAATCATGATCGGCCAGAGGATCCGGAGAAAAAGCTGTATTTTTTCTTTCCTGGAATCTACGTGTCTCATAAGTTTCTCCTGTTCCTTATCGATAGAATAAATAATATGTAAGAACTGCATTCTATTCTAACAAAAAGAAGCAGAAGAAGCTCTAAAAGCTGATGCGGCAGCGTAAGTCTGTATTTGTTTATTGGTTAAGTTATTATCATTCCAGTCATTGTTTAAGCTCCTGTGCTGCTCCCGAAGAGATGATTCTGAGGCGATAAAGAACGAGGCGTAGATTAGTTTCGATGGAAGAAATCAGCTGAGGCCGGCCCGCCGGGGAAACGTCTTAAAAGGCGAAAGCAGGGAACTGCATGTGTATATAAACAAATTTTAAGAAAAAAAAGCACAGAAAGGTCCTTAAATAAGAGCCTTTCTGTGCTTTTAAAGTTAATCTTTTGTTAAATCACATTGTTTTTGGTGGGAGAACGGAGACTTTTCTGATACTACAAGAGATGCCAAGCGGAAGGAAGGGAGCTGTCACTTTTATTTAATATTCAGTGATTGACTGCCTTTATCATCAGTACGCCAGTCGAGTTCAATCTCAAAAGAATGTTTAGCTCCCTTAATAGTGTACTTGTACTCTGCTTCCACCTGTTCGGAAGGGGCGATGACAATTTCCTCTTCATTATGCAGGAAAGTGAATTGTTTGTTCTCTTTTAATTTTTTAGCGATGTTTTCCAGCATATCTGCAAATTCGTTCAGACGTTGATGCTCCTCATGGTCAATCAGTACTTCTGTAACTGGTTTTTCTTTCATAACATCACTTCTCCTTTTTTCGTTCTTTATTATAAGTATTCCCCGACCTTAGACGAGGGAAACTCCTAACATCTCCAGACAGGTTATAAAGAAAATCTGCTGAAAAAGAATTTTTCTAAAACCTCAGCAGATTTCTGCTTGAATGCCAATTATTTCCCCCAAAAACGCACGTCGTTGATCTCTCCGGCTTTCCGGACCTGATTTTCTTCTTACCTGCAGTAAAAATAGGCATAGAGTCAGACAAATCAGGGAAAGGCTACTAACAGACTGCCTGTAAAGATCGGCAGAAATCTTTCAGCCAAACATTCAAGGAGGCATCTGTATGACTCAGGAATTTAAGGCATTTGAAACAGAGGGCGATAAGACAGGCCGCATTGTAACGCGGTCGATGGACGATCTGCCGGAAGGAGACGTGACGATTAAAGTTCACTACTCCGGTGTTAATTACAAAGACGGCATGGCACTTGATAAAAACGCAAAAATTGCCGGGCATTACCCGATTGTTCCGGGAATTGACCTGGCAGGGGAAGTAGTGGAATCCAAGGACGACAGCTTAAAAAAAGGTGATGAAGTAATCGTTACAAGCTACGCACTCGGCACTGGACATGACGGGGGCTACAGTCAATACGCCCGTGTGCCGGCAGAATGGGTGGTACCGCTTCCGGAAGGATTGACGACCCGGGAAGCGATGATTATCGGAACGGCAGGGTTCACCGCGGCTCTCTCCATTCACAAGCTTGAAAAACACGGACTTACGCCGGAAGATGAACCGGTACTCGTTACCGGGGCAACAGGTGGTGTCGGAAGCATGGCCGTTGATATGCTTTCAAACAAAGGCTACAGTGTAACGGCGAGTACGGGAAAAGAGTCAGAGCACGACTATTTGAAAAAGCTGGGTGCTGAAAACATTGTCGGAAGAGATGAAGTTACTCCCGAAAAAATAAAACCACTCGGTAAACAAAAATGGGCCGCTGCGGTGGATCCAACCGGAGGGAAGCCTCTTGCTTCTATTTTGAGCTCAACCAAATATAATGGTGCAGTCGCTGTCAGCGGGCTGACTGCAGGGATAGAAGTACCGACAACGGTTATCCCATTTATACTCCGCGGGGTGGATCTTCTCGGTATCGATTCTGTTTACTGCCCTATGGATTTACGGAAAGAAGTATGGGAACGTGCTGCTTCGGATCTGAAACCTCAGCATCTGGAGGAAATTGCCCAGGAAGTGTCACTGGATGGCCTCCAGTCAGCTCTGGAAGATATTATACAGAGTAACATCCGGGGGCGTGTGCTTCTGAAGCTATAGCAGCAGAATGGCTGTTTCCAATAGGAACAGCCATTTTTTTATGAATTTTTTTGATGAAAGCTGCCTTGAAAATAAAGCAGCTAAGTAATGACCAGCCGCCTTCGTTTACATGGGGAAGCTTTCCAGGCGGACCGGTTTCCGCTTCGTTTTTGCCGTGAAAGAGACATCCATCTGCTTTTTATGATGCCTGTTTCTCCTTCCGTAAAACCGGCGACAGGTCAGAGACGGCTGCGGAAAAAGAAAGCGGGAAGATCCTCCCGGACGTCAGGGAAGCCGCGTGCCGGGCAGGCGAAAAAATCCGCAGGCACAAAACAACACGGAGCTTCAGCAGTGACATTGATGCCGTTAAAAACGGCTCCATGAAAATATCCAACGCTGTGCAGCGAAGGCGGGAACAAGCCCTCGGGTAAGCCCCACCGAGAGTGCAGCAGCGTTATATCCCTCTCATAAACGAGCTATTTTCAAGGCAGCCTTGAATAAAGAAGATAAAATGATTGAAAGTAATAGTAATTTCAGAAGTAAATATTCCAGTCATTTTTAATAATCGGCTGCGAGGAAACGAATGAAAGGAAACTGGAGAATATGCTGATATTAATAGGGGTGTGTTAAACTGAAAAGAAGAAAGAAAAAGGGATAACATTAGAAAGGAGAGAGGCGGATGCTTAGTAATATAACCGGATTGGAAAATGTCGGGATGCCGCTTTCTTTTTTTATCGTAGTTCTGGCTGCTGCTTTTACCGCAGGCATTTTTTTAATTATTCATATGTTAAAAAACAAGTAAATTACTTCGGTCTATTTTACAATTTTTCCTCTCTGTTAAATCTCCACGGTGTCTTTAGAGAGTATGAGGCTGGCTCCTGACCATTTATCCTGGATTTTTGAGTAGACTGTCCTAGGTTATAAGTATTCCCGCAGGAAGTTCTTTCGCATTGTGCAGTAACATTTCCAGCAACCTGCTGAAGATATGATTCCTTCTGACTTTCCAGAAGTTGAAAGGAAAGACTGCCTTACATTACTGTTTCCAAGTCTTTTTCAAAATAGTATAGTACTTTAATAAAAACTTCTTTATTAATAGAAGATAAGAGGAGGGATCCTGGATGGAAGGGCTGCGCACGGTGCTCGATGAGCCGCTCGTGCTTTTATTTGTGATTTTATTTATAGGTTCGGTGGCTGGACAGGCCAAAATAAAAGGAATCAGTCTGGGGACAAGCGCCGTGCTTTTTGTTGCAATGGTGTTTGGCCACTTTGGCTATGAGGTGTCGGGAGTCGTTCAGAATTTTGGGCTGAGTCTGTTTATTGTAGCTGTGGGACTGCAGGCGGGTCCGCGTTTCTTTAAAATGCTGCGGTCCTCTGGAGTGGTCTTTGGTATTCTCGGTCTGCTGACGATTGTTTCTGCGGCCGGTACCACACTCGTCATGGCTTCCTTGTTCAACATTTCACCTGCGCTCAGCGTTGGTATTATGAGCGGAGCTCTGACGAGTACGCCAGGGCTTGCTGCTTCTCTGGAAGCGACAGGGGATCCATTGACTTCTGTGGGGTATGGGATTGCCTATCCTTTCGGCGTGCTTGCTGTGGTTCTTTTTGTACAGCTTTTCCCAAAAATACTCAAGGTGGATTTAATGAAGGATTTGAATCGCAGAAGCGGACCAGTCCGTCACAAAGGCTCACCGGAAGTAATGACTATTGAAGTAACGAGTGACCAGGTTCACCGGCGGACGCTCCGGGAGATTGGGATTGGTAAGGGTACTTCGGCGGTGATAAGCCGTGTAATCCGCGGGAATAGAAATATTATCAGCCTGAGTGATACGGTCATTTTAAAAGGAGACCTGCTTGTTACGGTCGGACTTCCGGAAGATTTGAAAAAAATCCGGGATTCAATCGGAAGGGAAACAGTGTATGGAAAAGAAAATCACGATCATGTCAAACTGAGGAAAGTTACCGTCGATGCAGCTGATGTAGTTGGTAAAAGCCTTCGGGAACTGGCCCTCCGCAGAAATTACGGAGTGACGGTAACAAGAATTGAACGAGGTGGATTCGAGTTTAATCAGCAGCCTGGATGGCGTCTGGAAACCGGGGATATTCTTACCGTGGTCAGCAGTGAGGACAGAATCGCTGAAGTCGAGCGTTTATTCAGCCGACGGGAGCTGGAAGTAACTAATATTCACATTTTGTCTCTCAGTCTGATTCTTCTTATCGGAGTACTGGTCGGCATGATCCCTCTTTACATACCAGGGCTCGGTTCGATGACACTTGGCACAGCTGGAGGCCCGCTGCTGGCTGCGCTGATTATTGGGCACTTCGGAAAACTCGGACCGATCAGAGCGCGATTTTTTCAGCCCTCCAACGAAGTAATCCGCGATCTGGGGCTGGTGCTTTTTCTTGCCGGAGCGGGGACGACCGCTGGTGCCGGCCTGGTCGAGGTGCTTGCAGAGGAAGGGCTTCAGCTGCTGGCTGCAGGGGCCGTGATTACCATTCTTCCACTTCTTTTAGTTTTTCTGGCTGCCAAAAAACTGTTTCACCTCAGCATGCTTCACTCGCTTGGAGCTATCTGCGGTGGGATGACGAGCACCCCGGGGCTCGGAGCCTTGAATCAGATTGTAGATTCAGAGGATCCTTCTATCGCCTATGCTGCAGCTTACCCGTTCGCTCTGATTTTCGTCGCCTTTGTTTCCCAGCTCCTCGTGCTGCTGCTGTAAAGCATAGATAGACCGAGACGGGCGGCAGAAAATTTACCCGGCGAGCAGGTTTTCCTGCCGCGCGCTGTCTGCGGTCCAGGATAACTGCAAGTGGCTTTTATAGAAAGCATATAGACGTTTATCATTTGCTGCTCAAGCAAAAGTAGATGAAACTGCCGGAGTTTTCGGGTACGCTTATATAAGTCATTAAAAAGGAGAGTGTTTCATGTCGAAGGAAATGTGGGATAATAATTTTGATCAGGATGAATATATATATGGAAGCGAGCCGAATGCATTTATTAAGGAAAAAGCTTACCTTTTAAAAAATCATTCACGTACGGCCTGCTTCGCAGAAGGGGAAGGAAGAAATGCTGTTTATCTGGCTGGACTAGGACATGCGGTAACGGCTTACGATCAGTCAGAAGTGGGGCTGGAGAAGGCACAGGAGCTTGCCCGTGAGGCAGGCGTAGCATTGAACACCGTAACATCAGATTTAACTAAGGAAATGCCTCCGAAGGAATTGTATGATGCTGCAGTAATGGTTTTTGGGCATGTACCACGTGAGCATCAGCAGTTTATGGTTGAAAATATACTTCATTCTTTAAAGCCGGGAGGTCTGCTTCTTATAGAAGTATATTCTGAAGCGCAGCTGCAGTACAATACAGGAGGTCCCCCGTCCAGGGAGCTCCTGTATGATCCGGAGGAAGTACTTCGGTGGATCCGTCCACATTTCTGCCCGTACTTTTACTGCGGAGAAGCTGACCGGGTGGAAGGCACAAAACATACTGGAGTAGGACATGTGATTCAGGCGGTCGTTAAGAAGAAAACAGTGGAATGATCCCCCCACACAGCAGGTGTAAAAGCAGGGGCCGTCGAATTGTTTAAAAACAAACGACGGTCTTTTTTTGTGCCGGAACCACTTTATGTAAAATCGTATTATCAGGAGAAGGAGTTGTGGGGGCATGGTTTCTTTTTTAATGGTACTCAGCCGGATGCTGCGGGGAATCGGTCGTGGAATGAAAGATCCGGAATTTCAGGTGCTTCTGACATTAATGGTTTTCACGCTGTTCTCCGGTACAATCTTTTATTCTACTGTAGAAGGACTTCGTGTTTTTGATGCTTTTTACTTTAGTGTTATTACTCTTTCCACAGTAGGGTACGGAGACTTTTCTCCACAGACGGATTTCGGAAAGCTGTTTACGGTTGTTTATATTTTTACCGGCATCGGTCTTCTGATGGCTTTTGCAGGCAGGATTTTTCAGTACATTGAATTAAACCGGATGGAATTAAGAGAAAAAATACGGAAAAAACATCAGCCGAAAAATAAGTGAAACGTGACACTCGCTTTTCACAATCACTCAGTTTAAAGATTGTTCAGAAAAAGCCGACTGGGATGAAATTTCCAGCCGGCTTCAGGCTGTTGATAAAGTGTTTTTTATGTATAGATAGACGGTTTCCTGCTTCCGCCTTCCGGGACGCTTCCGGGCGGGCCTCAGCTAATTTCTTCCTAAACGGATCTTCGCCTCGTTCTTGATCGCCCCGGAATCGCCCCTGCGGCTGCGGCAGAGAAATAGAAAGAAGTTTTCTGCGCATCCAAAAAAGGACAGTACCTGCATCAATAGACAAATTTCTCCATTAAAAGTAATGTTCAAGTTTAGAGTTCTTACGTAAGGAAGGGGAAGATGCTTTTCTGCCTTTTTGGCACAGCGGGTTCATCTGCTGAAAATACTGATAGAACGAGCTTTAATAACGATTTATTTTAAAATATCTTTCATGAAATAAAAGGTTATTATAGTATGGAAGAATATACTTCAGACTGTAAAGGGGATGAGTCATTGGATGAAGTAAGAGAAACCATTCAGGATTTTGTGATTGAACATTTTGGGTTCCTCGGCCCGCATGTCGTCATATTAATAATTTCTATACTTCCGGTAATGGAAGTCCGCGGTGGTATCCCGGCAGGGGCTCTGCTGGAAGTGTCTTTTATAAGTACGATGCTTATCAGTTTAGCCGGAAATATTGCTCCGGTACTTCCCATGCTTCTTTTGTTTCAACCGATGAGCCGTCTGCTTCGAAAAATAAAGCTGTATAATAAATTTTACTACTGGATTTATGACCGGGTGATGCAGAAAGGAACTAAAGTAAAAAAGTACGGTGGATATGGACTTGTCCTGTTTACAGCCGTTCCTGTACCTTCCACCGGGGCTTATAGTGCCTGTCTGGCGGCGATTATTTTCGCCGTACCCGTACGAACCGCGTTTTTAGGGATAAGCGTCGGAGTGGTTATTGCTGGCCTCATAGTAGGTGTAGTAAGCTATCCGTTATTTTAGATAGACATCCTGCCGATTTTCCATGTTATCGTGTCACTAATCCGAAATAATTTACCATACAGAACCTATAGAAGCTTAAAGGATTTCTGAACTGTTCCCTGACAAGAGGACAATGAAATAATAAAATGTCAGGCAGCGCCCTGGTTCCGGTATTCCACCAGGGCCGGACTGTTTAATTTCTTCTTTTACAGTATACGATTGCAAAAATGAATGTAGTCTTTGATATTATTTCCCGGGTTACCTGCCCCGAAGTTTCAGATGACCTTTTCATACTGCTTTAATTCTCATTTGGAAAATGTTTTCTGTTTTTGCTCAGAGATTTATCGGAATTATTGTTTTTATGCAGCCTTGCCGTCTGATTTTTCGAGGAACGGGGAGTATGTTCACCTGAAGTTAAGAGAAACGTCATCGCTATAATACATACTGTGCCCATCCACTGAAACCCCCCGAACGGTTCTCCGAGCCAGAGTACTACTGTGAATACAGCAGACAGTGGCTCGAGACTTCCAAGAAGACTTGTTTCCTGAGGTTTCAGGCTCTGCAGACTTTCAATATAAAACCAGAAAGCGAGCATCGTTCCAAAAATAACAACGAAAATCAAATATGCATACATTTCCCCCGTAAAAGCAGTGAGGTTGACTTCCCATGGAGGATGCACAAAGCTCAGGAAAGCTCCGCCGATAACCATTGCCCAGCCCACTACGACGAGAGAGTCGAACTGTCGAAGCAGAGGAATGGCATAAAGTGTGTAAAAAGCCAGGGCAGCTCCGGAAAGGACACCCCAGATGATCGCAGGAGGCGGCACAGCCAGAGCGGAAAGCGAACCGTTCGTAAGCAGGAAAAAGCAGCCTGTCAGAGCAAGGGTGACTGTAATCATATCTTTTCCATTCAGTACTGTCAGGCGGCGTATAAGCAGATAAAAAATAATCATCACCGGAGCGAGGTACTGGAGAAGCGTGGCAACAGCAGCGTTCCCGTGATTGATGGAAGCCATATATGTATACTGGACTGCGAGCATCCCGAGCAGTCCGAAAATAACCAGCGGGACAGCGGTCTGCCGGCTTTTCCAAATAGCAGCTGCCTGAGAACGGTCTTTCAGCAGAGACTGTATTACGAGAAGTAGAATACCGGCAGTGAGAAGCCGAACAGTTACAAGCCAGTCAACGGAAACACCGTGTTCCTGAAACAGCCGCTGGGAAACAGCACCGCCGATACCCCAGCAGGAAGCCCCGATTATAACGAGGAGAAAGCCGGTAAGTCTTGACTGTTTTCCGCGCAGAAGAATCACCTCCAGCATATGTAATAATTTAAGTTAAATGTTATCTTCAAGTTTCCGATGGTTCTGAATGGTTATTTAAGTACTTTTGTATAAGCTGTTTTGGATATTGTTTATTGGATGGCTGCGGCTCCGGACTATTTGCAAATAAACAAATGAATACTGCCAATGCGCCACGTTGCCGGTTATTATATAATAGATGAGCCGTATTTTAAATAGGGTTTGTCGAAGCATAGGAGACCTGCCGCGGAGAAGGTCTTCAGGCTCCTGAACTTCCGCGAGGATTTCCACGCTTTTTTCCGCAGGGCGTCAGCGCCAGTCGGTTTAAGATAGAAATTTTCCAATATATCAGTGCAAAATCTACTGTAAATAACAAAAAAACAGGCTGGGAGCCTGTTCAGATATTAGAAAGAAGGTGATGGAGTGGAGGCAGCAGGGATAGATGGATGCCCGGGAGGATGGGTCACTGCCAGAGCAGAAAACGGCCGCGTTTATTCTATAGAAGTTATTCCAGGTTTATCCTGTTTGAACACGAGCTGCGCAGATGTAATATGGATCGATATACCAATTGGGCTTCCTTCTGCCGTCTCTTTTCCAAGAAAAGCAGAAAGAGAGGCCAGAAAATTGTTGAAAACGAGAGCCGCAAGCGTGTTTACTGTTCCCTGCAGGGAAGTACTTCATAAGGCTGAATATCAAGAAGCCAACAGAGACCATCTGGAGCTCACCGGCCAGGGGCTGTCCAAGCAGTCCTGGTATTTATTAGAGAAAATTAAAGAAGCAGAAGTGTTTGTAAATCAAATGGGCGAAAATATGATCCACGAAGCACATCCGGAGCTTGTTTTTCATGGCCTTTCGGGAAAGGTAATGAAGCACAGCAAAAAGAAAGAGGAAGGAAGACAGGAGCGGCTGGACGTATTAAAAACCTATTTTCCAGAGGCGGAAAAGCAATATGAAATGGCTGTGCAGCAGTGGATGCGTAAAGTAGTTTCAAAAGATGATATCATCGACGCTATGGCTCTCGCTGTTGCCGCCTCGCATCCAGAACTAACACACAAAAAAGTTCCCGCGGAAGACGAGTATGAGGAAACCGGGCTGAGAATGAATATAAGCTATTCCATTCATAAACAATGAAACGTTTGCTTTGCTTCTGCTATTTCAGTGAATATCCGCCATCCACAACGAGCTCGGCTCCTATAATATAGGAAGCAGCGTCTGATGCAAGAAAGCGCACCGTATTAGCAATTTCCTCCGGAGCCGCATAAGAACCGCGTGGTGATTCTTTGGAGGACTTCTCAAGAGCCTCTTCACTTCCGTACGCTTTGATGGAGAGAGCCGTTTTCGTAGGACCTGGAGATATGCAGTTTACGCGAATTCCCTGCCTGGCAAAGCGCAGAGCTGTGCTTTTTGTCATTGCTACAATCGCTGCTTTCGTCCCGCTGTAAGCTGGCAGCATTGGATTGACTTTATCGTTTCCGAGAATGGCGGCATTATTAATGATCGTTCCGGATTTCTGTTTCTGCATGGCCTGAAGCGTATATTTCATATAAAGAAACACAGACGTCTGGTTTGTAGCAATCAGTGTATGCCAGTCTTCCTCTTTAACCCGGGCGAGCGGACCGCTGCCAATAGAGAGAACGCCCGCATTGTTGAACAGAATATCGATTTGGGATTCTTTCGTGAGGAGCTCTTCAAAAAAATTGCTGATCTGACTCGGATCTGTGTTGTCGACCTGGTGAAAGTAAGCTTCTCCGTCTGCTTCCTCCTCAACTTCCCGGCCTTTGTCCGCGCTTCTCCCCGTAAAATGCACGCGTGCTCCCCGGGCCGCAAACTGCTTAACAGTTTCGGCACCAATCCCTGATGTACCACCGTTAACAACAACAATCTTACCTTTAAAATTCTCCATAAAACCCCTCTTTTCTCTTTGTTTAACCTTTGTATAATATATTCACGAATTTATGTGTAATGAAACCTGTTCCAATAAGTTTCTCCTAAGAAGACTTAGGTGAAGTTGATTTGCAAAATAATAAATACTGTAACTGCCTTATAGTTAAGGCTCTGTTAAAGCTCCGTGTTGTTATTGGAGTGCCTGCGGCTCATTTCACCTGCCGCGGAGAAAGCATGCGGCTTCCCTGACGTCCGGGAGGATCTTCCCGCTTTCTTTTTCCGCAGGCGTCTCGAAAAATCACCTTGGCACCGGTTTTACGGCAGGAGTAATAAGAAATCATAAAAAACAGAAGGACGTCGCTTATACGGCAAAAACGAAGCGGAAACCGGCCCGTGGAAGAAGGAGATTGGAAGATCCCGCAGAGCGTAAGCTCGAGCCGGAAATCTCCTCCACGGCAGGCCGAGTTGAAGTGAAGTTTTCTGC
>REBZ01000075.1 GCA_007692495.1 Alkalicoccus sp.
ATCGAGGACGAGATGACTTCCAAGAAACCTCGCGACAAAAGCATTGGCCGGACGGCTGTTGATTTCCCAGGGGGTTCCAATCTGCTGGAATCGTCCTTCATGAAAAACTGCCACGCAGTCTCCCATGAGCAGAGCTTCCTCGTGATCGTGGGTCACAAAAACAGCTGTCATCTCCTGCTCCTTTAAAAAGTCGCGGACCCAGTACCTCAGCTGTTTTCTAAGTTTCGGATCCAGGCTGCTGAACGGCTCGTCCAGCAGCACCAGTGCCGGATCAACGGCAAGCGCGCGTGCAAGGGCCGCCCGCTGCTTCTGTCCACCTGAAAGCTCATGGGGATAATGCGCTGCATGTTTTTCCAGTTCCACAGCTTTCAGGAGGCTGTCGATTTTCTTTTTATCCAATTTCTTTTTTAATCCGGCCCCGTAAGCAACATTCTCAAACGTGTTCATGTGCGGAAATAACAGTGGTTCCTGAAAGACGAGGCTTATTGGACGGCGGTTTGCTTTCAGTTTCGTAATGTTCCTGCCTTCCGTCCAAACACTTCCGCCGGATAATGGTTCCAGGCCGGCAAGCGTCCGGAGCAGCGTCGATTTCCCGCTGCCGGACGGACCGACGATGCTGAGCACCTCCCCCTTCTTCACCTCAAATGACAGCTTATCGAAGATCAGACGATCCGCAAAAGCTTTACTGATATTATCTGCTTCCAGCGTCAAAACCTTCATGAATGATTCCTCCAATACTTCCCGTGATAAGGGACAAACAAAAGACAAAGTTCTACAAACGCATATAAAACCAAAGGGAGCACCGCGAACCAAAGGGAGAAAGCAGCCATTAAAGATGTATCCGCTGTGTCCATAAATGGAAAAAAGACCATTGCCAGTGTCAACACTTCTCCTCCGCCAATGATCGCTGTGATTGCGTACTGGCTCAGGCTGATAACAATCACCAGAAAAACCACACTTCGGACAGCTGGCTTTAAAAAAGGAAGTTCAATGGTGATAAACCGCCTCAGAGGCCCCGCCCCCAGTACCTCTGACTGCTCCAGCCACTTGCTTTCCAGCTGCCGGTACGTATTTGTCACGATTTTTATGCTGTAGGGAAGTGTCGGCACGAGATGGATCAGCATGACTCCCAGCCAGGTGTCTGCCAGGCCGAGACGGATCATCAAAATGTGATTTCCCATCGCAATCAGCAGCACCGGCAGCAGAATAGGTGCCAGAAAAAGCGCTTCTACCAGCGGTTTTCCTTTAAATGAGTAATAAACAACAGCTTTTCCTGCAGGAACAGCAATCATCAAATTCAGGAGGACAACTGTCAGTCCGATCCATGCCGACCAGAAAGTCGCTTCGAGTATATTCGGCTCCGTGAACAGCGTCTGCCAGCTGTTTGTCCGAAAAGTGATGCTTTCATCCGGCCGCCACGTCCCGGTAAAACTTATAATAAGCAGCAGTAAAACAGGACTAAGAAAGAAAATAAAGGCGGTTACCCAAAATAACTTTTCTCGTAAACGGTATCTCATTTCAGCTGACCTTCCCTTTTTATAAACTTGTTTCTTCTTTTTAACAGTGAGTAGCCGGCAAGAGAAATAAGGATGATGACCGCACTGATGAAAAACATCGCCGCGAAAGCAAGCGATCGTTCTTCCCATCCACTGCTGTAAAACCATTGATAACTTAATACGGAAATCATCTCCGGATAGGTTGCCCCTATAAGGGCAGGTACTTCATAAGCCGTTAAAGTGAAAGCAAAAAGAATAAGAAACGTTTCCAGTGTCGTCGGGAGAATCAGCGGCCACTCAACCATTTTGAATTTCTGCCAGCGCCCGCCCCCAAGCGTTGCAACTAAATCGTTAAGTTCCTGCTTCATCGCAGCATAGAGCGGAAGCAGCATCAGGACAACAAAGGGAATTCCTTTCCATACGTACGTCAGGATAATACCAACCCCCTGCTGGTCATTGGAAAACCGCGAGAAAAAAGCCGGTGATTCCACCCATCCTGCCCCGGTCAGCAGGTAAGCTGCAAAGCCCGTCTCCGCCAGAATCAATATGACGATATATGCCCAGACAAAATGAGGAAAAAGCATCGGTATCCAGACCGTCACCCGGACAGGAAGCTTTGTCAGGGCGGAAGCAAACGTTCTCGTAAACCACCATCCGATCACTACTGCCAGCAAGGTGGAAACTAGCGCTGTTCTCAAGCTGAAAACGAGCGATGCCCTGAAACGGTCCGATCCGGCGAGCTCGGTGTAATGGTTCCATGTGAACCGCCCACTATCTGTGAAACTCTCCACTGCCCCTGTCACCAGTCCATACATGGGAAGCAGAAGAAAGGCAGCTCCCGGAAGCAGTAAAAGAACGAGTGATTTATTCCTGAATAATTTCATTGAACCACTGATCCTCCAGCCATTTTACGTAAGAAGCGTCCGATTCCGGAAGAAAACTCTCTTCCAGCTTTTCAGTCGGCAGGACGGTATCCCCGCGGTCCACTTCCTGAAACTTCTGCTGCATGTCATCATCCAGTTTATCGATCGATATCGGGGTATTTTCTCCCCACGGGGAAGGCTTCATTTTTTCCAGCTGGGCTTCCGGGCTCAGCATATGGTTAATCGCAACGAGGGCTCCGGCCATATTCGGGCTGTTAAAGGGAATAGACAAAAAGTGCGTATTCCCAATCGAACCGGGGTCCATTACAAAAGAACGCGTGGATTCAGGAAATACACCTCTTTCCACCAGCGACTCGGCGCGGGCCTCATTATAGCCCATCGTCATCCAGACTTCTCCATTACTGTACAGCCGGTCAAGCTCCGTGAGGGAGTTGGGGTAATGGCTGCCTTCCCGCCATAAGTCCGGCTGAATATCCTCCAGATAAGCAAACGTCTGCCCGGCGGGACCCTGTATCTGCTCCTCATCAAGCGGCTGATTATATACCGAAGAAGGCTCATCAGCGTTTTCGTACAGAAGATGCCTTACAAAAGCATTTCCAGTAAAGTCGGAAGGATTCGGATAAGTAAACCTTCCCGGGTTTTCCTGAATCCAGTCTTTTAAATCCTGAAAGTTTTCGGGTGGATCATCAACTTGTGTTTCATCATAATGGAACACAAACTGCACCTGGCCCCACGGGGCTTCCATTCCATCAACCGCTGTCCCGAAATCAAGCTGAAAAGCAGAGGATTCCGTGTCGTAATAATTTTGAAAATTCGGCAGTTCCTCCGTAAAAGATCCTGCCAGCAGGTCGTTATCTTTTGCGTTTTTAAAGTTTTCTCCGTTGAGCCAGATAATATCGATACTTCCATCGTCACGCCCCGCTCTTTTTTCTGTTTGAAGCCGCTGCAGAATTTCCTCTGTATCCATGGGAATTCTATTCAGGATGATAGCTGCTTCCTCCTCCAGGGCAGGACTTACCCACTCGTCGATGTACTCGTTGATCCCTTCGTCGCCGCCCCACATATACAAATTCACTTCAGTCGAAGCTGCTTCATTTTCTATGTCTGTCCAGGAATTTTCCAGGAGGGCATCGATTTCATCTGCCGAATCTCCTTCCTCCGCTGTTTGACAGGCTGCCAGAAAAAACAGGCCCGGAAAAATCAAATAAAAATTCTTTTTCACCATGAACTCCCCCCCCTTAACTAAGTAATGGATGAACACGATCCGCGTGTACTTATTCCTTCCGCCTTCAATATGGGGTTCCATTACTCCCGAAAAATTTTTCGATCTGTTCTGCGTACAAAGATCGTTTATTTTATTGTACACTTTTTTATCGCAGGAACATGTAATTCACCTTACAACAGCTATTTAATTAAGCAGTTTTTACTTTACTGCTGTTTAGTTAACAGCTGAACTGCGTGAAAAAGAAAAATCCTCCATGATCGAAGGAACTCACGGAGGATTGGTTTATTACAGATAATGAAAAAACAAATTCAGATTCGTCTGCACGAAAAAGCGCTCAATTCAGCCGCTTTTTTTTAATGATTATTCTTTAAAACCACTTTACTGCTTTTTATTTTTTTACAACACGAAACCGGATGCTCGTCCTCCCCCCGACTTCCCTCACCTGAAGCTTTTCCAGCTCAATCGGAGTATCGCCGAGGTGATCAAACAGCCTCCGTTTTCCGTTCAAGAGCACCGGCATGATATCGATCTCCAGTTCATCCGCAAGACCTGCTTTTATACAGGACTGCACGGTTTGGGCCCCGGCTAAAACGAGCACTTCTTTTTCCCCGGCAGCTTCCTTCGCCTGCGCTACCGCCTGCTCGATGCCTTCTGTCACGAAAGTAAACGTCAGCTGGTCCGATTCTTTCGGGTGCTTTTTCGGCGGCGTGGAACAAAGCACAAAAATAGGGACCCGGAATTCATAGTTATCTGCGTATAAATCCGGGTCCTCGGCCATTTCATACGCTTTTCTTCCCATGACCACTGCTCCTGTATTCTCGATGGCTTCCTTCATAATACTGCTTTCCAAAAGCTCTTCCATGTCTTCATAAAGCCGGGACGGACTTCCTTCCCTGTCGTTGATGTACCCATCCAGTGACATTGTCATCCCTGCAACGACCTTTGCCATGTCCCTTTCCTCCTTTTAAGAATTACAGCGGCTGCTTTATTCCTCGTAGGGCATATTGTTTCTTTCGCAGAAACGGATGGCGATCTGCCTGTAACAGCTGTCTCTATAGTCGTACCACTCCTGCTCTATCCCGAGTCCAATCACAAGATCTTTAAATCTTCGGAAAGCTCCCCTGCCCCGAATAGATGAGAGAAGTTTTTCCTGGTTATTCCCTTCCTGAAGAAAGCAGAAATCTTCCATCATATTGTATTCATTGATTTCAAATCGATCCGGCAGTTCTGTGTATTTGTCGGGGTTCATAATGACATCCCATGCGATTCCCAGATCCTCTTCCCAGTCTTCGCTTTCCGGCTCATTTTCTTCCGCCTGCCATAATAAGTCTTCATGCATACCAATGACTTCTCCGGTTTCAAGATTCAAAAACGTACGCCATTCATCAAACTGGAAGTCCATTCCTTCGATAATATCCTGAAGTTTTGCCTTTCCCATAGCAGTTCCTCCTACCGTTTATTATAGGCTGACCTTTCAAAAAACTGATCATCGCACAGTTAAATGTTTCATACTGATTCATTCCGCTGCCTTCCTTTAATCTGCTTCCAGATTTTTTTCCCGGCTTCGTCCGGCAGCAAAAACAGCGTCTGAAGAAATACGATGTTCTTTCCGGCAATTTTTCTTATCTCTCCCGGCGAAAGAGGTGTCTTCAGCCTTTGAAATGAATCAAGTACCATAAAGAATTCCTCGTCCGGTTCTCCCTTGTAGTCTTTCGTATCGACTGTCCCGGTGCCGATGCCTGCAGCAACAATCCCCGTGCCGCTCTGGTACAGAAAGACTTTATCGCCTTCCCGAATACGCCTGATTTTATCTTTCCACGGCGAATAGTACGCTGCTGCTTTTCCTTCCTGCAGCATGTCGTCATGCGCTTTTTCGTTGTATTTATAATTTGTGTTTACTACTACATACGTATTCGTCACTTTCATCCCACCCTAAAATAAATTATTCGCAATAAGATGTACCTTATAAATACCCGGTAAGCGAGCCGATCAATCCCTGCTGCTTCCTTTTATACACAGAAACAGATCCGCTTTTAAACGCTCCAGAACCGGGATCCGGAAATTTTTTTATCATCGAAAAAACCGGATCAGAGACCTATTCCAGAGCTTTATACTGTCCTTCACTTTATTCAGGTTTATTTTCAGGAAATAAAAGGGTATCCTTGTAAAGACCGTCTCAGATATGCTTTCAAATCAACTGTCAGAACTGCAGACAGGCGCTTTATAAATCATTTTAACTACAGGTGGCGGTTTCGTACCATCAGTAATATTCAGGAGGTGTGTGATGAAGTTTGCAGGTGTAGGATTAGTAATGCTCGCTGCTATATTTTGGGGTATCAGCGGGGGTATTGGTGATATTTTAATGGAGAAGGGCTGGGACCCTATTGTTATTTCGTTTTACCGGGGGGCTGTCGGACTTATATGTTTTGCTGCCTGGTTTCTTATTCAATTCAGAAAAAATTTAAACATTTCCAAACAGGTGTTTTTCTGGTCTCTTTTAGCCGGGGTTGGTGTGGCCGGCAATTTCTCATTTTATTATTTAAGTATTGAGGCTTCCAGTGTTCCTGTAGCCGCAACGCTCATGTACACCGCTCCTGTATTTGTTCTCTTGACCTCCTTCGCTTTACGGATGGAACGCTCGACCTGGTTTAAATGGGGCTGTATTGCAAGCGTCCTTATGGGGATCGTACTGCTCACAGGTGCCTACAATCCAGAGGAGGTTGCTGTAAGCTTCATTGGAACCGTATTCGGGCTAACTGCCGGACTTTCCTATGCGGCATTTATCTTTGGTTTTAAAAATGCCTCTGCAGCGGGAAGACCTCAGGCTGTTTTAACGATGGCCTTTTTAGCTTTCTGTATCGTTCTTCTTTTCTTCGCAGACAGAAATCAGGCTGCCAGTGTCGTAACATCAAGCGACGTCGGATGGTTTATCCTGTTAGGACTTGTCGGTGCCGGGCTTTCATTTATCTTTTATGTGATTGGTATCCGCTGGACAGCTCCTTCCACTGCTTCTATGGTCGCAATGGTAGAACCGGTGACGGCTTCGTTATTCGGCGTACTGCTCCTCGGAGATTATTTGGATCTCATTCAACTTCTCGGGATGGCGCTTATCCTGTTTACCGTCACTTTCCTTAGTGTGAAACAGGCCGGGTAAATAAATCGGACTCAGTAAATCCATCATTGGATGCTGATTTAGGATATATAAATACAAAAGCTGACTGTGGGAGAGAAAACTCGAATCGTTTTCAGTGTCGGGCTCTTCCACAGACCGGCGACATCTTTTTTCGAAGCTTGTCTTTCTATTCAGGGACCACGCAGCAGACATTCCTGTTTATGCTCTCAGCCCCGGCAAGACAGGTTTCTGAAAAATTCGTAAGATTATTTATTTTCAGGAGGCGAAGATGCGGGCTAAAGGGTTACTTTTAATTATACTGGCTGCTGTATGCTGGGGTATCAGCGGAGGGATTGCTGCTATTTTAATAGGCAGCGGCTGGGATCCTATCGTCATTTCATTTTACCGGGGTGCTGTCGGACTTTTATGTTTTCTTACGTGGTTCATTATCCGCTTCAGAGAAAGCTGGGCTGTTTCCAGACGTGTTTTTATCTGGTCGACGCTCGCGGGTGTCGGCGTGGCCGGTAATTTCACGTTTTATTTTTTGAGTATCGAGGCTTCCAGTGTCGCTGTGGCCGCTACGTTAATGTACACCGCTCCTATTTTTGTTCTGTTAACCTGCTTTGCTTTAGGTATAGAGCGTTCCACATGGTTTAAATGGGGCTGCATCGGCAGTGTTCTTACAGGGATTTTCCTGCTTACAGGCTCCTACGATATCGCATCGCTTTCTGTCAGTTATTTAGGAACAGCAGCGGGCCTCGCTGCAGGGCTTTCCTACGCTTTGTTTATTTTCGGATTTAAAAATGCCTCAGCTTATGGCAGACCGCAGACGATCCTGACTATTGCCTTTTTCTCGTTCTCGCTCATTCTTATTTTGTTTGCGGACATGAATGAAGCTGCCAGTGTCGTGACCTCAGGCGACATCGGATGGTTTTTATTACTCGGAATCGTCGGAGCCGGGCTGTCATTTATATTTTATGTAATCGGTATTCGGTACACGGCGCCGACCACGGCTTCAATGGTCGCTATGGTGGAACCGGTTACAGCTTCCTTGTTCGTCGTCCTGCTTCTCGGGGATCATCTGACGCTCATACAGCTTCTCGGAATGGTGATTATCCTGATGACGGTAACTGTTCTAAGCAGAAAGCAGATTAAATAATTCAAATTGATACTGGAGAAATTCTCCGTTTCAGATGGACGCTTTCCCGAGGGCTTGTCTTCAGCTAACTTTTGCGACAAACCCTTTCGCAAAAGGGGATCTTCAGACTTCGCTGATCCTCCGGGAGTCACCATCTTTCACTGCGAAGATTAAATGAAAGGCTGTCTTTTTAAAAATATAGGTGTGAGGAACATCCGCCTTCACTTCCATGGGGGCTTTCCGAGTGGGCCGGCCTCAGCTTATATCGTCCTTGTTTCGTCGGACAGAGTGGGGCTCTTCCTTTATCGCTCCAAAGTCCCCATGTCTCCTGCAGCTCCCGGTAAAAATATGAAGTCATTTCTTTCCATAACGAACCAGCGCTGCAGTATTCTGCGGCGCTTTTTTGTTCAATCCAGCAGTTGTTAATCGTCTGTAATTAAGGATTGTTATAAACCGTCTCCCTTTTCAACGAGTTTTGTCAATTTTGCTAGTGCCCGGACTGCCGGAGCGCCGTCGATGACGTTGTGATCCACAGCGGCTGTAATAAATAGATACTCCCTGATTTCGATTCTTCCATCGACTTCGCCGGGCTTTTTAATGATGGAACCGACAGCGAAAGAGAGTGGATGAATACTTACCGGCAGGACCCAGCCGTTTATTTTCCCGATCATTCCGACAGAAGTGATCATAACTGTGCCCATATGTTTTTTTGTGAGAAAAGGATTTCCAATAATTTTTTTCCATACGAGTCCCCGCATAAATCCAGGCATCGCATAGTACGCTTTCATTAAAAATTCGTTTTTCTTCTCTCCTAAAACAAAGTCCCCTTCGTCATTAATCCCCTGCTCCTGCGCTGCTTTTATTTCCTCATAAATTTCCGTCACATTCTTTTCGTTGGTTCTGCGGATCACATAGGGGAGCGGCACTTTCTTTCCTTCGATTTCCCTTTCGATCATGATGGAAATATCAATATCTTCGAAGATAACGACTTTCTTTTTTCCTTTTCTGACGCCGTGGAGAGCTCTGCAGTCCTCGACCGTTCTGCTGATACATTTGATGAGCCAGGCGTTGAAGGAAACACTTTGCTGCTGTTTTTTTCTTTCCAGAAGCATCCGCCGGGCATCCGTTACATCCAGTTCAATTAATGCTCTTACATGGTGTTTACGTTTACTCGCAGTCCCAATATCAATCGTCGCTATTCTGCTCGCAGGAAAAGAAACGATGCGGTATTCTCCCGGCTGTTTCATATACTTTCCTCCTGGTCACGATTAGTATTGAACGAACATAAGATATTATAAGTCTAAATTAAAGCTGAGTGGCGACAGACCATATGTTTCCTGCGAAGTCTTCAAATGTCCCTCTTCTATCCGGATCCCCTTCTTTATTATTCGGTACCTCCATGGAAGTGCAGCCTGCCTTAACAGCAGCATCGAAAACCTCATCAACATCTGGAACATAAACATGAAGCAGCTGGCCCGCAGACGTAAAATGCTCTGATGCGTCTCCAATCATAAGCACTGAGTCGTCAATTTGAATTTCTGCATGCATAATTTTTCCGTCCGTTAAATCGTAACGGCGCAGCTCCTTGGCGTTAAATATCTTCTCCAACAGATCAATCATTCTTTGTGCACCGTCCACTACTAAATAAGGTGATAAGGAATTGTAGCCATTTGGTTTAAAGTCATGATTCATGTTGAGTACCTCCTTATTATTTTCTATGAAGCCTGCCTGATTTCCATGATTTTCTGTAGTTTAAGCTTACTGCACATTCATAAATATATCTAATATATGGTATTTTAATAATAGTTTATAGCTGGAAAGTTTCGAGTATTCAAAGTTAATTATTCATTTCAAGATAAATATTTCTATACAAAAACTGCCGGCAAGTCTCAGGTTATCGAGACTTGCCGGCAGTCAGAAAATTATATTCATTAAACAGATGTGATACTTTCACACCTGGATTTTTTCTTTAAGCTGGCACTTAAAACCAGTTCATCGCTGCCGGTTTAAGATTCTGGAAGATGTGCTTCGTTTCCGTGTATTCTTCGATACCGAGCTTACCGAGTTCACGGCCGATACCGGACTGCTTGTAGCCGCCCCACGGTGCGTGCGGGAAGTACAGGTTGAATTCATTGATCCATACGGTGCCCATGCGCATTTTTGCTGCACAGCGCTCTGCTTTCACGC
>REBZ01000029.1 GCA_007692495.1 Alkalicoccus sp.
CAAGGAGGAAGTATAATGCCTAAAACAATATTTATTACTGGAGCCGGAACGGGCCTCGGAAAAGGATCTGCTCTCGGCCTCGCTAAAAAAGGACACAAAGTAATAGCAGGTGTAGAGATCATTTCCCAGGTTACTCCGCTGAGAGAAGAAGCGGAAGCTGCCGGAGTCGATCTGGAAGTTATTAAGCTTGATGTTACGGATAAAAAAGATCAAAAAATTATTGAGGATTATGATTACGACGTTTTCATCGCCAATGCGGCCATTGGAGAAGGCGGTCCGATTTCGGAAATTCCGGTGGACCGGGTACGGGAAATTTACGAAACAAATGTATTCAGTACGCTGGAAAACGCCCAGATTGCCGCGAAAAAATTTGTGGAGAAAAAACAGGGGAAAATTATTTTCCTCAGTTCGATCGTTGGTATTGTAGCAATGCCGTATCTCGGCGCCTACAGCTCTTCAAAGCACGCAGTGGAGGGAATTGCAAAGACGATGAGAGCTGAGCTTAAAGAGCACGGGGTTCAGGTAGCAACAATTAATCCCGGTCCGTTTGAAACCGGCTTTAACGACCGTATGTTTGAGGAAAAGTGGAAATGGTACGATGAAAACGAAAACTTCACGAAGCTGGAATCTATACGTGAAACGGAAAAAATTCTTGACGAGCAGTTTGATCCGGAAGATATGATCCGTAAAATGGTCGAGGTGATCGAAGCGGATAACCACGCCTTCCGAACAGCCCACCCGCAGGACACAGAAGATCAGATGAAGGAATTCGAAAAGAAAACATGGGAAGATAAAGTATAGTGTCATTTCCGGACATCCGAGCCGGGAAAGCATTCGAATAACGAAAGAACCCCCGCACCTGCGGGGGTTCTGCTGTTTATAAGTCACTGTTAAACCCCTGTAATAACGACAGCGGCCATTAACAGAGCCATTTATAAAAGGGGGAGTCAGTCATCTTCCGGTTCGTTGATATAGCGCTCGATAGAGGGCGGTTCATATTCCTGCATATTATCAATCAGCCGGGCAGAGTCAGTACCGATCTGGATCATGGACAGGTAGCTTTCGTGAAGGAATCCTTCGTATACCATGTGATCAAGCATATTCAGCATTGGATCATAAAATTCCTCAATGTTCAGAATACCAATGGATTTTTTGTGAAGACCGAGCTGGGCCCAGGTGAAAATTTCGAAGAATTCTTCCATCGTACCTGCTCCGCCGGGAAGAACGAGAAAAGCATCAGCCGTATCGGCCATCATGGATTTCCGTTCGTGCATGGAATTCACAATGATTAAATCCGTAAGCATTGGATGGGCGATTTCTCTTTCCTCAAGCATCTTTGGCATAATACCGGTGACTTTTCCGCCTTCCGCAAGGGCTGCATTCGCCGTAATACCCATCATTCCGACGGCACCGCCTCCGTAGACGAGTTCTATCTCCCGTTCCGCCAGAACTTTTCCGAGCTTTCTTGCTTCTTCTTCATACAGAGGTTTTTTTCCTCTGCTGGATCCACTGTATACTGCAAGTCGCTTCATTCTCCAACTCCCCCTTTGAGAACCGTATAATAGGTAGCTTACCCTTTATTCTAACATTTTTAACGCATTATGACTTCTCTTTTATACAGAAGCAGGAAATTTTGATAAAAGTAACATTATTTAATTTATGTTTCGCAGGTCAGCTCTGTGTTTAGAACCGGTTTTTTAAAAAGTCTGCCTTGAAAATAAAACATCCATAAGAGGAACGTCCTCCACGGAGAGATTTCCGAGCGGGCCGTCCTCAGCTCCTCCCGTCAGATGGAGTGGCGCTAGTCCTTGATCGCTCCGGAGTCCCCCATGTCTCCTCCAGCTGCCAACTGCCAACACTAAACTCCCTCGGTAAGATAGGTTTAAAAAGGCAGGTTCCATGCCCTTTGAAGGAGGTTTTCGCAAAAGTCAGCTGAAAATAAGCCCCTGGGAAAACCTCCCCATTGAAACAAAGACGGCTGTTTACAGAGGCAGAAACTAATTATTAAGTTCAATCTAATTTGGTAACAAAATTGTCACGTGCGGATATCAGTAAAGGTGTGTTACAATAATGTAAACGTTTTCTTTGTTGGTAATAAAGGATTTTAACAATATACGGCGGCTATCCGCTTTTTTTTTGAAATGGTTTGTGAAATTGAAAACATACAGTGAAGGTTGTGCAGGTGATATGCGATGATGAAAGGTTTTTCCCACTATTGGACAAAAAGACAAATAAAAAAACAGCTTGCAGCAGTAAGAGAAGAAGTGCCTCCGACGATGGTTATTCAGGACGTGACGTATTTAAACAGTATGCGCCGTTCCTGGATCAAAGCCAATATCTGGATTTATTACGACCGTATTATATATATTGGGGGAGAAATGCCCTCAGATACGAGTGGTACAACAATTGTTCCTGCAGAAGGGAAGTTTGCTGTGCCGGGATATATTGAACACCATGCGCACCCGTTTCAGCTTTATAATCCGCTGACGCTGGCGAAATTTGCAGCGGAACGGGGGACAACTACGCTTATAGGAGATAACCTCCCGTTCATTCTTCATCTTCCGCGCGAAAAGATTTCGCCCCTTCTTGAGGAACTGCAGCGGACACCGGCATCACTCCTCTGGTTCGCCCGCTTTGACCCTCAGACCGAGCTGCAGAATGGAGCGGATATTTTTTCCTATGCCAACATTCGTGCCTGGCTGAATCATCCTTACGTTGTTCAGGGAGGAGAATTGACGGACTGGCCCCGGGTATTGAATGGGGACGAGCAGATGCTTCACAGCATGCTTGAAACAAAGGATCTGCGAAAGCCGATTGAGGGCCATCTGCCGGGAGCCGGCGGGCGGACATTGACGCAGATGGCACTTCTCGGAGTGAACGGAGATCATGAATCGATGACTGCAGAGGACGTATTTGCCCGTCTCGATGCCGGCTTGACGGCTTCTCTTCGATATTCTTCCATCCGTCCGGACCTTCCGGAGCTGCTCCGGGGCCTTCACAAAGAAGGGCTTCATTCCTACGATTCCCTCCTGATGACGACAGACGGTTCGCCTCCGCATTTCATGAAAGACGGGATGATGGAGCACCTGATTCAGATTGCTCTGGATGAGGGAGTCCCGTTTATCGATGCGGTGCATATGGTGACGTGGAACGTTTCGAGACATTTCTATATGGATGATGTGCTTGGGATTCTTGCGCCGGGGCGCATTGCAAATATTAATCTCCTCGAAAGCCGGGAGAACCCGATGCCGTGTGATGTGCTTGCGAAAGGGAAATGGGTGAGGAAAAATCACGAGCCGTGTTTCCCTGAAAAAGAAATCGACTGGGCTTCGTTCGGTCTTGAACCGCTGGATTTAAGCTGGGATCTGAAAGAAAGTGATTTTCATTTTTCGATGCCCCTTGGAATGGAAATGATAAATGAGGTCATTATGAAGCCTTATCAGACAAAGCAGAATCAGGCTGCGGACGAACTACCGGAAGATTCAGATGAAAACTACATGGTACTTCTGGACAGAAACGGCGAATGGAATGTATCAACATTCGTGAAAGGCTTCGCTAAAAATATTTATGGATTTGCCAGCTCATTTTCGAATACGGGGGATATTCTTCTCATCGGAAAGAGCAAGCAGGGGCTGCGCGAGGCGTTTTACGCCTTAAAGCAGAACAAGGGCGGAATTATTCTTATGGATAAAGAAGGAGAAGTCACAAAAATTGATCTTCCTATCGGTGGTATTTTCTCTGAGAAAACGTTTGAAGGAGGACTTGTTTCCCAGGAGGAGGACATGCGCCAGGCCCTGCGGGAAAGAGGCTACACTTACAGTGATCCGATTTACAGCCTTCTTTTCTTTTCAGCCACCCATCTTCCCTACGTGCGGATAACCCAGAAAGGGATTGTCGATGTAAAGAAGAAAAGGGTACTCTTTCCCGCTCTTATGCGTTAAACTATAAAAGTATAAGGTCAATAAGAGAAAGGCAGATGAAGATATGAAAAAGGTTTCCGGGTTACACCTGTGGAGCGGCTTTCTGCTTTTGGCACTTCTGACAGCCTGTTCAGATAATAATGAAGAGAACGACAATACAGCAGAAGAGGAAGCCGGCTACACAGCTCCGCTTACCGGTATTCCTTCCGACGAAGAGCTGAACCATCGGACGTTCGGCGTGATGCTTGGTAATTCCATCGATGCGCGTCCACAGACCGGTCTGCATGAAGCAGATATCGTCTATGAATTACTTGTTGAGGGGAATGTGACACGTCTTCTCGCCCTTTATCACAGCACGCGCCCGGAAGAAATGGGCCCTGTGCGGAGTGCGAGAAGCTATTATATTGATCTGGGTAACGGCTATGACACTATTTTTGCTTCAGCCGGTGGAAGTCCCGATGCCCTCGATATGATGGAGCGTGGAGAGGTGGACTATCTCAGCGGGCTCGCATTTGAAGGGACGTACTTTCAGCGTTCGCAGGAAAGAGAAGCTCCTCATAATCTATACACGAGCTATGAAAACCTTGAAGCAGCAGTGGAGGAAACCGGCTATGAATGGGAACGGGAACCGGAAGCTCTTACTTTCACAGAGGAAGTGCCGGAAGAGTGGAAAGAAGCCGGAGAGGTTTCAGTTTCCTATGGCGGCAGCATGAATGTAATGGAATTTCACTTTGAGGACGAAGCGGAAGGCTATGTTCGTTCTGCCGGTGGACAGGAAAATCAGGACCCTGCTGCAGGAGAACCGGCTGCTCCCCGCAATGTACTGATTGTGGAATCTTCCCATAAGGTGATTGATGATTCCGGCAGAAGGGAAATAGATACGGAGAGCGGTGGTCCGGCTTATCTTTTCCAGGATGGTCATGTTCAGAAGCTGGAATGGGAAAATAATGAAGGGCGCCTGCTTCCAGTGCATGATGGAGAAGTTGTTCCTTTTCTTCCCGGAATGACGTGGATCAGCTTTGTGCCGGAAGATCTTGAGGAACACGTATCCTATGAATAACGGTGGTTTTACTGACGCTGTGGAAGATAATTCGGAAGTGAGGTGAGAGCATGCAGATTGATAAGCTGCGAGGCAAAGAGCTGGATCAGCTTTTTGAAGCGATCCTCAGCCTGAAAGATAAAGAGGAATGCTACCAGTTTTTTGATGATCTGGCGACAATGAATGAAATCCAGTCCCTTGCCCAGCGGCTGGAAGTAGCACGGATGCTGATGGAAGGAGATACGTATCAGCGTATCGAGCAGCAGACAGGAGCCAGTACAGCGACAATTTCCCGGGTGAAGCGCTGTATCAACTACGGCAACGACGGATATAAATTCACGCTCGACCGGGTCTATGCAACGGAAAAAGCCCGGGAATAATAAAAAAGCTGTTCTGCAGAACGGGAGACCCCGTACAGCAGAACAGCTTTTTTGTCGAAAGAAGAAAGAATTTCAATCGAGTCCCGATCCGATTTTTGATATACTATTGCACAGATAAAAAACTCATCGAATGAAGGGGAATATTTTTTATGAAAGCCTACAATGAATGGAATCACGTATTTAAACTGGATCCTGCGAAGGAAATATCCGACGGGGACCTCGAAAAAATCTGTGAATCCGGGACGGACGCGGTTATTATCGGCGGAACGGACGGAGTAACGGAAGATAATACGCTTGATCTGCTGATGCGGGTCCGGCGCTACAGTGTTTCCTGCGTGCTGGAAGTGAGTACGATGCAGGCAGTGGTCCCCGGATTTGATTATTACTTAATCCCTTCTGTCCTGAATTCCCGCCATAAAACGTGGATCATCGGTCTCCACCACCGTGCCCTGAAGGAATTTGGACACCTTATTGCCGACGAAGAAATTCTTGCAGAAGGCTATTGTATTCTAAACCCGGACGCGAAAGCAGCCCATGCAGCAGATGCTGAAACAGAGCTGGATAAAGAAGATATTACAGCTTATGCGAGAATGGCGGACCAGCTGTTCCACCTGCCGATTTTTTATCTCGAATACAGCGGCATGTACGGTGATCCTGAACTGGTCGATGAGGTGGGAGGCGTTCTGGAAAATGCCCGGCTGTTCTACGGCGGGGGAATCAGAGAGCCTGAACAGGCTGCAGAGATGAGCCGTTCTGCGGATACCATCGTCGTAGGAAACATCATTTATGAAGATTTGAAAAAGGCATTGAAAACCGTCCGTGCTGTACAGTAGATAACTGTACTTTGGCCGGGGTGTAAGCTATAATGTAAAGATTAAGAACAAACGTTTGGGGTGTAAATATGAAAAATGCATTATTAACGGGGCTGAACCCGGAGCAGCAAAAAGCGGTCAGGCATGACGAAGGACCGCTATTAATTATGGCCGGAGCCGGTAGTGGTAAAACGAGAGTGCTCACGCACAGAATAGCTTATTTGATCAGTGAAAAAGGAGTGCCTCACTGGTCTATTCTCGCTATTACGTTTACAAACAAAGCGGCGAGAGAAATGAAGGACCGTGTCGCTTCCATTATAGGACCCGGAGCAGAAGAAATGTGGATTTCCACGTTCCACTCCATGTGTGTGCGTATCCTCCGGCGGGATATTGACCGCATTGGTTTCAACAGAAATTTTACTATTCTCGATTCCGGAGATCAGCAGACTGTCCTGAAGCGGATCGTTAAAGAAATGAACCTCGACCCGAAAAAATTTGACGCCCGTTCGATGCTCGGATCGATAAGCAGTGCCAAAAATGAATTGAAAACTGCTGCCGAATTCGGTAAATCAGCGAATGGTTTTTATGAGGAAACGGTATTTGAAGTGTACAAACGCTACGAAAAAGAACTGCGGCGCAATCAGTCGCTTGATTTTGATGATCTGATCATGACGACGATCCGTCTGTTTGAACAGGTGCCGGAAGTACTGGAGTACTATCAGCGGCGTTTCCGCTACATTATGGTGGACGAGTATCAGGATACGAACCGTGCCCAGTACAAGCTCGTACAGATGATGGCGGACCGGCATAAAAATCTTTGTGTAGTAGGGGATTCCGATCAGTCGATTTACCGCTGGAGAGGGGCGGATATTCAAAACATTCTTTCCTTTGAAAAGGACTATAATAACGCAGCAGTTGTTATGCTGGAACAGAATTACCGGTCCACTAAACGAATACTGAACGCAGCGAATGCGGTGATCGACAAAAATTCAGGACGGAAGCCTAAAAATCTCTGGACGGAAAATGTGGACGGAAATAAAATCATCATGTATGAAGCCGATAACGAACATGCGGAAGCACGTTTTGTAGTCGGGAAGATGAAAGAAATGATCGACAGCGGCAAATACAAGCCGTCGGATATTGCTGTACTTTACCGTACCAATGCCCAGTCACGGGTCATGGAGGAACTGCTCGTCAAATCGAACATGTCCTACTCCATTATCGGAGGTACAAAATTCTATGACAGAAAAGAAATTAAAGATCTGCTTGCCTATCTGCGGCTCATTTCCAATCCGGCGGATGATATCAGTTTCCGCAGAATTGTCAACGTGCCGAAACGTGGAATCGGTCCGACGACGGTGGAAAAAATTCAGGCGTATGCGACCCACCACGATCTTTCCTTGTTTGATGCAGTACAGGAAATCGATCAGGTGAACCTCAGTGCGCGCTTTACAAAAACACTGAAAGAATTTGCCGGCCAGCTGCGGGGATGGGTGGAAATGCAGGAATATCTGCCTGTAATGGAACTTGTTGAAGAGATGCTCGAAAAAACCGGATACCGCGAAATGCTGAAACAGGATAAAAGCCTGGAAGCGGAAGGGCGTCTGGAAAACATCAACGAATTTTTGACTGTCGCAAAAGAATTTGAGGACGTGAGTGAAGATAAGACGCTGACAGCATTTTTAACAGACCTTGCTTTAATTGCCGATATTGATCAAGTGGATGAAGAAGATGAAGAGGCTAAGGAAAAATCGCTTCTCATGACGCTTCATTCCGCCAAAGGGCTTGAATTCCCGATCGTGTTTCTTATCGGTCTTGAGGAAGGTGTTTTTCCTCACAGCCGTTCGCTGATGGAGGAAGCCGAAATGGAAGAAGAGCGGAGACTGGCTTACGTAGGCATTACACGGGCCGAACAGCAGCTGTTTATCAGCCGCGCACGCATGCGCACGCTGTACGGAAAAACGAATATGAACCCTCCTTCCCGTTTTCTGCATGAACTTCCTCAGGAGCTGGTTGAACAGCCCGAAGCTGAGAAAAAAGAAGCCATGCCGTGGGCGCAGTCTCCGCGCGGAGCATCAGGTCCAGCTGGGAAGCCGGCACCCCGCAGACCGGGGAAACGTACAGCTGCTCCAAGAACAACGACGACTGCCGGAGCCAGCTTTGACTGGAACGTCGGAGACCGGGCCGCCCACAAAAAGTGGGGAACCGGGACCGTTGTCAGCGTGAAAGGAAGCGGCGAAAATATCGAACTCGATATTGCTTTTCCTGAAGCAGGAGTGAAGCGGCTCTTCGCAAAATTCGCACCGATCACGAAAGAATAGAGGTGGCCCCGTTGGAAGAAGTTAAAGAAAAAATCGATCAGCTGACAGAGCAGCTGAAAAAATATGCGTATCAGTATTATGTTCTTGATGCACCGGAGATTTCTGACACTGAATACGATCAGCTGCTCCGGGAACTGATGGAGCTGGAAAAAGAACATCCGGAATATCAGCATGAAGATTCGCCGACAGTCCGCGTCGGGGGAGAACCGCTCGACTATTTCCGTAAAGTGCAGCATGACGTACCGATGCTGTCTTTATCCAATGCTTTTGATGCCGACGAACTGCGCGATTTTGACCGCAGGGTCAAGAATGGGCTCGGCTGCGCACCGGTCTACAGCTGCGAAGTGAAAATTGACGGACTCGCGGTAAATTTAAAATATGAAGAAGGGAAATTCGTACTCGGTGCCACACGAGGAGACGGGGAAACAGGAGAAGATATTACATCCAACCTCCGGACCATACCTTCTATTCCTTTGAAATTGAAAGAGCCGGTTTCTATTGAAGTACGCGGGGAAGCATTTATGCCGAAGAAATCATTCGAACGGCTGAACGCAGCAAAAGCGGAAAGAGAAGAAGCACCATTCGCCAATCCCCGCAATGCTGCCGCCGGGTCTCTCAGGCAGCTGGATCCCAAAATCGCAGCCAGCCGGCATCTGGACATATTTATTTATTCTGTCGGGAAGCTTTCAGACCGACAGCTGACCTCCCATCACGATTCTTTGTCGTATGCAAAAGAGCTGGGATTTAAGGTGAATCCGGAAACACGGCAGTTTGATGCGATTGAAGGCGTGATAGAATTTTGTGAAAGCTGGCTGCAGAAGCGCCAGGATCTCACGTACGAAATTGACGGGATCGTAGTAAAAGTTGATAAGCTGGAAGATCAGGAGAAGCTTGGTTTCACAGCCAAAAACCCCCGATGGGCAACCGCCTACAAATTTCCGGCGGAGGAAGTCGTAACACGGCTCCGTTCCATCGAACTGAATGTCGGGAGGACGGGAGCGGTGACGCCAACCGCTCTTCTCGACCCTGTCAGCGTAGCCGGCAGTACCGTTCAGCGGGCAACGCTTCACAATGAAGACTTAATACGGGAGCAGGACCTGAAGCTCGGAGACAAGCTTGTCATAAAAAAAGCAGGGGACGTTATACCTAAAGTCGTCCGCGTGCTGTCGGATGAGCGGACCGGGGAGGAAGAAGACTTTGTCATGCCGTCAGAATGTCCGGAATGTGGAAGTGGTCTGATACGCATTGAGGGAGAAGTAGCTCTGCGCTGCGTAAATCCAAAGTGTCCGGCACAGATCCGGGAAGGTCTGATTCATTTTGTCTCCCGGAACGCTATGAATATCGACGGCCTGGGTGAAAAAGTCATCATACAGCTTTTTGAGCATGAACTTGTAGAAGATGTAGCTGATCTCTATCGACTGGACCGAGAAGAGCTTCTGAAGCTGGAGCGTATGGGAGAGAAGTCGGTCGATAATCTGCTGGAAGCTATCGAAGCTACAAAAAACAACTCGCTTGAAAAACTTCTGTTCGGTCTTGGCATCCGCTATGTCGG
>REBZ01000032.1 GCA_007692495.1 Alkalicoccus sp.
GCATAACGTCCTACATACTGAAGCTCATCCTCGATGCGGAGAAGCTGGTTGTACTTCGCTACGCGGTCTGTACGGGATGGAGCACCTGTTTTGATTTGACCGGCATTAGTCGCAACAGCAATATCCGCAATTGTCGCATCTTCTGTCTCACCGGAGCGGTGGGAAATTACATTTGTATAACCCGCGCGCTTCGCCATTTCAATGGCGTCAAACGTCTCTGTCAATGTACCGATCTGGTTCACTTTAATAAGAATGGAGTTACCGATTCCTTCCTGGATTCCACGGGAAAGCTTTTCCGTGTTGGTAACGAAAAGATCGTCCCCAACGAGCTGAACTTTGTCACCAAGACGGTCCGTAAGTTTCTTAAAACCATCCCAGTCGTTTTCATCCAGGCCGTCTTCGATAGAAATGATCGGATACTTTTCGCAGAGGTCTGCATAAAAGTCGACCATCTCGTCAGACGTTTTAACAACGCCTTCCCCTTTAAGGTTATATTTACCGTCTTCGTAAATTTCAGAAGCAGCTACGTCCATAGCCAGCTGAATTTCTTCGCCCGGCTTGTATCCTGCTTTTTCTACTGCTTCAATGATTGTAGCAAGCGCTTCTTCATTGGATCCGAGGTTCGGTGCAAAACCGCCTTCGTCTCCTACAGCTGTATTGTAACCTTTTGAGCTCAATACTTTCTTAAGGTTGTGGAAGATTTCCGCACCCATCTGCAGAGCTTCAGAGAAAGTATCCGCACCGACAGGCATAATCATAAATTCCTGAATATCCACGTTATTGTCAGCATGCTCGCCGCCATTCAAAATGTTCATCATTGGTGTCGGAAGTGTTTTTGCACTGAAACCGCCGAGATAGACATAAAGCGGAACTCCAAGCGCATCAGCTGCTGCATGGGCGGTTGCCATGGAAACACCAAGGATCGCATTGGCACCGAGCTTCTCCTTATTCGGTGTTCCGTCAAGGTCAAGCATCAGCTGATCCACACCGAGCTGATCAAGTGCATCAAAGCCTACGAGTTCAGGAGCGATAACATCATTCACGTTATCTACTGCTTTCGTTACGCCTTTACCCATCCAGGCACTGCCGCCGTCACGCAGTTCTACTGCTTCATATTCACCAGTTGATGCACCACTTGGCACGATCGCACGGCCGAAAGCGCCGCTTTCGGTGTGAACTTCCACTTCCACTGTTGGATTTCCCCGGGAATCGAGTACCTGGCGTGCATATACGTCTGTAATAATTGTCATAATGATCAACACTCCTTCAAATAGAATAGTTTATTTTTTTGATTTAATCAGGGATTTACCGGTCATTGCTTCCGGCTGATTCACCTTCATCAGATCAAGCATTGTCGGTGCGAGATCTCCAAGAACCCCGTCTTCGCGCAGTTCTACATTTTTATCTGTGACGATAACCGGAACCGGATTTGTCGTATGGGCAGTCATAGGTGAACCATCTTCCATCTTCAGAACATCTGCGTTGCCGTGGTCAGCTGTAATGATCGCCTTGCCACCTTTTTCTTCCAGCAGATCAACGATTTTTCCAAGACATTCATCGACAGCTTCGATTGCTTTAATGGTCGGCTCTATTTTCCCGGAATGTCCAACCATGTCCGGATTGGCAAAGTTCAAAATGATCATGTCATGTTTGTCCTGCCGGATTTCTTCCAGCAGAGCATCCGTTACTTCGTAGGCACTCATTTCCGGCTTCAGGTCGTAGGTGGCCACTTTAGGTGAATCAATCAGGATACGTTCCTCTCCAGGATATTCCGCTTCCCGGCCGCCGCTGAAAAAGAAAGTGACGTGCGGATACTTTTCTGTTTCTGCAATACGCAGCTGGCTTAGTCCTTCATCGGCTACAGTTTCTCCAAGTACCTTATCCATGCTTGACGGCTTAAAAGCGACTTTTCCTTTAATGGATTCACTGAACTGGGTAAGCGTCACGTAATGTACATTTTTCGGATGGCGCTCTCCCCGCTCAAAGTCGATAAAAGCGTCTTTAGTGAAAACTTCAGACAGCTGAATCGCACGATCCGGACGGAAATTAAAGAAAATAACCGCATCATTATCCTGAATCGTACCGACAGGTGTTTTTCCATCTTCTTTTGTAATTACTGAAGGAAGGAAAAACTCATCGTGAATTTCTTTTTTATAGGAAGCATCGATAGCTTCCTGGGTGGAAGAAAATTTTTCGCCTTCTCCGTAAACCATTGCACGATAGCTTTTCTCCACGCGGTCCCAGCGTTTGTCCCGATCCATCGCGTAGTAACGGCCCTGAACAGTCGCGAGCTGTCCGGTGCCGAGTTCCTTCATTTTATTTTCAAGCTGATCGAGGTACGTCTGGGCTGTTGTCGGCCCGACATCCCTTCCATCGAGAAAAGCGTGAACGTACACTTTTTCAACCTGTTCTTTCGCTGCCATTTCAAGGAGTGCAAAAAGGTGCTTAATATGACTGTGGATACCGCCGTCCGAAACGAGCCCGTACAGATGGAGGGCTGTTCCATTTTCCTTGACGTGCTCCATTGCGCCTTTGAATTCTTCATTCTCAAAAAATGACTTGTCTTCAATGGAGAGGTTCACCCGTGTCAGACTCTGATATACGACCCGTCCGGCACCAATGTTTAAGTGGCCTACTTCCGAGTTTCCCATTTGTCCTTCCGGGAGGCCGACAGCCAGCCCGCATGCTTGCAGGGTGGCATGCGGATACGCATTCCAAAAACGGTCAAAATTCGGTTTTTCTGCCTGAGCTACTGCGTTGCCATCCGTTTCTTCCCTCAGGGCAAAACCATCGAGAATAATTAAAGCAGTAGGCTGTGTCTTACTCATTTCCGCCCTCCACAAGCTGAAGAAATGACTCTGCTTCCAGGCTTGCTCCGCCTACAAGTGCTCCATCGATATCTGACTGGCTCATCATTTCTTTAATGTTTGCCGGCTTGACGCTTCCACCGTACTGAATACGGACCGCTTCTGCTGTTTCTCTGGAGAAAGCAGTAGCAAGCGCCTCACGGATTACTCCGCACGTTTCGTTTGCTTCTTCCGCTGTCGGTGTTTTTCCTGTTCCGATAGCCCATACCGGCTCATACGCTACGACGACAAGAGCTGCCTGCTCTTTTGTGAGATCCTTCAGGCCTTCCTTCACCTGACGTGTAACGACATCACTCGTTTTATTGGACTCCCGTTCTTCCAGCGTTTCACCTACACAGACAATAGGTGTTAATCCGTAATCAATCGCTGCGTGTACTTTTTGATTAACAGATTTATCCGTTTCACCAAACATGTCACGGCGCTCTGAGTGGCCGATAATAACATACTCTACACCGAGATCCTTAAGTGCTTTCGGGCTCGTTTCCCCGGTAAAGGCTCCCTTTTCCTCAAAATGCATGTTCTGAGCGGAAATTTTCACTTCTGTACCTTCTGCTTCCTGCACGAGTGCATCAAGAAACAGATCAGGTGAACAGACAACTGCTTCCACTTTTTCGGCGGATGGTACTTTCCCTTTTACTTCCTGAAGAAAAGAAACCGCTTCTCCCTTTGTTTTGTTCATTTTCCAGTTACCTGCAATAATTGGTGTACGCATATATATCTTCCTCCTTTGATGGAATTATTTATCGTTTAGTGCTTTTACTCCGGGCAGTTCCTTGCCTTCAATAAATTCGAGGGAAGCTCCGCCGCCGGTGGACATATGGTTCATTCTGTCAGCAAATCCGAATTTTTCAACAGCTGCTGCAGAATCGCCTCCGCCGATCACCGTGTATGTGCTTTCTGCTTCTGCCAGAGCTTCTGCCACACCGATTGTTCCGCGGGCAAATTTTTCGAATTCAAATACTCCCATCGGTCCGTTCCAAATGACAAGTTTGGAGTTTTTGATTACTTCCCTGTAAATATCAATCGTTTCAGGACCGATGTCCAGGGCCTCCCACTCTGCCGGAATGGAGTCAATAGGCACTACCTGCGTATTGGCATTTTCATCAAAATCGTCGGCTGCTATTACATCTACCGGCATGTAAAATTTAACACCTTTTTCTTCGGCTTTTTTCATGAACTGTTTTGCCAGATCAATTTTGTCTTCTTCAAGAAGAGACTTTCCTACCTCATAACCCTGGGCTTTCACAAACGTATAGGCAAGGCCTCCTCCAATGATAAGATTGTCCACCTTATCAAGCAGGTTGTCGATAACTCCGATCTTATCCTTAACCTTTGCTCCACCAATAATCGCTGTAAACGGCCTCTCCGGAGATTCCATTGCCTTGCCGAGAACTTCCAGTTCTTTTTCCATCAGAAGTCCTGCCACGGCCGGAAGATGTTCTGCAATTCCTGCAGTGGACGCGTGTGCGCGGTGAGCTGCTCCAAAAGCATCGTTGACGTAAACATCTGCAAGGTCTGCAAAATGTGCAGCAAGCGTTCCGTCATTTTTTTCTTCACCGGCTTCAAACCGCACGTTTTCGAGAAGAAGAAGACCACCTTCTTCCAGCCCCTCGGCAGCTCTTTTCGGTTCCGCACCGTAGACAGCGTCTGTTTTCTGTACTTCCTTATTCAGAAGATCGCTCAGGCGTTTTGCCACTGGATCAAGACGGAGTTCATCCACTGCCTCACCTTTGGGACGGCCCAAGTGGCTCGCAAGAATTACTTTCGCTCCCTTATCGGCCAGCAGCTGAATCGTCGGCAGTGCCGCCCGAATACGTGTGTCGTCCGTTACCTCTCCGTCTTTCATCGGCACGTTGAAATCGACACGGCAGAAGACACGTTTTCCTTTTACATCGATATCTCGAATGGATTGCTTGTTCATGAAATTACCTCCTTCAGGATATAAGTCTCTTCCATTATATATGATTTCCGCAGAGAGTATCCGGGAACCTTTGCTGTTCTCAGCTCTTCCGCGTCAATCCGGTACGACAAACTAAAAAGGAGGCAGGACACGTTTGGCCCGCCTCCTAAAGGGTCGTTCAGGATGGATTTTCTATCTTTTACTTAAAGTCCTTTTTCAACAAGGTAGTCAACAAGGCGTACAACCTGGGCAGAGTAGCCTGTTTCGTTGTCATACCATGAAATCACTTTAACCATGTTGTCTTCCATAACCATTGTGGAAAGACCATCAACAGTAGAAGCATAGATGTTGCCGTTATAGTCTTTAGAAACGAGCGGCTCATCACTGTAACCGAGGATATCCTTCAGTTCACCTTCTGCTGCTTCTTTAAACGCGTTGTTCACGTCGTCTGCGGTTACGTTCTTTTCAAGCTCTGCGGTAAGGTCTACCAGCGATACGTTTGGTGTAGGAACACGCATAGCACCGCCGTTAAGCTTGCCTTTCAGTTCAGGAAGAACGAGGGATACTGCTTTTGCAGCACCAGTGGACGTCGGAATGATGTTTTCAGCACCTGCACGTGCACGGCGGTAATCCTTATGTGGAAGATCAAGGATACGCTGATCGTTCGTGTAAGAGTGTACAGTTGTCATCATACCACGTTTCAAACCGAACTTTTCGTGAAGAACCTTCGCGAATGGTGCAAGACAGTTAGTTGTGCAGGAAGCGTTGGAAATCACGTGGTGATTTTCCGGCTCGTACTTGTCTTCGTTTACACCCATAACGATTGTGATATCTTCTTCCTGGGCCGGAGCAGAAATAACAACTTTTTTCGCTCCTGCTTCCATGTGTTTCGCTGCAGCATCACGTTTCGTGAAAATACCAGTCGATTCTACAACGATTTCTGCTCCGAGCTCGCCCCACTTAAGATCAGCCGGATCTTTTTCTGCTGTTACCACGATTTCCTTGCCGTCTACAACGAGGTTGTTGCCGTTAGCCGTTACTTCAACGTCAAGTGTTCCGTGAACAGAATCGTATTTTAAAAGGTGTGCAAGCATATTAGCATCTGTAAGGTCATTTACAGCTACAACTTCAACATTAGGATTTTCAAGCACCTGACGGAATACTACTCGCCCAATACGTCCAAAACCATTAATACCAATCTTTGTTGTCATAATAAATTCCTCCTTAGGTTAGGTAAAAAATATATTTCAAAGGGAATAACCCTTGAACTCACAAACTGCTTTAAAATTCCCCGCAGGGAGTTATATTGACGTTACCCGCCACACTTAAACTTAAACTTTTGAGAGCAGAGCTTCCGCTGCTCCTTCGTCGGTTACAAGAACCTGACTGGGACCGTTTTTCATATAGGCTTCTATCGCCTCTGCTTTAGATGCTCCGCCTGCTACAGCAATAATTGCCGGAATGTTCTGGAGATCTTCGAGCTGAAGCCCTATTGTCAGTACTTTATGAATAATTCTTCCGTCCCCATTGAAATAGTAGCCGAATGCTTCTGCCAGCGCCTGTTCATGTTCGAGCTTTTTCATAACTTCATCCGGAGTATTGCGTCGTTCCGCCATCGTCCGGGCATCACCAATCCCATGAATTACCATCGTAGCTGAATGAATAAGACGAAGAATACTCTGAATGGAAGGTTCGCTGATAAGGGAATCGTAAGCTTCTTTACTTAACTGATCCGGGACGTGGAGAAGCCGATAGGACCCCATAGCCTTCCTGGCCATAGTGGCGCAGATCGTATTAGCCTGATTCTCGACCTGCTCTCCAAGCCCCCCTCTTGCCGGGACAAACATGGACTTTTTCAAGTCGGAATCCGGGACGAGCATCTCGGCCACCGCAGCTATGGATGTACCTCCCGTTACGGCGATAATATTATCAGACGGCTGCAGACGGCGTTTCATTACGCTGACACAGGCGCGACCAAGCTCTTTTTTCACCCACGGATAAGAATCGCTGTTTCCCGGAACAACATGGACTTCTTCCACACCAAGCTTCACCTGAAGTTCTTCTTCCATCGTCCTCGTATTGAAGACGTCTTTCATGACGGCTTCCAGCTGTCCGAGAAGCTTCTCTCCTTCTTCAGTCAGGAGCATTCCGCTCGCTTGAAAAGTAACGAGGCCCTGTTCCTTTAAAAAGGTGACTTCTCCACGCAGTACGCGTTCCGACATGTCCAGGTTTGAAGCCAGGGTCCGTCTTCCAATAGGCTGCATCAGGCGGATATAACGGAGAATACGGTACCGTACGCCCATCACCTCTACCAGGTCGGGGAGAAGCTTTTTTTGAAGATCTAAAAGCGTGTTCATGTCCAGCCTCCTAAGCACTGCCCAGGGACATTAATCGTCCCCATTAGACAAATTGTGTCCCACTTAATTTAAAAAAATAAGCCCTGTAGAAGGTGCAAGTTTTTTCTTACACCTTCAGTTTACCAATAAATTTATTATTAATCAACTAATTTTCTCTCAATCCGGAAATAAGGCCGCCATACGTAACGATACCTTCCTCAATTACTTTTCCGGCGTTAGATTCCACAACAGGAATACGGAGCTGATACTTCTCCAGTAAATCTTCCCGTTTATATATATCATAAACTTCGATTTCCAACGGAATTTCCTCCTGGACCATTTTTAGTTTTTCGAATGCTTTATCACAGAGAGGACAGTTTTCTTTTGTATAGAAATAAATCTTCATGCGGGCCTCCTTCTTTTAAGAGTTCTGCTTACTCATACCTTTTCCGTCTCGAGGAGGACGGAATATGCATTTCCTCTCTGTATTTAGCTACTGTGCGCCGGGAAAGGCTGATTTGATGTTTTTCTTCAAGAATGGCGGAAAGTTTCTGGTCAGACCAGGGCTTCTGTTTATTCTCTTCGTCAATAAGCCGTTTCAAGTATATTTTGGCTCTTTCTGCCGACTGATCCTCCCCTGTCTGACGCTGAATTCCCGACTGAAAGAAATACTTCAATTCAAAAAGCCCTCGCGGCGTCTGGACATATTTTCTTGTCGCAGCACGCGAAACCGTGGATTCATGAATTTCGAGTTTTTCGGCGATCATCCGAAGTGTCAGCGGCTTAACGTATTCCGGTCCTTTTTCAAGAAAGTCGTGCTGGTGCTCTACAATCGCTTTCGTCACGCGCAGTATTGTATCCTGCCGCTGGGCAATACTTTTTTTAATCCACTCAAACTGTTCCTGTTTCTGTTTCAAGTACTGCTGGACGTCTTCTTTTTCTTTCTGCAGAAGCTGCTCGTATTCACGGTTCATTTTCATCTGCGGTAGTCCGGCTCCGTTCAAACTTACGGTCCAGCCTGAAGAAGTTTTCTCGATTACGGCATCCGGTGTAATATACTCTGCCGGACCTTGATAGAAAGCGGCCCCCGGCTTTGGATTGAGCGTCTGGATAAAGTCTGCGGCCTGCTGTACATCCACGACGGAAACTCCTTCCTCCCTGGCTATCTGCTTCAGCTGTTTCCGCGCCAGAAGATCCAGATGTTTCTCCACAATCTGTTCCGCAAGAGGATCCTCCACAGGTGTGTGGCGGAGCTGTATTAAAAGACATTCTTTCAATGACCGGGCCCCGACTCCGGAAGGTTCCAGATTCTGTAGCAGCGCCAGTCCTTCTTCCATACGTTCGAGCGGCTCACCCAGTACTTCTGCAAGCTCTTCAAGAGAGTGAGCCAGATACCCATTTTCGTCTGTACTCAGTGCAAGATAGGAGACAGTGGAATACATCAGTTTATCCAGCTGCTGAATACGAAGCTGGGAAAGCAGGTAATCCTGCAGACCTTCTTCTTCGTTAGTCAAAAAGTCGAGCGGTGACAACGAATGCTCCTGGGAACTGTAGGAGCCGGAAGGAATTTTTTCTCCGGAAGTTCCGCTGTTTTCCGGTTCCTGAAGCTCAATAAGCGGATTTTCCAGCTGCTGTTCCTGCAGGTAATCCTGCAGTTCATGAACAGAATACTGAAGCATTGTAATAGCCTGACGAAGTTCATTTGTCATTACAAGTTTCATTGACTGCTGCTGAATCAGACTGAAATCCATATTCATATGTGCACACCCCCTCATCCGTTCCGTTCATTTCTGTCTATTTTATCATATATATATAGTGTTTGAGTTTTTGAAGAAACGGTTATCATGAGTAATGGTGTTTCTGTATTTTCCACAGGAGGATTCATTCTCTCTGCCGGCGAATAGATAATAGTGGTCTAAAACAGACCCACCCTGGAAAAGCGGTAAGTTTTCCGGTTCTTTCCTATTCAGAAATCACCGGTAAAACATTTGACCTTCATTGACCTTTAACGTTATGATATGTACATAACGGTGCGCTTCTGTATGAAATGAACCGCGATTCCGCTAAAATAAGAGGAGGATTATTCATGAACTTAGTACCTACAGTTATTGAACAGACAAACCGTGGAGAGCGTGCTTATGATATTTATTCACGCCTCCTGAAAGACCGGATCATTATGCTTGGTTCCGGAATTGACGATAACGTTGCCAACTCTATCGTTTCCCAGCTGCTGTTCCTGACTGCTGACGATCCGGATAAAGACATTTCTCTTTATATTAACAGCCCGGGAGGATCGATTTCCGCAGGGATGGCAATTTATGACACAATGCAGTTTATTAAGCCGAATGTACAGACAATCTGCATCGGTATGGCGGCTTCTATGGGAGCTTTCCTTCTGGCTGCCGGCGAGCCCGGTAAGCGTTACGCACTCCCTAACAGTGAAGTTATGATCCACCAGCCGCTCGGTGGTACTCAGGGTCAGGCTTCCGATATCGAAATTCATGCGAAGCGTATTGTGCGTATGCGTGAAAAGCTGAATCAAATTCTGGCGGATCGTACCGGCCAGTCAATTGAAACTATCAGCCGCGATACAGACCGTGATAACTTCATGAGTGCCCAGGAAGCGAAAACCTA
>REBZ01000110.1 GCA_007692495.1 Alkalicoccus sp.
AAAGAGCCGCAGGCGACTTTCAAAAACAACACGGAGCTAGAGCCATTATATAAGCATACGTTTCCCAGCTTGTGCCTCCGGGGGGCAGCGGGAGCGCCGCTTTCCGGTGGTTTCAGGGTCTGAAGCGGTAAAGCGGGTTGATTAATCATTATAGAAGGTTTTATTGTCTTCAGCGGGGGCAGATTAATCATTATAACCGGATGTTTTGTCATTAAGCGGTCTATTAATCATTACAGGCAGTTTTTAATCTTTATAAGCCTTGTACAACGACGAATTAATCATTATAGACCGGTCATTAATCCTCAGTCAGAAAGTTTCTTTTTTGTCTGCAGCCGGCCGCGAAGCTGGAACATCCCTAAAAAATGCCGCTGGAAGCAAAAAACTGCTTTCAGCGGCATCTGTCTGTGCAGAAAGGGGGGCGGGTTTTTCGAGCCGTCCTCTTTTCAGCTTACTCGTTCATCAGTTGAGAATTGTCAGCAGGACAGTAATCGTGATTACGCTTAAAAGGGTCGAAACGAGAGTCACACTCGAAACGTACTTCGGCTGGTTATCAAACTGAACGGCCATCATAACGATTGTCGCGGCAGACGGCATCGCCGCAGATACGATCAGAACTTTTGCAAGGAGCGGATCGACCGGCAGTATAATAGTCAGCAGGTAGGCAATGAATGGGGAAACAAAAAGCCGTACCGCAACGCCGTAGGAAACCGACGGCCAGTCGAAGTGCCCGAGCTCCATATTGGCGAGCTGCATGCCGAGTATAATCATAACGAGCGGAATCGCGGAAGCGGCGACGATATCGATGCTTCCCATCAGATTTTCCGGCATGGAAAAAGGCATCATCTGAAAAAAGACTGCAAGAAGGAGTGCGTAAGTTACCGGCATGCTTAAAATACTTTTTAAAGCGTAACGCGCTCCCGCATAGCCTTTCGCTGCATAGTAAACACCGAAAACATTCATAATGATAGACTGCAGAACCATAAAGGATACGGCATAGGCGAACCCTTCCTGCCCGTAGGCAAACAGAATAATCGGTGCGCCGTAGTTACCGGCATTCATAAAAGCAGTGGAAAGAATCCAGCCGCTTTCTTTTTTCTCCGATTTTCCGAAAGCTTTTGCCAGAATTTTGTTGAAGATAATAAGAGAAAACAAAAGAGCAAAAGCAAAGACAATCATCAGCAGATACTGGCTGTCGATTTCTGCTTCGTGAAACGTCTGAAAAACGAGCGCCGGAGTTGCTACATAAAGAGCTACGACGGAGACTGGTTTAATATCAACTTTCTTCCACTTCTGAATGGCAAATCCCGCCCCGAAGATTAGAAGCACGGGCAGGACGACCTGAATAAAAATATGCATGAGTAAAACAACCTCTTCCCGGACAATGCTTTTTTCATTTTACCGCTATTTGCATAAAAAATCATAGAATTGAAAGAAGATAACCCGATCTATTGAAAAATAAAGCTTTTTTCCTGTCACTTTTCTATACAAAATACATAAGGTAAGATAAAAAGAAAAAGGAGTGGGGCCGTTGACAGAAAAAATTATATCTCTGCAGGATGTTACAGTGCAGCGGAGCGGGAAAAAGCTCGTAAAGGATGTTAACTGGGAAATACATAAAGGGGAGCACTGGGGTGTACTGGGCCTGAATGGTTCAGGGAAAACGACGCTCCTGAAGGTTATCGCGGGTTCCATGTGGCCGAAAGCCGGAAGCGGCCCCGTCGATATTCTCGGAAATCGTTACGGTAAGACGTATATGCCGGAAGTGAAAAAACAGATAGGCTGGGTCAGCCAGGCAGTGGAACAGCAGTACGAAGGACATATCCAGGCTTCCGCACTTGATATTGTTCTGAGTGGAAGGCACGCATCGATCGGCCTTTATGAACCGGTTACTGAAGCGGATGTTGAAAAAGCCCGGGAGCTGCTTTCCAAATTCCGTATCGCACACCTGGAGGATGAACCTCTTGCCCATTTTTCCCAGGGAGAAAGAAAGAAAACAATACTCGCAAGGGCGTGGATGGCAGATCCCCGTCTTATGATCCTCGATGAACCATGCTCCGGGCTCGATCTTTATGCCAGGGAGGAACTGCTTAATACGCTTGAAGAAATGATGGGAAAGGGCGGCCCGACAATCATTTACGTAAGTCATCATCTGGAAGAAATTATTCAGCCGGTAACCCACGCGATGCTGTTAAAAGAAGGCTCGATAACGGCTTCCGGTAAAAAGGAAGAAGTGCTTACCAAAAAGAATCTGGAACGGGTTTTTCAGGTGCCGCTTCATATTACGTGGGAAAACGGACGTCCGTGGGTAAGAGTCCGGGGAGCAGGGAAAGTATAAAAAGGCGGATGTTTGACAAGTATCGTCAAACATCCGCCGTATAGGTTTACCGGAGAAAAGCATTACCCTCCGATATTTTTGGCTACATATTTCACTTCCAGAAAATCTTCTATACCTTCTGCGCCGCCTTCCCGGCCGAAGCCGGATTCTTTCACCCCGCCGAACGGTGCCTGGGCAGTGGACGGGACGCCTTCATTCCATCCGACTACTCCAAAATCGAGTGCTTCGGCTGCTTTTGTTCCTGTTTTTACGTTGTCTGTAAAGATGTAGGAGGCAAGCCCGTAGATCGTGTTGTTGGCAAGCTCGATTCCTTCATCAAACGTTTCAAACTTCTGAATCGGTGCAGCCGGCCCGAATGTTTCCTCCTGCATAATGAGCATATCTTCAGAGGCATCTTTAATGACGGTAGGCTGATAGAAAAACGCTCCGTTTTCATCTGTACCGCTTCCGCCGGCAGTAATCGTTCCGCCTTTTTTCTCGGCATCCTCCACGTGACGCTTCACTTTATCGTATCCGTCCTGATCGATTACAGCACCGATGTCGTGCTTCTCCTCAAAGCCGTTGCCGGCACTCATTTTTCCAGCCGCTTCCGAAAAGCGCTCCACGAATTCCGTGTAAACTCCGCTCTGCACATAGAGACGGTTCGCTGCAATGCAGGACTGGCCTCCATTCCGGAATTTGGCACGTAAAGCTTCCCGTACGGCCGTATCAAGATCTGCGTCATTAAAAACGAGCAGCGGAGCATGGCCGCCAAGTTCGAGGGAAAGCTTCTTCACCTGGTGGGCACTCTGCTCAATCAGCTTTTTCCCTACTTCAGTGGAGCCGGTAAAGGATACTTTCCGTACCCGGCTGTCATTCATAAACACTTTTGTAATGTCTGAGGCACTTCCCGTGAGCAGATTGACGACCCCTTTTGGAATACCTGCTTCTTCACAGAGTTCAACAATTTTCATCGCTGTAAAAGGAGTGGCTGTTGCGGGCTTAATAATAAACGTGCAGCCGGCAGCGAGGGCCGGGGCGAGTTTTCTTGTGATCATAGCCGCCGGGAAATTCCACGGTGTAATGGCAGCCACGACTCCGACCGGCTGTTTCATCACTTCAATGCGGTGTTCTGCATGCTTGCCGGGAATCGTCCGTCCGTAGACCCGTTTTGCTTCATCAGCAAACCAGTCGAGAAAAGAAGCAGCATAAGCTGTTTCCTGTCTGGAATCGGTGATCGTTTTCCCGTTTTCTTTTGTCATAATCTCAGCGATTTCTTCCGAATGTTCGTTCATCAGCCGGAAAAGCTCCCGCAGATAGCCTGCTCTTTCCTGGGCGGTTTTATTCTTCCACTCTTTTAAAGCAGCAGAAGCGGCATCCACTGCCTGAGCGGCTTCCGTACTTCCGCCTTTCGGAATGTGACCGATCGTTTCTCCCGATCCGGGATTTGTTACTGCCGTTTTTTCCAGACTGTTTCCTGTCCAGATACCATCGATGTATAAGAGATCCTTCATAATTTATCCCTCCTGTTATAACTAAAATTTACCTTTATAACCGTCCGGTAAACATAAACCGTATAATTCTTCCGCTGAATTTAATGGCAGAAGAAGAAGAAATTTCGCAATAGCTGCCTTGAAAACAGTTCGTTTATGAGATGGACATAACGCTGCTGCATTCTCGGCGGGGCTTACCCGAGGGCTTGTTCCCGGTTGAATTTAGCGGAAGAAGAGACCTCCAAAATGGATTTCCGAACGGCGCTGATCCACCGGATGTCTCCGCCTTCGCTGCACAGCGTTGGATATTTTCATTTTTCATGGGTCTGTTTTTAACGGCATCCATGTCTCTTTTAAAGTCTGGGGCTCTTACGCAAACTTGGGGAAAATAAGCGGTTAATTCCATTAAAATAAGTTTAATCAAATAAAATTCATTTAGTGAAACCTGTTTCACTGGTATTTTCAACAGATGAACCCGCTGTGCCAGACAGGCCTTTTCCTTACGTAAGAACCCGGAGCTTTAACAGAGCCAAAAATAAAGCCTCCCCATGGGAACGAAGGCGGCGGGTCATTACATAGCTGCTTAATTTTCAAGACAGCTAAAAGATAAACTAGATAAAGTGAACTTGCACCTTCGTTTCCATAAGGGCACGATCAGTCCTTAATAAGTTTCTGAACCCGGAAGATGCATATTATGAATATGTAAGCGGATACAATAAAATAGACAAGCTTTTGCATGAAGAATGTTTAAAAAACCTTTTAAATACTTTATTACCTTTAAATGGTAAAAATTCCTGGTATTCAAACTTTCATACATATTTCACCGTGGCTTTTAAATATGAAGAAACACGTCATGAACGGCTTTATTAAAGGGTAAAATCAGGGGGAATGTTAGAAAATCCAACGAAGCTTCGACGGGCGAAAATCCTTGTACCACAAGGGTTTGTAAACGGTTATAGTCTGACAATAATCGATAAGTGTCAATATTTGGCTTTGTAAATCACCGAAAAGATGGTATTATTCAATGATATAAAAGAAAAATTCTTCAATTTCAGAATTTTTCACTTCTGCATCTTACAAAAATTTCCTTTATGCAGGTTAAGTAAGAGTGCATAAAAATGTGAAGAAATGATTAAATATTCCGAGAAGGATGTATGTTTTTTCATTTGTTCATATTTCGAAAAATTAAGGAGGGACGTTATCATGATGAAACACGGATATCCTGCTGCTCAGGGACTTTATGACCCAAGAGAGGAGCATGAAGCCTGCGGGATAGGGATGATTGCGAATATCAACGGTACAAAAACCCATGATATCGTTCAGAATGCCATCACTATTCTTTGCAACCTTGAACACCGCGGAGGCCAGTCGGCGGACGTAAGTTCAGGGGACGGAGCGGGGATTCTCACACAGATTCCGCACCGGTTTTTCCAGAAGCAGTTTCATAAGGAAGATATTACGATCCCGGAAGAGGGCCAGTACGGTATCGGCATGGTTTTCTTTCCTCAGGAACAGAAGGAGCGGAAAGCAAGCCGGAAAATCTTTGAGCGTATTATCGAAGAAGAAGGCCTGACTATTCTCGGCTGGCGTACGGTCCCTGTTAATGACTCGTTTGTAGGGGATGAAGCAAAGAAAACAGAACCGTTTATCCGCCAGGTAATTGTCCGTACAGGTGGGGAGTTTAAAAACCAGGATGAACTGGAACGCCGCCTCTACGTGATCCGTAAACGAACGGAGATCGAGATTGCAAAATCCCTGAACAGTCAGGATTTTTATGTGTGCAGTCTGTCGACCCGTACTATCGTTTATAAAGGCATGCTTATACCAGAGCAGCTTGACTCCTTTTACATTGATCTGAACCATCCTGATTTCAAATCGGCTGTGGCATTCGTCCACTCCCGTTTCAGTACAAATACCTTCCCGAGCTGGAAGCGGGCACACCCGAACCGTTACACGATCCATAACGGAGAATTCAATACGATCCGAGGAAACATGAACTGGATGAAGGCACGTGAAAAAATGTGCCAGTCAGAATACTTCGACAAAGAAGATATGGAAAAACTTATGCCGGTTATTGATAAAAACGGCAGTGATTCCTCCATGTTTGATAATGGATTTGAATTTCTCCACCTTTCCGGGCGTTCTCTTGCCCATACGGCTATGATGATGATTCCGGAGCCGTGGGCAAACGATGATTCCATCAAGCCGGAAAAGCGCGACTTCTACGAGTACCACAGCACGCTTATGGAACCATGGGACGGACCGGCAGCGATCGGCTTTACCGACGGGCGTCACGTAGGAGCCATTCTTGACCGGAACGGCCTGCGTCCTGCACGTTATTACGTAACAAAAAGCGGCCAGCTCGTTCTCGGCTCCGAAGTGGGGGCGCTGGACATCTTCGCGGATGATATCCTTTACAAAGAGCGTCTGCACCCGGGTAAAATGCTGCTTCTTGATCTGGAAAAAGGAAAAATTATTCCGGATGAAGAAATCAAAATGGAAATTGCGAGAGAAAAGCCGTATCGTCAGTGGATTGACGAGCATATGCTTGACCTGGATGAAATTCCTAAAGTCGAAGAAGATAAGCTTCCGGATGACCAGGAAAACCTCGTAGAAAAGCAGCTGGCTTTCGGCTACACGAATGAAGAAATGAACAAGATTTTAAAGCCGCTCGTAGCAAGTAAAAAAGATCCGGTCGGCTCCATGGGATACGATTCCCCGCTGGCAGTTCTTTCGAAAAAACCGCAGCTTTTATATAACTATTTCAAACAGCTTTTTGCCCAGGTAACGAATCCGGCGATCGATGCGATCCGGGAAGAAATCGTTACTCAGTTCAGCACGACAATCGGAGCTGAGGGAAGCCTCGTTAATCCGGATGCAAAAAGCTGTAAGCATATCCGCCTGAAAAAGCCGGTATTGAGCAATGAACAGCTGGAAACACTGCGTCGTCAGGATCTTGACGGTTTTAAAGCAGCCACACTTCCGATTCTGTTTAACGCATCAGAAGGCAGTGAAGGACTGGAGCCTGCCCTGGAGCGGCTGTTTGCTGAAGCGGATGAAGCGATGGAGGATGGCAGTGTACTGCTCATTTTATCGGACCGCGGAGTGAGTAAGGATAAAGCGCCTATACCGGCGCTGCTTGCCGTATCAGCTCTGCACCACCACCTTATCCGTGAAGGAAAACGGACGCGCGTGAGTCTGCTTGTAGAAACTGCAGAAGCCCGGGAAGTGCACCACTTTGCCTCCCTGCTCGGTTACGGAGCAGAAGCGATCAATCCGTACCTTGCCTATGCCTCTCTGCAGCAGCTGAGAGACCGCGGGGAGCTGGATCCAGCTTTCAGCACGCATCAGCTCGTGTATCAGTATATTGAATCGGTAACGGACGGCATTATGAAAGTTATGTCGAAAATGGGTATCTCCACGATTCAAAGTTACCGTGGGGCACAGATTTTTGAAGCGGTAGGTATATCAAGGGAAGTAATCGACCGCCACTTCACGCGAACGTCGTCCAAGCTGGACGGTATCGGTCTGGACACGATGGCAGAAGAAGTGTTACTGCGCCACGTACCGGCCTTTGAAGAAGAGCGGGGCAAGGAGAAGCGTCTGGAAATCGGAGACGAATTCCAGTACCGCCAGAACGGGGAGGATCATCAGTATAATCCGAAAACGATCCACCTGCTGCAGCACTCCACCCGTTCCAATAACTATGAAGCATTTAAAGAATATTCCAGACTGATTACAGACGAAAAGAACAATCTTCAGTCTCTTCGCGGTTTGATTTCCTTTAAGGACCGCAACGCCGTTCCGCTTGAAGAAGTAGAATCGGTGGAGGCGATCGTGAAACGCTTTAAAACAGGAGCTATGTCTCTCGGGGCAATCAGTGCAGAAGCGCACGAAGCCCTGGCTATTGCTATGAACCGTCTCGGCGGCAGCAGTAACAGCGGGGAAGGCGGCGAGTTCCCTGACCGCTTCACTCCGGAAGAAAACGGAGACTCCCGACGCAGCTCCATCAAGCAGGTTGCTTCCGGACGCTTCGGGGTAAAAAGTCACTATCTCGTAAATGCGGACGAAATTCAGATTAAAGTGGCCCAGGGAGCGAAGCCGGGTGAAGGCGGACATCTTCCAGGCAAAAAAGTATACCCATGGATTGCAGAAGTCCGCGGCTCCACGCCGGGTGTGGAACTGATCTCTCCTCCTCCTCACCATGATATTTATTCGATTGAGGATCTGGCAGAGCTTATTCATAACTTGAAAAACGCCAACCCGAAAGCCCGTATCTCGGTTAAGCTTGTTTCTTCCGGAGGTGTCGGAACGATCGCAGCCGGTGTAGCCAAAGGCCGTGCAGATCTGGTTCTTATCAGCGGATATGACGGCGGAACAGGTGCAGCTCCGAGAACAAGCCTGAAGCATGCCGGACTGCCATGGGAAATAGGACTTGCAGAAACGCATCAGACCCTTCTATTGAACGGACTCCGTGACCGCATCGTCGTCGAAACCGACGGCAAGATGATGACAGGGCGTGACGTCGTAGTGGCGACACTTCTCGGTGCGGAAGAGTACGGTTTTTCCACAGCACCTCTCGTTGTTCTCGGCTGTATCATGATGCGCGTATGTCATCTTGATACGTGTCCGGTAGGGGTGGCTACGCAGAACCCGGAACTTCGTAAAAAGTTTATCGGTACTGCAGACCACGTGGAGAACTTCATGCGCTTTGTAGCCCAGGAAACCCGCGAACTGATGGCAGAGCTTGGTTTCCGTACGATCAACGAAATGGTCGGCCGTACAGATGTCCTGAAAGTGAAAGAAGACGTAGATCACTGGAAAGGAAAGCATCTGGATCTAAGCCAGCTGCTGTACCAGCCGGAAGTGAAATCCGGACAGACGGCTTACGCGAGCAGAAAGCAGGATCACGCTCTCGAAAAGTCGCTTGACTATCAGGAACTGCTTCCTTTCTGTGAAGAGGCACTGGAGAATGGAACACCGGTCAAAGGAACATCTTCTGTAAGAAACATCCACCGCGTAGTCGGTACGATCCTTGGAAGTGAAGTGACACGCCGTTATGGATTGGAAGGTCTTCCGGACAATACCATCCGTCTGACTTTTAAAGGTTCTGCCGGTCAGAGCTTCGGTGCGTTTATTCCACCGGGTATGACGCTGAAACTCGTCGGCGATGCCAACGACTTTATCGGCAAGGGGCTTTCCGGGGGCAGAATTATCGCCCGTCCATCCCGCAAATCAACGTTTGACTGGTCGGAAAATATTATCGTCGGTAACGTTGCTTTCTACGGAGCATCCGGAGGAGAAGCTTATATCAGCGGTCATGCCGGGGAAAGATTCTGTGTCCGTAACAGCGGAGCCAACGTTGTTGTAGAAGGTATCGGAGACCACGGCTGTGAATATATGACAGGTGGGAAAGTAGTCGTTCTTGGAGAAACAGGCCGGAACTTTGCGGCAGGAATGTCCGGAGGAACTGCCTACATCTTCGACGAAAAAACTTCTTTCTCCAACAAGTGCAACAAAGAGCTCGTCCATCTGCAGTCACTTGAAGACAAGCAGGAAATAGAAGAGCTGCGTCAGATGATCGAAAAGCACGTTGAGCATACGCTCAGCCGTAAAGGCCAGAGTATCCTGAATAACTGGGAGACCTATGTTTCCCGCTTCATCAAAGTTATTCCACAGGACTACCTCGTCATGCAGGAGCGCATCCAGTACCATCTGGAACAGGGACTGAGCCGCTTCGACGCTGAAATGGCAGCCTTCGAAGACAGCAAAAAACCAAAAGTAGCAGCGAAATAGAAAAGCGGAGCTGACCGTTAAGCTGCGCCGTCATTGGACTGACTCTCACG
>REBZ01000091.1 GCA_007692495.1 Alkalicoccus sp.
CCTGCACACAAGTTCTTCACAGTATCTAGTGTTGTGGATAAAAATTAAGCACAACCCCTTGAATAGTGTGGATAACTTTATAGAAACGTTGTCAGGCTCGCTTTTTTTTGGTACGATAGTGATGTTTTTTCTCGTGGAAAAATATTTGCAGCTTTAATTCTATCCACAGCTGTGCATAAAGGTGTGGATAGTTGTACAACATGCTTAATAAGTTTATCCACAAAGCACCGGAAATTGTTGATTACCTCTTTTCTTCTATAATATGTGATATGCACATCCCTTGTGTGTATTTTTATTCATCCAGGTTGTACAAGCGTTGTACAACCTGGAGGGAGATAATTAATTCCCGGTATGCTGTTACAGAACAGAAAGTCGCGTAAAGGAGGGAAAAGTGTGGAGAATTTAGATGATCTCTGGGAGCAGGCGCTTCAAAAAATCGAAGAAAAGGTCAGCAAACCGAGTTTTGATACGTGGTTTAAGGACACCCAGGCGGATTCCATCAACCAGAGTTCAAATACGATTACTGTGATTGCACCGAATGAGTTTGCCCGGGACTGGCTGGAAAACCGCTATTTCAATATTATTACCGATACACTCCAGGAGTTGACCGGGGCAGAGCTGGAAGCAAAATTCATTCTGCCAAAAGAAGAAGGTGCCGAACCCGAGATGGACATCAGCAGGAAACCGCCGGAGCCGGCCGCAGATACATCGGGCGAGCCGCCGAAGCACATGCTGAACCCGAAATATACGTTTGATACGTTCGTTATCGGCAGCGGCAACCGTTTTGCCCACGCGGCGTCACTCGCTGTCGCGGAAGCACCGGCTAAAGCCTATAACCCGCTGTTTATTTACGGGGGAGTTGGACTGGGTAAAACCCACCTTATGCATGCGATCGGCCATTATGTGATTGATCATAATCCGGACGCAAAGGTTGTCTATTTGTCCTCGGAGAAGTTTACGAATGAATTCATTAATTCCATCCGGGATAACAAAGCCGTCCATTTCCGCAATAAATACCGGAATGTTGACGTGCTTCTGATTGACGATATTCAGTTTCTTGCAGGAAAAGAGCAGACACAGGAAGAATTTTTCCACACGTTTAATTCCCTGCATGAAGAAAGGAAGCAGATCGTTATTTCCAGTGACCGGCCGCCCAAGGAAATTCCAACGCTGGAAGACCGGCTCCGTTCCCGCTTTGAATGGGGACTGATTACGGATATTACTCCGCCGGATCTGGAAACAAGAATTGCGATTCTGCGTAAAAAAGCAAAAGCGGAAAATCTCGACATTCCTAACGAAGTCATGCTTTATATAGCGAACCAGATCGACACGAACATCCGGGAACTGGAAGGGGCGCTGATCCGCGTAGTCGCTTACTCCTCCCTCATTAACCAGGACATGAACGCTGATCTTGCAGCTGTTGCGCTGAAAGATATTATCCCGAACGCAAAGGCGAAGGAAGTGACAATTGACGACGTCCAGGCTTCGGTTGCAGCTGCTTTCGGAGTCAGAGTGGAGGACATGAAAGCGAAAAAACGGACGAAAACCGTTGCCTATCCGAGGCAGATTGCGATGTATCTTTCCAGAGAGATGACGGATCACTCGCTTCCGAAAATTGGTGCAGCTTTTGGAAAACGGGATCATACGACAGTTATTCATGCCCATGAGAAAATTTCCAAACTGCTCTCAGAGGACAGTGAACTTCAGCAGCAGATCAAAGATATAACGAACCAGCTCCGCTCTTCCTAAAAAACGCCTGTGCAGATTGTGGAAAAGCGTTACGCACTTATACACACTTTATCCACATGTTTATAACTTTATCCGCCCGGGTAATTTGAGGGTTATCCACAAATGCACAGGCCCTAGTACTACTACTGCGGGTTTAAAATAAATAATTAATATTAATATACAGTCACAGATGACTGTGAAAAGGAGGCCGCCGATTTATGAAATTCACAATTCAGCGGGATATATTTGTCCAGAACATTCAGCACGTTTCCAAAGCTATTTCATCAAGAGCAACAATGCCTATTCTTTCCGGTCTGAAAATCGTCGCGTTTGATGATGGAGTGACACTGACTGGAAGTGATTCCGATATTTCGATCGAAGCATTTATTCCGGCAGAAGAAGGGGATAAGCAGGTAGTCGAAGTGGAAAAACCAGGGGCGATTGTTCTTCAGGCTAAATATTTTGCCGATATCATTAAAAAACTTCCGGAATCCACAGTGGAAGTATCCATCAATGATCAGAATGTGACAAAAATCAGCTCCGGGAGCTCGGAGTTTAATTTAAACGGACTGGATCCGGAAGAATTCCCACGTCTGCCTGAAGTGGAAGAAGGAAATAAATTTCAGCTGAAAACCGACCTTCTGAAAGCTCTTATTAAGCAGACAGCTTTTGCTGTATCCACAGCAGAAACCCGGCCGATTCTCACAGGTATCCACTGGGGAATGGAAGAAGGCCGTCTCATGTGCACAGCTACTGACAGCCACCGTCTTGCCATGCGGGAAGCAGCAGTGGAAGGAGCTGAGGAAGCGGACTTTTCCAATGTTGTTATTCCGGGTAAAAGCCTTTCGGAGCTGAGCAAAATTCTCGACGACACGGAAGACACGATTGATGTTACCGTGACGAACAACCAGGTACTTTTTAAATCCAAAAATATACTTTTCTTTTCCCGGCTTCTTGACGGAAATTATCCAGCTACAAAAAACATGATCCCAACAAACTCCAAAACAAACGTCCAGGTGGATGCCAAAAAGCTGCTCGCAGCGATCGAACGGGCACTGCTTCTTTCCAGGGACGGCAAAAACAATGTTGTAAACCTGAAATCACTCGGAGAAACAAAGCTCGAAATTACTTCTGTTACTCCTGAAGTAGGAAAAGTAACAGAGGAAGTAGCCTGCGATCAGTTTGAAGGAGAGGAGCTCCGGATTTCCTTTAACGGTAAAAACATTATCGACGCTCTCCGTGTCATTGAATCAACAGACGTCACGATTCAGTTCACCGGGGCGATGAGCCCGTTTATTATGCGTCCGGCCGACCGGGACTACATGCTTCACCTGTTCTCTCCGGTAAGGACTTATTAGTACAAATACGAACAAATATTTGGTATAATAAAATAACAGACAAACAAAGCCCATCGGAGGAAAAACAGCTTCTGGTGGGCTTTTCCGCCATGCAGTAAAAGCTGGCAAAGTCGGTTGGCGTATTTCGTAATATTTTAGTACAATGTAGAATGAGGCAATTTTGCACGTATCAGACGGGAAAGTGAGTTGACATACAGTATGGAACATCGGATAACGGTGCGGGGAGAGTACATTACGCTCGGCCAGGCATTAAAAGAAGCAGCAATCATTCCTTCTGGAGGAGCAGCCAAACCTTTTCTCCAGGAATTTCCTGTGGAAGTGAACGGAGTGTCAGACAACCGCCGCGGAAGAAAGCTCTATCCGGGAGATCACGTCGTGATTGAAGAGGTAGGAGAGCTGCGGATTGAGGCAGAGTAATGGAGGCGTCCCGTGCAGATAAACGAGCTGACCTTAAAGGACTACCGCAACTACGAAGCACTGACGCTTAAATTCCAGAACCAGGTAAACGTTATTCTCGGGGAAAACGCCCAGGGAAAAACGAACCTGATGGAATCCATCTACGTACTCGCCCTTGCCAGATCCCACCGTACGCCGAGGGACAGGGAGCTTATCCGGTGGGACAAGCCTTTTGCCCGTATAACCGGAGGATTTACGAACCGGAACGGCCCGATGGAAATGGAAGTCGTCTTTTCGAAGCAGGGAAAGAAAGTTAAGGTTAACGCGATTGAAAAAAAACGGCTGAGCGATTATATCGGCACCTGTACCATTGTGATGTTCGCACCGGAGGATTTAACACTCGTCAAAGGAAGCCCGCAGATCCGGAGGCGGTTTCTCGATATAGAAATGGGTCAGATCAATTCGGTCTACCTGTATTACTTATCGCAGTACTACAAAGTTTTGAAGCAGCGCAATCAATGGCTGAAGGAGCTTCGGGAAAGAAAGCGGGAAGCGGATGAAGCAATGCTCGACGTCATGACCGAGCAGCTGACGGTTTCCGGAGCGGAAGTATTAAAAAGACGCTTTGCCTTCACGGCGAAGCTCGAGGAGTGGGCACGTCCCATTCATCATGATATAAGCCGCGGGAAGGAAGAGCTTTCTGTTTATTATGAACCGACTGTAAACGTGGATGCCTCCATGACGATAGAGGAAATCCGTCAGGCTCTGCAGGAGGAATTCAGCCGGGTAAAAGAACAGGAAATGAGGCGCGGAACGACCCAGATCGGTCCACACCGGGATGATCTGGCCTTTTACGTCAACGGCCGGAACATTCAGACGTTCGGCTCGCAGGGACAGCAGCGGACGACGGCCCTTTCTTTGAAGCTTGCCGAAATCGAGCTGATCCACGAAAACACGGGGGAATATCCGATTCTTCTGCTGGATGATGTACTTTCGGAGCTCGACGACCACCGGCAGACACATCTTCTGAATTCAATCAGAGGAAGAGTCCAGACGTTTGTGACGACAACGAGTGTAGAGGGAATCGACCATCATCTTCTCGATGAGGCGGCTACCTTTTATGTCGAAGAAGGAACGATTTCGAAAAAAGAATGAGGTGGAATCCATGTTTGTACATTTAGGCGGGGATCTCGTGATAAAAGCGGAAAGAATCATTGCCATCCTGGACCATGAAAGCGGGGAGACATCTTCGGAAAACCGGGCTTTCATGAAGGAAAATGAGGAGCAGGGTCTGACGCAGAACGTCACAGCGGACCCGGCCAAATCCATTGTTGTAACAGAGGACACGGTTTACTTGTCACCGATTTCGTCGCACACGCTCAGGCGCCGTGCGGAAAACATGACGTTTGCAGGCAACGAAGAAGAATCCATCCGCTGATTAAAATCAGCGGAAGAAATGCAGGTGAAGAACATTGAGTCTTGATAATCAATCATATGATGAAAGTCAAATTCAGGTGCTGGAAGGTCTGGAAGCTGTCCGGAAGCGTCCTGGTATGTATATCGGTTCCACGAGCGGACGCGGACTGCATCATCTCGTCTGGGAAATTGTCGATAACAGTATCGACGAAGCGATGGGGGGACACTGTGACACTATTTACGTAACCATCGGAAGAGACAACTCCATCACGGTGGAGGACAATGGCCGGGGTATTCCAGTCGGCATGCATGAAAAAATGGGCCGGCCGGCCGTTGAAGTTATTATGACCGTCCTGCACGCAGGCGGTAAGTTCGGCGGAGGCGGCTATAAAGTATCCGGCGGCCTGCACGGGGTCGGGGCATCGGTCGTAAACGCCCTTTCCAGCAGACTGGAAGTGAAAGTGTATAAGGAAGGCCAGATTTATTTTATCGATTTCGCCCGCGGTATTCCTTCGACGGAGCTGCAGGTAATCGGCGAAACAGAAAAGCAGGGAACGGAAATTACGTTCTGGCCGGATGAGGAGATCTTCTCCGAAACGACGGAATATGATTTTGATATTCTTGCCAACCGTCTCCGGGAGCTCGCTTTCCTGAACCGCGGTCTGCGCATCTTTATTAACGACGAGCGGGACGAAGGCAAGAAAGCAGAGTATTACTACGAAGGCGGGATTAAATCGTTCGTAGAACACCTGAACCGCACGAAAAGCCCGCTGCATGAGCCTCCGATTTTCCTTGAAGGGGAAAAGGACGGCATCCAGCTGGAAATTGCGATGCAGTACAACGACGGTTTTACGAGCAGCCTGTATTCCTTTGCCAACAACATCAATACCCACGAAGGCGGGACGCATGAATCCGGGTTTAAAACCGGCCTGACACGGGTCATTAACGATTACGCCCGGAAGAATAATCTGTTTAAGGAAGCAGATCCCAACCTCGTCGGTGACGATGTGCGTGAAGGACTCACAGCGATAGTATCTGTGAAAATTCCGGACCCGCAGTTTGAAGGACAGACGAAAACAAAGCTCGGAAACAGTGAAGCACGGACAATAACGGATTCGCTCTTTTCCGAGCATATGACAAAGTTTCTGGCAGAGAACCCAACAACAGCCCGTCAGATCGTCGATAAAGGTCTAATGGCGTCCCGCGCACGGGATGCTGCGAAAAAAGCCCGGGAACTTACCCGGCGCAAATCTGCTCTGGAAGTAAGCTCCCTGCCGGGGAAACTGGCGGACTGCTCCTCACGGGACGCGTCTATCAGTGAGATATACGTCGTAGAGGGAGATTCTGCGGGTGGTTCTGCCAAACAGGGACGTGACCGCCATTTCCAGGCGATTCTGCCTCTCCGCGGGAAAATTATTAACGTGGAAAAAGCACGTCTTGATAAAATTCTCTCCAATAACGAAATACGGGCTATTATTACGGCTCTTGGTACCGGAATCGGAGAAGATTTTGATATCGCCAAAGCCCGTTACCATAAAATTATTATTATGACGGATGCCGACGTGGACGGAGCGCATATCCGTACACTTCTGCTTACTTTCCTGTACCGCTACATGCGGCCGCTGATCGAAGAAGGCTATATTTATATTGCCCAGCCGCCGCTCTACAAAGTAACCCAGGGCAAATCGGTGCAGTACGCTTACAACGAGAAAGAAATGGAGCGGATTCTTTCCGAGCTTTCCCCGACGCCGAAGCCTGGTCTTCAGCGGTACAAGGGTCTTGGGGAAATGAACCCGACCCAGCTGTGGGAAACGACGATGAACCCGGATATGCGGACCGTTATGCAGGTCAGCATGGACGATGCACTGCTTGCGGATGAAGTGTTCGAAACACTGATGGGGGACCGCGTGGAACCCCGCCGGGACTTTATCCATGCCAACGCCCATTACGTGAAAAACCTGGATATTTAAGCTGTGGTGCACTGCGAAGGTTGTTCCCGGGCCTCTGTTCCGGAGAACAGCCTTTGCACTGTTTCGGTGCCGTATTACAGACGGCCCCACAGTTTTCCATAGAATAAAAGCAGCCCGGCTGCTTCTGCTGAAAAACCGGTGCCTTCAGGCATCTGGTGAATGGAGGGGAATACATGTCTGATCAGCAAGATAATCCAAGAGTAAAAGATATAAATATCAGCCAGGAAATGCGTACGTCCTTCATGGACTATGCCATGAGTGTTATCGTCAGCCGTGCACTTCCGGATGTGCGGGACGGCCTGAAGCCGGTACACCGCCGGATTCTTTACGCGATGAATGAACTCGGTATTACATCGGATAAGTCCTACAAAAAATCTGCGCGTATCGTCGGGGAAGTTATCGGTAAGTACCACCCGCACGGTGACTCGGCTGTATACGAAACGATGGTCCGCATGGCGCAGGACTTCAGCTACCGCAATATGCTCGTGGACGGCCACGGAAACTTTGGTTCTGTCGACGGCGATGCTGCCGCAGCGATGCGTTATACGGAAGCAAGAATGTCCAAAATTTCCATGGAGCTTGTCCGCGATATTAAGCAGGATACAATCGACTACCAGGAAAACTACGATGGATCGGAAACGGAGCCGGTCGTTCTTCCCGCACGTTTTCCAAATCTGCTCGTTAACGGAACATCGGGGATCGCCGTAGGTATGGCAACGAACATCCCTCCTCATCATTTAAGCGAAGTGATTGACGGAGTACTCGCGCTCTCGAAAGATCCGGATCTTACATCGCTGGATTTAATGGAACATATTCCGGGGCCGGACTTTCCGACAGGAGCGGAAATTATCGGAGTTTCCGGCATCCGCCGGGCCTATGAAACGGGAAAAGGCTCCATCCTCATCCGGGCAAAATGCGAAATTGAGGAAAAGAACAATAAAACACGGATTCTCGTACATGAACTGCCGTACCAGGTGAACAAAGCAAGACTGATCGAAAAGATCGCTGATCTCGTCCGTGATAAAAAAATCGAGGGCATTACGGATCTGCGGGACGAATCCGACCGCACAGGTATGCGTATCGTTATCGAACTGCGGCGGGACGCCAACGCCAACGTACTTTTGAACAATCTTTACAAGCAGACTGCCCTGCAGACGAGCTTCGGTATTAACATGCTCGCCCTCGTCAACGGGCGTCCGAAAGTACTTTCCTTAAAAGAAACGCTGTACCACTACCTGGAGCACCAGAAAGTGGTTATCCGGCGCCGTACCGCCTACGAGCTGAAAAAAGCAGAGGCGCGGGCGCACATTCTGGAAGGTCTTCGCATCGCACTGGATCACCTGGATGAAGTTATTGAACTCATCCGTGCTTCCCAGACGACAGAAGCGGCCCGGACAGGTCTGATGGAACGCTATGAGCTTTCCCACGATCAGGCCCAGGCGATTCTCGATATGAGGCTTCAGCGCCTGACCGGTCTTGAACGGGACAAAATTGAATCAGAATACAAAGATCTGATTGCAAAAATAGCTGAGCTCAAGGAAATCCTTGCCAATGAAGAAAAAGTGCTGGAGATTATCCGTGAGGAACTGATCGATATCCGTGACCGCTATGCTGATGACCGGCGTACGATTATTACGCTCGGGGAGGATACGTTTGAGGACGAAGATCTTATTCCACGTCAGAACGTGGCAATTACTCTTTCCCATCAGGGCTACATTAAACGCCTTCCGGTATCCACCTACCGCAGCCAGAAGCGCGGCGGACGGGGAGTACAGGGAATGGGTACGCACGATGAAGATTTCGTGCGCCATCTCTTCGTAACCAACTCGCATGATCATCTGCTTTTCTTTACGAATAAAGGCAAGGTGTACCGCATCAAAGGTTACGAAGTGCCCGAGCAGAAGCGGACGTCCAAAGGGATTCCTATCATCAATCTGCTTCAGATTGATCAGGACGAGTATATCAGCACCGTCATCCCGATTTCCGAGTTTGCCGAAAACCAGTCGCTTTTCTTTATGACGAAATACGGCATTTCGAAGCGTACTGAACTTCAGGCCTTTAAAAAGATCCGCCGCGGCGGTCTGTTTGCCATCAAGCTCCGTGAAGGGGACGAACTCCATGGGGTGCGTCTGACAAACGGGGAGCAGGAAATTATCACCGGTACGAAAAAAGGCCAGGCAATCCGCTTTAACGAGCAGGACGTCCGGCAGATGGGCCGAACAGCTGCCGGGGTGAAAGGAATTCAGCTGACAAACGGAGACGAAGTTGTCGGCATGGATATTCTGCATCCGGATCAGGACGTGCTGATCGTAACGGAGGAAGGCTTCGGAAAGCGGACACCTGTTGAAGAATACCGTCAGCAGACACGCGGCGGTAAGGGAATCAAGACGTGTAATATTACGGAGAGAAACGGGGAGCTTGTGTCGCTGAAAGTAGTGGCAGAAGATCATGATCTCATGGTAATCACAACGAACGGAGTGCTTATCCGTATGCACGTGGCGGAAATTTCCCAGACAGGCAGAAATACGCAGGGAGTCCGGCTGATCCGTGTCGGCGACGGGGAATTTGTTTCCACCGTGGCCCGTGTGAATATTTCGGATGAAGAGGACGAAGAAGATGAGCTTCTGGAGGAAGGCATTGAGCCGGAAAACGAAGAGCCGGAAGAAAATGGTTCGGAGGAAGCAGAAGAAGTAGAAGCAACAGAAGAAACAGGAGATTCAGAGGAAGAATAAAATTAAGAGCGTCCGG
>REBZ01000131.1 GCA_007692495.1 Alkalicoccus sp.
TAAAAAGAGCCGGTCCTTCACAGGGACCGGCTCTTTTGAACTGTTTACCAAACAATTTTAGCATAAGGACAACGCCGCACCGGTCTCCTCCAAAATTCTTTCTAATAAAACCTCAGCGATATTTACTCAATATTAACAACAAACCTTTTCAGCGCTTAAAATAAGTTTCTTTTTCTAAAAACTGTATTTTATCCGGCTCCAGCCTCTATTTATAAAAAAATGGTCATTATTTTAAAATTCATTTCATAAAAAGATCGTATTTCATCTTCTTCTGCTGATCAGTAATTTAAGCACGGGTGTCCACAGACATATTGTAATAAATCTGGAGTTTAGGTCCTGCTTCTTTAATAAGGGCCGAAAGAGTAATCTGCCGGGAAAAATGTGCTGGATCCTCCAAAACAAACAACAGACGGTCTTCGGAATTCCAGGGTGCGGCCGGATGAGCGGCGGCCCCTGGAGCAGCTTCTTTCACACTTTTTACCAGTTTCCCTTCCATCCAGTGAAACAGCTGTATATATCTGGCCGTCCATAGTACCGGTTCGTTCTTCAATGAATCTCCGGTGTGATAAAGGTTGTAAAAAGCGTTTAACGCCTGTTTTCCTTCAGGCGGCCGTAAACCGTTTATATCCTCCATGAAAGGAAACGGATGGTTCTTTTCATACCATGGCTTAAGTAAAGGAACGGTGTCTCCTTTTTTATAAAATGGCCGTTCAGTAAAAGCATCCGGCACCATTATTTCAGGCATTTTTCATACGCTTCTTTCCTTCTCTGCACAATTCCAAAAGAGGGCATTCCCCGCATTTTGGTTTTTGGGATTTACAGTGGTAGCGCCCGAAAAAAATCATACGATGATGGGTGTCCGACCATTCTTCTTTTGGGATTTTTTTCATGAGCGTTTTTTCCACTTCCAGCACACTGTCTTTCCAACGGCAGAGACCGAGCCTTTTACTGACGCGTTCAACGTGTGTATCAACCGCAATCGCCGGTTCGTTAAACGCTACGGAAGCTACAACGTTTGCCGTCTTTCTACCGACACCTGCCAACTGCATCAGCTTGTCTCTTTCTTGAGGCACCTGTCCGTCGTACTGATCTATCAATGAACTGCAGAGTTTTTGAATGTTTTTTGCTTTACTTCGGAACAGCCCGATGGATCGTATATCTTTTTCGAGCTCTTCCAATGGTACGTGTACATAATCTTCCGGACTCTGATACTTTTCAAACAACTGTGGAGTGACTTTGTTTACGAGAGCATCTGTCGCCTGTGCAGACAACACCACAGCGATCGTAAGTTCCAGTGGATTTCGGTGTGTTAGTTCACATTCAGCTTCCGGGAACATTTCTGCCATGGTGTCCAGAACTGTACGAATTTGTGATTTATTCAGCATCAGCCGTTTCCTCCTTCCAGCCAGTTATAGCCGGGATGAGGCTTGGCTGTTTTTACTTCCGGAGCCGCTAGTCGCCGGCTGCGGATATTTTCACCGTGCTTTTTTGCAGCCTCCAAATTTTTTATGCCATTTCTTTTCCAGTCATGAAGTATCCGGTCAATGTAACGAAAGTTCAGTTTTCCGGAAATAACAGACTCTTTCAGTGCCCCTGCAATTAAATCGGTATCGTGGCCGTCTTCGTCCAGCCACATAGATATCATTTCCATTTCCATAGGGGACAATGGACGGGCAAATTCTGTTTCAAATGTTTCAAACAGTTCTCCTTCTTCCGTCTTTTTGGTGTTTTCTTTATCGTCCAAGTCTTTGTCGGAAAGACATTCATAAAGTTTTTCAAACACAGGCCCGAGTGAAATTTCTTCTACAATTACTTCTTTTCCTGTTTGTTTATCCGATTCCTTGATTTCTTTGATTTCTATAAAGCGCGCTCCCATAAGATCTTTTAAATGTCGTGAGCATTCCTGAAGAGGAGCTGTCATACGATCTGAAATCTGGCCCGGAGAAGGCAGACGGATCCCCTCCTGATGCAGCTGGTGAATATGCTGCAGCACTAAAAACTGCATATCTGTCAGACCAAGCTGTTTATAACATTGAAATAAAGCTGCCGGGAAAGTGAAAGGAGTTTCCTGCATCATATTTACTGCCCGTTGTCGGTTCATCTCTGTTCCCTCCTTTCGTTGAAAAAACTGTCCCGGACTTATTACCGGGACAGTTCAGGTAGTTATGGGTACAATCTGTTCAGCAGGCGTGGAAACGGGATAGTTTCACGAACGTGTTCGATCCCTGAAATCCAGGCTACTGTCCGCTCCAGTCCAAGTCCAAAGCCGGAGTGCGGAACCGATCCGTATTTTCTCAGATCAAGGTACCACTGGTAAGCTTCTTCTGACAGATTATGTTCCTCATACCGCTGCTTCAAAAGCTCTTCATCATCTATCCGCTGACTTCCCCCAATAATCTCTCCATAGCCTTCAGGAGCAATTAAATCAGCACAGAGGACGACATCATCCCGGTCCGGGTGTGGTTTCATATAAAAAGCTTTTATATCTTTTGGATAATTTGTTATGAAGACGGGCTTATCATAGGTTTCAGCTATAGCTGTTTCGTGTGGAGCACCGAAGTCCTCCCCCCATTCAATTTCAAAGCCTTCTTTTTGAAGGAAAGTCACCGCATCATCATAGGAAATACGAGGAAAAGGAGCCTGTATCTTTTCCAGACTTGCTGTATCTCTTTCGAGAGCTTTCAGCTCCTGTGGACACTCCTTCAATACGGACTGTACGATCCAGCTTACGTATTTTTCCTGAACCTCCAAGCTTTCTTCATGATCCATAAAAGCCATTTCCGGTTCGATCATCCAAAATTCTATCAAATGTCTGCGCGTTTTCGATTTTTCTGCCCGAAAAGTCGGTCCGAAAGAAAATACTTTATTAAGGGCCATCGCAGCCGCCTCCATATAAAGCTGTCCGCTTTGTGAAAGGTAGGCGTCCTCATCAAAATACTTTGTGTGGAAAAGGTTGGTCGTTCCTTCTGCTGAACTGCCGGTCAGGATAGGAGGATCAACTTTCACGAACCCTTCCATGTTGAAAAATTCATACGTTGCACGGATAATTTCGTTACGTATGATCATAACCGCGTGCTGCCGTCGGGACCGGAGCCATAAATGACGATGATCCATTAGAAATTCTGTGCCGTGCTCTTTCGGTGTAATTGGATAGTCCGCCGCTTCGTGAATCACTTCAAAATCAGTAACCGAAAGTTCGTATCCTGAAGGGGCACGATCGTCGGCCCTGACAATACCGGTAACATAAAGCGAGCTTTCCTGAGTCAATTCTTTCGCTTTTTGAAACTTCTCCTCCCCGATTTCCGCTTTCACTACTACACCTTGAATAAAACCTGTACCATCACGGAGCTGCAGAAAAGCAATTTTTCCACTCGATCTTTTATTCGCAAGCCACGTACCAATTGTAACTGTTTCCTCTACGTGATTGCCGATTTGTTTAATTGTTGTCTTCAAATCTGATACCTCCAGCAGTGATTGATGTTTAGTGTTTTTTTACGAATGCCTCTATCCGCTCCAGAGCTTCTTCAAACTGTTCAAGGCTCGTTGCATAGCTTAGGCGGATATTGTCCGGCGCGCCGAATCCTGCTCCCGGTACGACCGCGACTTTCGCTTCTTCCAGTAATGCCTCCACCCATTCTTCAGTCGAAGAATACGGACTGTTTTCAACAGCTTCTTTAACGTTAGGGAAAAGATAAAAGGCTCCCTGAGGTTTCTGGCAGGAAAATCCGGGTATCTCGTTCAGTTTGTCGAATACTTTCGAGAGACGTTCTTCAAAAGCTTTTCTCATTTTTTCTACTGATCCGTCGTCTTCCGTGTAAGCTGCTATAGCACCGTATTGGGCCATAACTGCCGGGTTGGAAGTTGTGTGGCTGGCCAGATTGGCTATTTTCTTAATAATGTCTGCCCGGCCGGCCGTATAGCCGATTCGCCACCCTGTCATAGAGTGAGACTTGGAAACTCCGTTAACGAGGAGCGTCTGCTCTTTGAGTTCCGGAGAAATCTGGGCAATGGATACGTGCTCTGCACCATTATATAGAAGCTTTTCGTAGATTTCATCGGAAATAATTAAGATGTTTTTATCCAGACAGAGTTCACCAATTTCCTTCAGTTCTTCTTTAGAGTACGTCATACCGGTTGGATTGCTGGGTGAGTTGATAATGATGGCTTTTGTTTTATCAGTGACTGCTGCTTCGATCTGTTTACGGTTCGCTTTAAATCGATTTTCTTCTTTCCCTTCCACAAATACCGGTACTCCTCCGGCAATTTTCACCTGCTCCGGGTAGCTTACCCAGTACGGAGTTAAAATTATTACTTCCTCGCCATCGCGGAGGATCGTCTGAAAAATAGAAGAAAGTGCGTGTTTAGCTCCTGTAGAAACTGCAATTTGATCTGGAGTGTATTCCAGCCTGTTATCTTCAGCAAACTTATCGCATACAGCCTGCTTTAATGCCGGCAGTCCTGCTGCCGGTGTGTATTTTGTGTGTCCTTCCAGCATCGATCTATAGCTGGCCTCAATAATATAGCGTGGGGTATTGAAGTCCGGTTCTCCAGCGCCGAGACCAATCACATCATGGCCCTGTTCCCGGAGTTCTTTTGCTTTTGCTGTAATTGCCAACGTTGAAGATGGAGTAATCGATTCGACTTTCTCTGAAAATTTCATCATTATCTCTCCTCATAAATTAATTGATTCTGTGGAAATAAAGAAGCTTTGCTTCATGAACATTAAGAAGCACCAAGCTGATAGCTCCTTATATATTCCCCGTTTTCAAAAGATACATAATAGTATCCCAGCCGGCCGTTGGAGTCTGTGTAGTTGATTTCGTATATTGGAATTCCTTCGAGCAGACCGAGTCTGACAGCGTGTACAGACTGCATGTCTTCATTCGCTGCTGCCGTTTCATGGGCTTCTTCAGGAGTTATACCCGAACTATGTAATAAAACTTCCGGTTCTGCGTCTGAGTTTTCAGGAATAAGAAGGTAAATGTCCTCTTCATCCTCTCTTACAGCATCCACTACCTGATAGGATGTTTCTCCGTGAAAAAAGCTCACTTCGTAAATTTCCGTAATGTCTTCAATAGAAAAGGCTGCATCTCTTGCGGCAGCTTCTCTTTCTTCAAGCGGGGAAACGACGGAATTATAAAGAAAAAGAAGGAAGACCGAAGCACCAGCTGCAGCACCCAGCGGTATCAGAAGCCAGTACTTCACGAATCAGAGCCTTTTGTATCGTAAATAGTAAAAATCATCTGCTCTTTATCATCCTCATCAAGTGCCAGCCCGAACATTAAATCTCTTTGTTTCAATGTTCTGTTCAAGGAATCCACTATCTTATAGGCATCTCTGCATTTTTCCATTTTTATTGAACTCAACAGTTTTATTTGATCACCGGCCATTTACTGATTCCTCCCGCTTAAATTCCAAGTGCTTATATATTTTATCATAAATTAAAGCTGACTGTTTTTGATTATAGCAGTTTTTGTGCCTGTTTGTCTGCTTCAAAAAGTACTCTTTCTTCGTCTAATGTGAGCAGTTCTCTATTTTTCATTACCTGGCTGCCATGAATCCATACGCTTTTTATATCGGTGGATTTCATTGCGTACACTATATGAGAAACTGCTCTTTCTGAAAACGCCGGTGTTAAATGAGGGGAAGACGTATCAACAAGAATCAGGTCTGCTTTCCATCCCGGAGAGATCTTTCCTGTATCCGGAAACTGAAGTGCTGAAGCTCCTTTAACAGTAGCAGCTTTAAAAATATCTTCTGCAGCTGTGGCAGCAGGATTTTCTTCACTGCCTTTATGGAGCATGGCAGCCATTCTCATTTCCTCCACCATATCCAACGTGTTATTGCTAGCCGTCGAATCTGTTCCAATAGTTACGTTCACTCCCCTTCTCATCATCTCTGCCGCCGGAGCGATACCTGAGCCGAGTTTAAGGTTGGATTTAGGATTATGAGAAACTGCCGTATTTTTTTCAGCAAACAGATCCATATGAGCCGGTGAGATATGAACAGCGTGAGCCAGCAGGACGTTAAGATCAAAGATGCCCAGATCATTTAAATGATCAACCGGATGGCGCCCATAGCGTTTAATATGCTCTTCTGTCTCTTCAGACGTCTCTGCACAGTGCGTATGAAAAAGAAGATTGTTCGCTGCAGCGAGGTCTGCCGCTTTAAGCATAAAATCCGGCGGGCACGTGTAAGGGGCGTGCGGCATAATGCCTATCCTTATCCTGCCGTTTCCTTTCATATGCCATTCGGCGGCAAGGTTTTCTGCTTCAGAAAGCTTCCCCTTCTGTTCCTCTGAGCTTCCAAAGCCGATCATCCCCCTTCCAAGCAAAGCCTTCAGTCCTGCACGGTCGATTTCCTCAGCAAATTCCCCCATATGCAGGTGATACATATCCAGAAACGAAGTAGTGCCAGACTTAATCATTTCCGCCAGCGCAAGGTTCCCTGCAGCTTCAACCATGCTTTTGTCAAAGCGCTTTTCGTTCGGCCACATGACATTTTTCAGCCAGTCATGAAGTGGCATATCATCTCCTGCTCCCCGGAGAAGCGAACTTCCTGCATGACCGTGAGTATTTACGAACCCGGGGAGAAGCCATCCGCCGCCGCCGTCTGTTACGAGATCGGCCTGTTCCTTCGGCGTACCGCTCCCTGTTTTTATTACTTCATCTCCCTCAATCATAACCCAGCCTTCTTCCGGAGGCATTCCCGGGTTAATGATCACGATATTTTTAATGATCTGCGTCATAAGCACTCTCCTTTAAAGGCGTATGAAGCCACGCGTCGATCTCAGTTTCCAGATCATACATGGACCCCCGGCGCACCGGCATATCCGGCAGCGACTTTAAAAATTGCTTTCCATAGCGCGCTGTATCAATGCGCCGATCCAGAACAATTACTATTCCTCTGTCGGTTTCTCTTCTTATTAACCGTCCGAATCCCTGCTTAAAACGAAGCACTGCCTGAGGCAGGGCGAGCTTGATAAAAGGAGAAGCCCCTTCCTGTTTAAGTTTATCCGACTTGGCTTTAAATACTGGATCGGAAGGCGGGGAAAATGGGAGACGGGCCATAACAATCACACTCAAATCTTCTCCCGGAATATCGACACCCTCCCAGAAACTGCTCGTACCAAAGAGTATCGTCCTGTCAAACTGCTGAAATATTTTAACAAGCTTCGTCCTGCTTTTTGACTGGATTCCCTGGCCGATAAGCATATACGAGTCGTCCAGCAGGCTGCTCACCAGGTGGTATGTTTTTCTCAGCATGTCATAGGAAGTGAATAGAACGAGCATTTTCCCTTCGGTCACTTCAGCTGTCTGATAAATAGCCTGAGCTATGGAGTGGATATACGCCTCCTCCCCTGCTTCCTGAATGAGGGGTATATCATCTGGAATCATTAAAGCTACCTGCTCGCTCCAGTTGAAAGGAGAATCTACTACTTTCGTGTCCACTTCAAAATCTTCCAGACCAAGCTGCCTGATAACAAAGTTGAATGACTGATTTACGGTGAGGGTGGCACTTGTTAAGACCGCACGCTTTTTCTTTTGGAAAAAACGGTCAGCAAGCAGCTGTGAGACCTCTGTTGGACTGCTGAATATCGCAATGGACTGCTTTGGTCCCTTGAGCGCTCTTTCCATCCAGTAAACATTGTCATCCTGCTGATGAGTTATCAGGTTCATAAATTTCCCGTGAAGATCGTCCATTTCGTGTATATAACGGTCAAGAGCTGTCTGTTCGTTTTTATACGCCGGACCGGAAGAAGTATCACTGCTTATTTCGAGCTCAATTTTTTTCAGCTCATCAACAGCTTCAGTGAACACAGCATGGAACCTGTGGGCAGCTTCCAGAACATAATCCCACGATTCGTCACGCACAATCACTTTGGACACATCCCCTGTTTCTCCCCTGCCTGCTCCTTTATCAGCATAACTGTATATAGATAAAAACAAATCATTCCATTCTTCCCGGGCCTGCTGGATTTTTTCTTTGCATTTCTTCCACATTTCCGGTGTATATAAAGAAAGCCAGGGTTCGAGGACGTTCTCCTGCCCACGGGTGGTGAAATCGTTCAACAGCTGAGCCATGCTCGCATAATCCAGCTGGGTTCCGAAGTGTCTGGTGGCCGCTTCTTCAAGATGATGTGCTTCATCAATAATAACCGAACTGTAGGAGGGAAGAATCTGGCTTTCGTGAACCACATCACTTAAAAGCATGGCATGGTTTGTAATCACAACATCCGCTGCTTTTGCCGCTTTTTTAGCGCGCTGGTAAAAACACCTGGAAAACCATGGACAGTCCGGACCGGCACACGATTGAATATCACTTGAAACATCCCTTAGAAATCGCTCCGATGCGTCCGCCAGATTCAGCTCTTCCACATCTCCTGTTCCCGTTATCGTCAGCCAGACAACAATCTGTGCCTTGGATAACATTCTTTCATAACTTTCCTGAAAACTCAGATCCAGCAGATTTTCAACTTTCTGAAGGCAGACATAATGCGTTCTACCTTTCAGAAGCGCCGGTTTTACAGGAAAGGGAAGAAGCTTTTCGACAAGAGGTACTTCCTTTTTCAAAAGCTGCTCCTGGAGCTGGATAGTTTCTGTACTTATGACAACTTTTTCTTTATACACCGCTGCGTAATATGCCGCGGGCAGGAGATAAGCCAGGGTTTTTCCGGTACCCGTCCCTGCTTCCACAAGGCCTATTTTATTGCCGGTAAATACTTGATGCACAAAATTAATCATCTCTTCCTGGCCTGAGCGTCTTATGAAGTTAGGCATCGCCTTTTTAATGGTCTCCCCGGTTTGAAAATCTGCAAACACGTCGTTAAAATCAGCCTCTATATTTTCGTTTTCCGCAGCTTCAGAGTTGTTTTTTCTAAGAGCGATCCCTCTGTAGACTTCCAGATCCCCCACAGCATCATCCGCCTGTTCAAACCATTCTTCCAGTAAAGGCCGAAGACTGCTCTTCAGCATATGTTCAATTCCGAGCAGATGTTTCAGTGCCGGGCGGGGTAATCCACGAAAAACTTGTGATATTTTTAAAAACAGTTCCGCTGTGGCGTAAGCGTCACTGTCTGCCTGATGAGGGACAACATGATGGAGCGCAAGATTTTCAGCCAGCTCTCCAAGCCGGTAGCCCGGTTCCGAAGGAAAAGCAATACGGCTGAGTTCCACTGTATCCAGTACCGGACCTTCATATGGCGTATAGCCCGTATCTTCCAGAGTTTCGTTTAAAAAATGAAGATCGAAATCCACATTATGAGCAACAAAGCAGGAGTTGTTTAAGTCTTCCATCAATTCTGGCACAATTTCAGCAAATGATGGAGCCTTCGCCAGATCTTCTGTCTGAATCCGCGTAAGCTGCTGGACGAAGGCCGGGATGGAGGTTTCTGCATTTATTAACGTATTGAAAGTTTTAACTATCTTTTCTTCTTCAATCACTGTATAGGCAAGCTGGATTATCCGGTCTCCTTCTGCATAGGAAACTCCTGTAGTTTCTAAATCCAGTACGACATATCGAGACATATTACGACCCTACTTTCTGAATAACATTCCT
>REBZ01000060.1 GCA_007692495.1 Alkalicoccus sp.
TGTTTGCGGCCGTATACTTCTGAGATTGTACCAAAAACGAGCATAGCAGCAGCCAGGGAAATAGTGGTTCCGGAAAGCGCCCAGCTTGCAGCGGCTGGCGTTACACCGAAAGCAGACGACAGCTCCGGCATGAGCGGCTGCATGCAGTATAGAATCGCAAATGTATTAAACCCCGCCGCAAAAAATGCAGCGGATGTTTTTCTGAATCTGCTCGTTCCACGACGAATTCTCCCCATATTCCCGCCTCCAGTCTTCTTTTTTTATCGTAGCACGCTTCGTTTATGCTGTATAATGCATGATAAGCATATAACTCATACGATTATTGCATATAAAGGAGGCTTTTAATGGACGAGCAGCAGCTGCGGTACTTTGTTACAGCCGCCGAAATGGAGCATATAACAAAAGCATCCGAAACGCTTTCCGTCAGTCAGCCCGCTCTCAGCCGTGCTGTGACAAGACTTGAAAAGGAACTTGGGGCACCACTCTTCGAAAGGCACGGACGTTCTGTGTCCGTTACAAGCTTTGGGAAACAGTTTTTGAAGCGGAGCAGGCGGATTCTGCAGGAATTCGACGCCTCCAGACAGGACGCTTTGGATCTGCAGGCACCGGACCGTGGAAGAATTTCACTCGGTTTCCTACACACTCTCAGCACTGGTCTGATCCCAGGTCTCCTTGCAGGATACAAGGCCAGGTACCCGGATGTTCACTTCACACTCGGACAGGGACCTTCCCATACTCTTCTTGAACAGCTGGAAGACGGGGTTTTTGATCTCTGCCTTACTGCCCTTCCGGAATTTTCCTCCAAGGTGTCCTGGGAGCCGCTGTGGGATGAAGAATTGTTTATTATTCTTCCTGTCGGCCATCCTCTGGCAGAAAAAGAGCGTCTGAATCTGTCTGATATTCAAAAAGACCCTTTTATTCATCTGAAGCAGGGCTATTCACTCCGCAGGTCAGTGGAGCGGCTTTTTCGGGAAGCAGGCCTCCCGCTTTCATTCGCGTTTGAAGGAGACGAAGCCGATACTGTCGCCGGCCTTGTAGGTGCCGGGCTCGGCGTCTCCGTCCTCCCTGCCCAGCAGACGGCTCATCCGTCCCAGGTTGTACAGGTGCCGATCAAGTTTCCCCGGGCTTTGAGGACTATCGGTCTTTCCCGTATGCAGCATACTTCTTCTTCTCCTGCGGTCCAGACGTTCGCTGATTATACCCGCAGAGTTTTATCGAGAGAAGTTAAAAACAGCTGAAACGGGTATAGAACTCCAATACAGCATTACGGGAAAGGAGCATCACTATGGAAGATTCAGCTGTTGTCATTGTTGGAGCAGGATCGGGAATAGGCTATCATACAGCGGCACGATTCGGGAAAGAAGGATTTCACGTAATATTGACAGCCCGCAACAAGGAGCGTCTGGAAGCGCTCAGTTCGAGTTTGAAAAAGAACGGTGTTAACGCCTCTTACGTCGTTATGGACGCAGCCAGCGAGCCAGTCGTTAAACAGTTTGCCGATACACTGAAAGAGCAGGGAACAGCAATCGAAGGTGTCCTGTTCAACGCGGTCGGCGGTACACCGGATGTCCCGTCCGAACTCTCCTCTGCTGTTGTGATGCAGGATCTTCAGGTGAGCATCGGCGGCATGCTTCATGTCTTCCAGCATCTCCGTCCCCTCTTCACGGACCGGGCAGCTTTTATCGTTACCGGGGGTGCTTTCGCCCTCGAACCATACGCCCCGTTCGCCTCTCTCTCCCTCAACAAGGCTGCCCAGCGGAATTTGACCCGCTCGCTTCATAAGGAAATGAAAGATAAAGGTATTTTTGTCGGAACGGTGACTATCGCCGGCATGGTAAAAGAAGGCACTTTTTTCTCCCCGGATAACATTGCTGAAGCGATTTATCAGTTTTACAAAAAACGTCCCGGGTATGAAACGATCTTTGAGGAATCTCCGGCTGAATAATAAGCCACACCGGGACGCCTGCCGGGTGGAAACGGAGTTTTTTCAGTCATCAACAGCGAACTAAAAAAGAGCAGGAATCCCGTATCGGGTATTCCTGCTCTCTGCTTTCCTTTTCAGGAGACTATTTTTTTGCTATTACTTCTACTTCTACGAGAGCACCCTTCGGCATCCGCGCAACCTCAACGGCACTGCGTGCAGGATACGGATTTTCGAGATAGGATGCGTAAATCTCGTTTACGACAGTGAAGTCGTCCATGTTCTGCATGAATATCATCGCTTTAATAATGTTTCCTGCATCCACTTCCGCTGCCTCAAGAATAGCCGTCACATTCCGCATGACCTGGTGTGCCTGATTTTCGAGTCCTTCCACCATTTCACCTGTGGCCGGATCCAGACCGATTTGACCGGACGTGTAAATAAAGCCGTCAATTTCAACAGCCTGGGCATACGGACCAATGGCTTCCGGAGCCTGGTTCGTGTGAATAATTTTTTTCATAAACAATTCCTCCAAACGGCGGGTTAAATTTTTCTCATCTTAATCTGATTTACGAGATGATGCGGACCTTTTCTTAAAATTAAGTCGGCCCGGTGCCTCGTCGGCTGGATATTTTCCTTCAGATTGCGATGGTTGATTCTGTCCCATATATCTTTGGCAAAATGATACGCTTCCTCATCCGTAAGGTCTGCATACCGGCGGAAATAGGAAGCCGGGTTGCGGAAAGCTGTTTCCCGCAGTTTTTTAAAGCGCTCCACGTACCATTTAAACACATCTTCCTCCGCTGCATCCACATAGATGGAAAAATCAAAGTAGTCGGAGACGTATACTTCGTCTTCTTCGTGAATCGTGCGTCGGCGCGGCGGCTGCAGCACGTTGATCCCCTCGATAATGACGATATCAGGCTGCTCAACAATCTGTTTTTCATCCGGCATAACGTCGTACGTAATATGCGAATAAACCGGTGCCTCCACCCGGGCTTTCCCCGACTTCAGGGCTGAAAGAAACTGCAGCAGCTCATGGACATTGTAGCTTTCGGGAAAGCCTTTTTTGTTCATAATGCTGCGTCTCTCCAGCTCATCGTTGGAATACAGGAAGCCGTCCGTCGTTACAAGATCGACTCTCGGATGGCGGTCCCACCGGGAAAGAAGAGTGTGGAGAACCCGGGCGATCGTACTTTTTCCTACGGCTACACTTCCTGCGATACCAATAATGTAAGGCACCTTTTTTTCCTGCTTCTGCAGAAAAATGGAACGGCTTCTGTACAGCTCCTGGGAAGCTATCGTATGAAGATGGATCAGGCGCGTCAATGGCAGATAAATATCTGCAACCTCGTCCATGTTCAGTACATCATTGAAACCTTTCAGTTTTTCTATTTCATCTGCTGTAATTTCCATTGGGTAGGACTCCCGGAGTGCCGCCCATTCATGACGTGTGAATGTAGTGAACGGCGTCACGTTGTCCATAACTCCCATACTCATAGTGCATCCCTCGTATCCCATGGTCTATGCCGGTATTTTCTCACAAACAGACGGCAGCTGACCAGTCATTGCGGCCAGAAAATACTGTAACCGTTTTCCCGATTATATCTGCCTCTGGCGAAAATATCCAGTCCCCGGCTGAAAAAACAGCTTAATGCTGTTCAAGCAGCTGGACGCCGACACTGACATCAAGAGTATGCCGGCCTCCGCGGTACACGCCTTCCACCGGGCTCGTATCCAAATAGTCCCGGCCTGTTCCGACGCGGATATGCTGCTCCATCGCCTCTACATTATTCGTCGGATCGAGACCGGCCCATCCTATTCCCGGGATCATTACTTCGACCCAGGCGTGGGTGGCGGAGTCACCGACCAGGGCGGAATCTTCCCCGACATATAAATACCCGCTGACGTAACGCGTCGGAATGCCGCTGGCACGGAGCGCACCGATCATAACGTTCGTCAGATCCTGACAGACACCGCCTTCCAGATCGAAGGCCTCCTGAGCTTTTGTCTGAACTCCGGTTGCTTCTGTATCATAGGAAAATCTGCTGTATACGTAATCCATGACGGACAGGGCATATTTAATCGGATTCTCAGGGTTGTCCGCTGCTTTCTTTATATTTGCATGCTGTTCCTCACGGAGAAACGTATAGTCCGTATCTGCGAGGTAGGCAAGATAATGCTTTCGGAAAAGCTCGGAGCTGAAAATTGTTTTCATTTCATCGGAATACTCAACCATCCGGATGAACGGACTTTTTTGTATGCTTACAACTGAAGTCGTCGTGATTTTAAGCTCATTATGCGGTTCGGCAATGAAAAAAGTTTCCACATTGTTTCCCCAGATATCAACATGCTCTTTCGTAAGGGAAACGGGATGAATTTCCGGTTTATAGGAAAGAAGCCGCTGACATTCATCGGTTCTTGGTTTCAGGCGGATTCTGTTAAGACTCTGATCGACAAGCGTTTCATATTTAAAATGGTTAATATGCTCAATTTGATATTTCATAGGTGCCTCCATTTATTGTTGGATAGGTTGGAATATGGCGATGATATGTTTCTCTCAAACAAAATAATACGTTCTTGCAAAGATACTGCTGATCCGGTTGCAGTCATTCTGGAATTTATCAAGAAAAGGCCCGATTTCGTCCATCCCGAGCTTCCGGAATTTAATTTTCATAAATTCCTGGGTCACATGGTCCATCGCGTCAAACAACTCTTCCGAATAGTGGGAAACCTGACCGGACTCCAGCTTCATCACCGTTTCCCGTACATGTTCCATGCAGTATTCGATGGAGCGCGGAAACTGCTCATAGGAAATAAGGAAGGAGATTACCTGTGCCGGCTCCATTTTTGGAGGAAACCGTTTCAGATAGGCATCATACCCGTTTAAAAACTGCAGTGCACTCAGCCAGTAGTAGTAGTGATCTGTCTCGGTCTGCAGCTTTAGTTCCTTTGTTTTTTCGCTTACAACATTCAGCACCCGGGCTGTTTTTTCGCCTCTTTCCAGCCATTTGCCGACTTTAATAAAATTGTAGGCCTCTTCCCGGAGCATGGACGCTTCAATCACACCCTGGAGAGAGAAGGACAGTTTCTGTATATCACGAAGATACTCGTGGATCCTCGGCATGGACCACGTATCGACATTTTCGTTCTGCATGCTTAAATGATGCTCGTTCAGAATTTCCCAGAGGTCTTCCGGGATGACTTCCCGGACCGACCGGGCGTTGTTCCGGGCGTTCTCCATACAATTGATGATCGAATTGATATTAGTCCGGTCAAAACAGATGTACCGGGCTGTTGTTTCAGCTTCACAGACAGGATAAATATCGTAGTATTCGCTGGAAACCGCACATATATCAAGAATCATTTCCCAGTCGCCCTCGGCAAGCGGTCCCGCTTCGGACGTTTCCAGTGCATTGATGAGCCGGGTTTTGAGCACTCTGGCACTGCTCTCTGCTCTCTCGACGTTCCTCGCGATCCAGAAAAGGTTGGAAGCAACTCTGCTAAGCATTATTTTCAGCCCCTTCCCTTAATACCCACGTGTCTTTTCCTCCGCCGCCCTGGGAGGAGTTCACGACGAGTGACCCTTCTTTAAGCGCTACCCGTGAGAGTCCGCCCGGCAGGACGTGAATATGATCACACCCCACCGCGAATACACGGAGATCGACGTGGCACGGATAAAAACGCTCCTGCTGAAACGCAGGGGCACGGGAAAGCTGAATCGTCGGCTGGGCTATATACTGTGCCGGGTTTTCCAGTATTTTTTCCTTAAAAATTTCAATTTGTTCCGGAGTGGACTGCGGTCCGATAAGCATGTCGTACCCTCCGGAGGCACCGACGTTTTTGACAACGAGTTCCTCGAGCCGGGAAAGCACGTCCTCCCTGGAGGCTTTATCGCTCAGAAAATACGTATCCACGTTCGGAATCAGGGGGTCTTCACCGAGATAATACCGGATCATTTCCGGGACATAGGCGTAGACGGCTTTATCGTCTGCCACGCCGTTCCCCACGCCGTTTACGACAACGGCATTATCTTTACGGCAGGCTTCCATCAGGCCGGGCACCCCGAGAGCCGAATCATCCCGGAACTCTTCCGGATCGAGAAAGTCATCGTCTATGCGCCGGTAAATAATATCCACCCGCTGCAGACCCCGCATCGTTTTCATATAGACGATGTCATTTTTGACGAGCAGGTCCTGCCCTTCCACCATCTCTATTCCCATCTGCTGGGCGAGAAAGACGTGGTCGTAATAGGCGGAGTTGTACATTCCCGGTGTCAGCAGCACTGCAGTCGGGTTGTCCGGGGAAAGTGAATTGGCCGGAACGTGGTTCAGCAGTGCCTGGTACAGGTGGGAAAACTGATGTTCCAGCGTCCGTATATCATGTTCCAGGAAAAATTCCGGGAATACTTTCCGCATCACAAAGCGGTTCTGAAATACATAGGACAGGCCGGAAGGATTACGCAGGTTGTCTTCCAGCACGCGGTAGACGCCGTTCCCATCCCGGATAAGGTCGATTCCAGCCAGGTAAATATGATTCCGGTGGGGAAGGTTCAGACCTCCTGCCTGCTGTTCGTAATAGTACTGGTTATTTTCAATCAGATCACGCGGAACGACTCCGTCTTTCAATATCTTTTTTTCGTTATAAATGTCTTCCAGAAAATAATTGAGCGCCTTTACGCGCTGTTTTATTCCTGTTTCGATCTTTTCCCAGTCCTCAGCCGGAATGATAATCGGAATAAAATCAAACGGCATCGTACGCTCGGTTCCCCCGTCTTCGTGGTAGACCGTAAAGGTAATCCCCTGGCGCAGAAAACTCAGCTGGGCTGTTTCGTGCTTTTCGAGCAGCTCGTCATCCGCCAGTTTCTGCAGGATGCGGTAAAATTTTTCGTAGTGCGGGCGGACTTTACTGCTCTCCGCCACCATTTCATCGTAAAAAGAAGAAGAAGGATAGTTCTGGAGCATAAACTTCGCCTCATTTCTGGGTGAATTTTCGGATTTTTCTTAATAATTTATATTATACCCTGTTTTTTAAAGAATCCTACCAATTTTTCTGTCAATCCTAAAAATACCTTTATATGGAAACCGCTGTACTGCAAGTTGTTTCCTTCCTCCCTCTGCGTTAAAGTAGGATCATACGATTTTATTTGGAGAAAGGAAGCGTTGCCGTGTGAGAGAAGCGATACGAAAAAAGCTGGAGGAAAACCGGCCTGTATTTTACGAAGTAAGCCAGTACATCGGGCATAACCCCGAACTCGGCAAGGAAGAGTTCAAGGCAGCGGACAAGCTCGTCTCCCTTCTCAGGGACCACGGTTTCGAAATCGAGCAGAACCTCGAAGGACAGCCTGCTACTGCTTTTGCTGCGAAAAAAGATTCCGGGCTGCCGGGCGCCCACATCGGATTTATGTGCGAGTACGATGCACTTCCCGGGCTCGGACACGCCTGCGGCCATAACCTTATCGGTACCCAGGGTGCAGCTGCTGCCATAGCTTTCGCTGCAGGACTGGAAGAATGCGGCGGGGTTGTTTACGTTTACGGGACCCCTGCGGAAGAAACGAACGGCGCAAAAGTTACGATGGCAGATGCCGGGATGTTCGACCACCTTGATGCTGCTTTAATGGCCCATCCGTCCTCAGATTACGTAAAAAGCGGTTCATCACTTGCGATGGACGCTCTGGAGTTTTCTTTTTACGGGAGGCCCGCCCACGCCGCTGCTGCGCCGGAGGAAGGCATTAACGCCCTGGACGCGGTTATTCAGACGTTCAACGGCATTAACGCCCTCCGGCAGCACGTAACGCCGGACGTACGAATTCACGGTGTGATACCGGAAGGAGGAAGCGCGGCCAACATCGTCCCGGAATTTGCTTCTGCCCGGTTTTACGTCCGGGCAGAAACCCGCAGAACAGTCGACCCGATATCTGAAAAAGTTAAAAACTGTGCCCGTGCCGCTGCGCTTGCCACCGGTGCCCGGCTCGAAATCACCAACTACGAATATTCCTATGACGACATGAAAACAAACGAAGCGCTGTCCAGCGTGTTCACCGCACAGCTGCACACACTCGGTGTGCCGCCGGAGTCCATTCATGAAGAAGAAAAAGGCAGCGGATCACTCGATATGGGGAATGTCAGCCAGCGCTGTCCATCGATACATCCCTACGTACAGATTACGCGCCGCCCGGTTTCCGCTCATACGGATGCTTTCCGGGAGGCAGCCCTCAGCAGAGAAGGCTTTGACGGGATGATGACAGGGGCCGTTGCACTCGCACTTACAGCGTGGGAAGTTGCCTCCAATGACGCTGTCCGGGAAAGAATCAAAAGAGAGTTTGATCAGCGCATCCATCCGGTGCGTCAGAACCAATAGGTTTAACGCCTCCAATAAAGGGGAATTTCCACCTTTGTAATGATTGTACGAACTTTTCAAGGAGGTCTTTTCCTATGAGTAAAAAAGTATTAATGGTTGTAACAAGTGCAGATAAAATTGCCGGAAACGATACCGGACTGTGGCTCGAAGAGTATGCCGCACCGTACGTTACTTTTGTACAGGCCGGCTACGACGTCATTGTAAAAAGTATCGAAGGCGGGCAGGTTCCGCTTGATCCGAACAGCCTGCCGGAAGAAGAAAAACTGGAATGGCAGGAAGCCCAGGCCAAACTGACGAATACAGACAAACTGTCGGAAGAAGACGTTTCCGCCGGCTACGATGCTGTATTCCTTCCAGGCGGTCACGGTACTGTCTTTGACTTTCCGGAAAACGGCCTGCTGCAGCAGGTGCTCCGTGCCCACGCTTCCAGTGACAAAGTCATCGGTTCCGTGTGCCACGGACCGTCCGCACTCGTCCACGCGACGTATGAAGACGGTACTCCGCTCGTAAAAGGCAAGAAAGTGAGTGCCTTTACGGACGCCGAAGAACGCGACATGGGCCTTCAGGACGCTGTGCCGTTCCTACTTGAAACAGCACTCCGCGAAAAAGGAGCTGTGTTTGCAGGCGGCGACAACTGGACGGACTTTTCTGTCCGGGACGGCAGTCTTGTGACCGGCCAAAACCCGATGTCCAGCCAGAGTGCAGCTGACAAAGTCGTAGATGCCATCGAAGGACGAGATTCCTAAAAACTATGCATGACTCAAAAAACCTTCCTGCCGGCCGGCAGGAAGGTTTTTTTATGGAAGGCTGTATTATCGTTAGAGAAAATCAGCTTAGCCTGGAGGAGATCTGAAGCATCCTCGGACTGCCCTTTTAAAGTTGGTGGAATTACGAGGAAAGTCGGCAGAAAAGCACTACCATATGAAAGTATTATGCTTATTTAGAAGAAATAATGAGGAGACGGACACAATTCCAGGAGAGGTTGGAACTATTTCCGGGTGGAAGCGTCAGGATTCCACGGTAAGACGGTAGAATTGCCGGCCCTCCTCCCCTTTACTAAGCTTTTTTGAGATCATTAAAGCATGAGACATAAATTCACACAGAAACCATCCCGCCGGTCCTTGACCGATGGGATTGCAGGCTGTTGATAAAGTGTTTTTTATGTATAGATAGACGGTTTCCTGCTTGCGCCTTCCGGGGACGCTTTCCGGGCGGGCCGGCCTCAGCTAATTTCTTCCGCCCGCAGGTTGGAA